>NZ_CP041238.1:3507500-3807500 GCF_013488225.1 Sinorhizobium mexicanum | reverse complement strand
TCGCTTTATCGCCAACGCTCAAGCGATCTCTCTGCTATCGATGGTATTTTATTTTCCGCTGCTATAAGGCGAGGTTGTGTTCACGACCTTCGGTCTCGACAAGGGCGGCTGGGGGGAGTATGCGGAGCGCAGTATTCAATCGTTTTAAAAGGTGACCGGCATGAGCGCGAAAACCGACAAGCTTCTCTCCATTCTCAAGCTGCAACCGGTGGTCCCGGTGCTGGTCATCGACGATGCCGCGACTGCCGTGCCGCTGGCGCGCGCACTTGTCGCGGGTGGACTGAAGGCGATCGAGATCACGCTGCGCACGCAGGCGGCGCTGGATGCGATCCGTGCGGTCGCCGCCGAGGTTGAGGGCGCCGTCGCCGGCGCCGGCACGATTCTCAATGCCGCGCAGTTCGAGCAGGCCGTGGAGGCAGGATCGCAGTTCATCGTCAGCCCCGGCACGACCCAGGAGCTGATCGATGTTGCCAACGATCACGAAGTGCCGCTGCTGCCTGGGGCCGCGACGGCGAGCGAGGTCATGGGGCTGCGCGAGGAAGGCTATCAGGTTATGAAGTTCTTCCCGGCCGAGCAGGCAGGAGGGGCCGCCTATCTGAAGTCGCTTTCATCGCCGCTCGCCGGCACTCAGTTCTGCCCGACCGGCGGCATCTCGCTTGGCAACGCACGCGACTATCTCTCGCTGCCGAACGTCGTCTGCGTCGGCGGTTCGTGGGTGGCGCCGAAGGAACTGGTGGCGAAAGGCGACTGGGCGGGCATCACCAAGCTTGCCGCAGAAGCCTACGCCCTAAAGGGGTGATTTTGCGGGTCACCTGCAGCGCCGCGCGTCTTACCAGACGCGCAAAGGACGCTGCAGCACTTTAAATTGCTGCATGTTTGTATCCTTAATCGGGTACGATTTAAGGAAACATGCAGTAGGCGTGCAACGGCCGGGCGTTTGCCCGGCTTTTTCATCTTCAACGTCAATTTGTATTTTCCTCGCAACGTTCCTATGTCTCAATCCGCCGACAACGACGCGGGGGCGGGAGAGCGCTTTTTTGCTTTGTCGTCGCGCGGTAACCGAAGAGGAGCGAAGCCATGTTCGACGCGAAGAAGTTGCTGGACCAGTTCTTGGGGTCGCAGGTGCCGGGCGCCGGCGGCACGGTCCGCGATCGCGCGGATCAAGTGACCAAGCTCGCCAAGGATAATCCGCTTGCCACCGGCGCGATCGCTGCTGTCCTCCTCGGCACGAAATCCGGTCGTCAGCTCGCGGGCAATGCGGCCGTGCTCGGCGGTCTCGCGGCGATCGCCGGGCTCGGCTATCAAGCCTACAAGAACTATCAGGCCGGCAAGACGCCGGCTCCCGAACCGGCTGCGCAGTCGACACCGGAGCTCCTGCCGCCGCCGGCGGATTCCGGCTTCACGGCACCGGGAGCCGTGAGCAACGATTTTGCCCTGATCCTGGTGCGTGCCATGATCGCCGCTTCGCGTGCCGACGGCCATATCGACGAGACCGAGCGCGGCCACATCATCGACAAGCTGTCGGTTTCCGGTCTCTCGGCCGACGCGGCGGCGTTCCTCGAGGCGGAACTCGCCAATCCAGTCGATCTCGATGCTATCGTCGCTGCCGCGACGACGGAGGAGCAGCGCGTGGAGATCTACACTGCGTCGCGCCTCGCGATCGAGCCCGAGAGCCGGGCGGAACGCGGCTATCTCGATCTGCTCGCCGGCCGTCTCGGGCTTCCCGATGCGCTCGTCGACCACATCGAGGCGACCGTTTCGGGAGCCAAGGTCCCCGCCTGACCTCGCGCGAGTGTATGGTGCGGGGACACGCGCCGTAGATGCAGGAGAAGCGGTGCGCGGCCGCTTCATGATTTCATCACCAGTTTGAATTTGTAACCGGTCCGCATCTGACCTATTTGCGGATATAGCAATGGATTCGGAGTGGTTGATGCGCGATCTCGCCAACTGGAAGGGATGTCCGGCCCCGCGGCCAGTCTTCATCGAGGGCCGATATGTTCGGCTGGAACCGTATGACCGTGCACAGCACCTCAAGGCGCTCTGGGGCGACGCCTTCGGCGGCTTGGCCATCAACCCACTGTTGAGATATTTCACGCAGGACGACTTTTCCGGCATTGATGCATTTGACGCGTGGCTGACGGCGGCGCAGGAGAAATCCGGCTGGGTAACCGAAGTGTTCCGCGACAAATCGACCGGCAAGGTCGTCGGCATGGCGAACTACATGCGCGCGGATCCGGCCAATGGCGTCGTGGAAGTCGGCGCCGTTGCACACGGCCCCCTGATGGCGCGCTCGACGTTGTCGACGGAGGCACAATACCTGATGGCTCGGCATGTTTTCGAGGATCTGGGCTATCGCCGCTACGAATGGAAATGCCACAGCGAAAACCAACCGAGCCGCACCACGGCAGCGCGTCTAGGCTTCACGTTCGAAGGCATTTTCCGCCAGCATATGATTTCGAAGCACGCCAACCGCGATACAGCCTGGTTCTCGATCATTGACAGCGAATGGCCGCCCATCAAGGCTGCATTCGAAGCTTGGCTGTCGCCCGAGAACTTCCACGGGGATGGCCGTCAGAAGCGGTGCCTCAAGGATATTCGCGCCGACATGAAGGCAAGGAGCGAACTTGAATCCGCCTGAGAAAAAAGAAAGATCGCCGGCGATTGCCGCCGCCATCATCCTGCTGGTGGTCGCCGTCGGCTTCCTCGCCTTGCCGTCGATCATGCTTCGGCTGGGCGATATTTCGCCGTGGCTCGCCGCTGCCTTCGGCGCTCTCTTCGTCCTCGGCTTTTTCCTGATTTTCTGGCTGCGCGCCCGCCATCAGCGGCGGCGCGGGCAGTAATACCTGGTCTCGGAATCTAGCAAATCCTGGGCTTGCTCTATCCCTGCAGTGCGGCGCCCAGCAGCACAAGTCCAAGCACCAGCACCATCGCGGCGCCGGCTATCTCGATGCCGTTGGAAATGCGTGCAGCAGCCGAACCGCTCGAGGCGTAGCGGAGCGCGAACCCCTTGGCCGTCACGGCCAAGGTGGCGAGAATGGAAACCGTGATCGCCGTGCCGATCGACATGGCGAAGACCGAGAGAACGCCACCAAGATAGAGCCCGTTCAAAAGCGCGAAGGAGAGAACGATCAAGGCGCCGGAGCAGGGGCGCAGGCCGACGGCGACGACCGCGGACCAGGCTTCGCTCAGCGCAAAACGATCTCCCTTCAGCATGGCCGGGTCCGGCGCGTGCGCATGTCCGCAGGTCGCGCAGACCTCACCCGGAGCGTGGGCATGATGATGGTGGTGGTGGTCATCATGGTCATGGTGATCGTGGCGGTGATGGCCGCGCTCCGTGTGCGCGCCGATGGCCAAGGCGGGAGTGGCGCGCGCCATCGAGCGCAGCTTACGAAAGACCAGCCAGCCTCCGAAGGCCGCAATCAGCGCGTAGCTTCCGACCTCAAGCGAGTGGGTGGCCTCGGTCATGCTGATCGACGAGCCGCGCAACAGGAGATAGACGGCGCCGATGAGGAGGATCGCCACCACGCCCTGCAGGATCGAGGAGAGAAAGGAGAGAACGACGCCGCGGCGAAGTTCCGTCTCGTTGGCGATCATGTAGGAGGAGATGACCGCCTTGCCATGGCCCGGGCCGGCGGCGTGAAAGACGCCATAGGCGAAGGAGAGGCCGATCAACGACCAGAGCTGCCAGGGGTTTTCGCGCATGCCCTTGAGCGTGCCGGTCAGCATCCGGTAGAAGCCCTGCTGCTCCATGTTCACCCAGGCAAAGAAGCCGCCTAGGAAACCCGTCGTCTGGACCGACGGTTCGGCGGTGCCGATGCCGAGCGGCGACTGGGCCGCGGCTGCCGTCGCCGAAAGAAGCGCCAGCAAAAGCGCGGCGGCCAGCGGTCGGCCAATCCTGCGTGCATTCAGCATGTAACCTCGATCCTGGTTGCAAAGAGCTTCGACATGTCGGTGCCGGTCGGGTCGTTCCAGAAGGCGTCGGTCAGCGTGTCCTTGTTTTCCGCGAGCACCTCGTCGGGATCGGGCCTCACTACCTTGTGCTCGCAGGCCTCGATCTTCTCGCCGACGACCGCGAGATCGTCGTCGGTCGGAAAGTCCATCGCCGTGTACATGGTCGGGTCGTAGACGCCGAAGGAGAGCTTGCCCTTGAGCGGCATCGCTTCCGCCGGCTTCACCGCGAAGATCATCAGGAGCTGGTTGTCCTTGTAGTCGACATTGATGCTGTCGGGCTTCGTCACCTTTACCGATTTGCCGTTGTCGAAAATCGTCGTGTAGTAATTATATTCCGAAAGGGACTCGAGCACCGTCTGGCCGACCTCCTTGAGCTCGTCCGGGTCGAGGGTCGCGTTCGAGTTCTTGTCGAAGTCGAGCACGACGCTTGCGGAGAACAACTCGTCGAAGCGCCAGACATTGCGCAGTTCGGCGATCCCACCCTCGTCGTCGGAAACGATCTCCAACCGCGCTTCGGCGAAAATGTGTGGATGCGCGACAGCCAGGGCGGGCGCGAAAAGCGTGGCAAGGCCGGCTATGGCGAAGCACTTTGTTTTCATGGGAGAGGAAATCCTTTTCGGCCCACTGCAAGTTTCCTTCAATCGTCGCCGATTGAAGGAAAAAAACATGCAGCAATTCAAACCGCTACAGCGTCCTTTGCGCGTCTTATAAGACGCGCGGCGCTGTAAGCCGCGCGAATCGTTTTCGAAATGTACTGCAAATGGGACGGAATTGGGACTTGGCGGCACGGCGCCGTCACCGCGAGCGGAACCAGCCGTGAAGGAAATCGACGAAGGTGCGCACCTTGGCCGGCAGATAGCGCCGATGCGGATAGATCGCGTAGATGCCGCGGTCTTTGGGCAGGAAGTCATCGAACAACGTCACCAGCTCGCCGGACTGGATCTTCGGCCGGGCGATGAAATCCGGCACCGGGGCAATCCCGAGACCAGTCACCGCGGCGCGCGCGGAGGCAAGCGGACTGTTGACTTCGATCGGTCCGCCCACCGGCACCGTGAAGGGTGAACCGTCCGGTTCGACGAAGCGCCAGTTCGAATAGGATCGGCCGTTGGTGTCGAGAATGCAGGAGATTTTCGAAAGCTCGGTCGGATGCTTGAGCGGGCCGATCCTTTCCACGAAGTCCGGCGAGGCGCAGAGCAGCACCTGGAAGTCATCGAGCTTGCGCGCGATCAGCGTCGAATCCTCGAGCCGCGTGATGCGGATCGCGACGTCGAAACCTTCTTCCACCAGATCGATGAAGCGATCGTCCGAGACGATTTCGAGCGACAATTCGGGATGCTGCTTGCCAAAATCGATCAGCGACTGGCCGATATCCGCATCCACGAATGTCCTGGGCACGGTGATCCGCAGCCGGCCACGCAGGTCGGAATTGTTGGCGCGCACGAGATCGGCCAGGTTGTCGATTTCCTTCAGGATCTCCGAGGCCGTGCGATAATAGGTGTGGCCGGCCTCCGTCAGCGAGAATTGCCGCGTCGTCCGATTGAGCAGCAGGGCGCCGAGCTCGTCTTCCAGCTCACGAACATATTTCGACAGAAGTGCCTTGGATTTTCCGACGCGCCGGGCGGCTGCGGAAAAGCCTTCCGCGTCCACGACGTCGATGAAGGCACGGATACGGGTCAAGGTGTCCATGGCTGACTTTCTTTCGCCTCATGTTCGCCGGGCTGATTCGGCCGCAATCGGTCGCCTGTCGAAGGATCATGAATACGCCGCGCCCTCAGTGCTCGACCCGAGGCGCCGCGTCTTAGCGCGGTCGTCTCATGTGGCCGGAGCAAATCCCATTGATTTCAAAGGCTTGGCGCTTTCTCTCCAGCTGGCTCGATTGTTCAGTGAATGTGAACACCGACAATGTCGTCGGCTTCGGAAAAAATTCAACCGCGGAACGCAAAAAACTCTTGATTACGACACTGTTTTTTCTTACCTACCCCTTGCCCAAAGTCGCACGTGCCTGTGGGTGTCCGCCGACCCTCGAATAAGGTGAGGAAATCGGTAAGGTACCTGGAACTAACCCCTCCAGTCGCTATTCCGGCCAACCGGGAAATGCGAGGACATCTTGAAGCAACGACGGTGCGGGCCTTTCTGGTGTCTGCCGGCTTTCCAACAGCCGGGGTTACTGAAGAGGCACACCTTCATTGCCGGAAGTGCGGTTGGGTTATCCCCTCCAATCCATGGCAGACAAAGCCGAGTCTTAGCCTTCGCGGGCTTCGATTCACTGTTTCGCGCATCGAGCGCATGCATGGTTCCGGGGTCTCCACCGGCTGGTTCCAGTGCAAGCGCGCGTATGCCCTTTGTCCTCCACAGTTGTGGAGTCTAATGGATCCGGGGAATATGGCTATGACCACTGCACGCATCATCGACTTCCTGAACACCCGACGACCGGAAGGCCCCTGCCTCGTGGTCGACCTCGACGTCGTGCGCGACAATTTCAAGGCCTTTCGCCACGCGCTGCCTGACAGCTCGATCTATTATGCCGTCAAGGCCAACCCGGCGCCGGAAATCCTGCGCCTTCTCGCCGGTCTCGGCTCCAATTTCGATTGCGCGTCCGTCGCCGAAATCGAAATGGCGCTCGATGCCGGTGCGACCGCCCAACGCATTTCTTATGGCAACACCATCAAAAAGGAGCGCGACATTGCCCGCGCCTATGCGCTGGGCGTGTCCCTTTTCGCTGTCGACAGCCATGAGGAAGTCGAGAAGGTCGCGCGTGCCGCTCCCGGCGCCCGTGTCTTCTGCCGCGTCCTGACCGATGGCGAAGGTGCGGAATGGCCGCTGTCGCGCAAGTTCGGCTGCGTCCCGCAGATGGCTGTCGACGTGCTCGTCTACGCCCATCAGCTCGGCCTCGTCTCCTACGGTGTGTCGTTCCACGTCGGCTCGCAGATGACGAAGCTCGACGCCTGGGATTCGGCGCTCGCCGATGCCAAGCGGGTCTTCGTGCAGCTTGCCAAGCAGGGCATCGAGCTCAAGATGGTCAACATGGGCGGCGGCTTCCCGACGAAGTACCTGAGGGACGTCCCGTCGGCGGAAGCTTACGGCCAGGCGATCTTCGGTGCGCTGAAGAAGCACTTCGGCAACAACATCCCGGAGACGATCATCGAGCCGGGCCGCGGCATGGTCGGCAATGCGGGCGTGATCAAGGCGGAAGTCGTTCTTGTCTCGAAGAAGTCGGACAACGACAACCACCGCTGGGTCTTCCTCGACATCGGCAAGTTCGGCGGCCTCGCCGAAACGATGGACGAGGCAATCCGCTACCCGATCCGCACCGCGCGCGACGGCGATGCGATGGAGCCCTGCGTGCTTGCCGGCCCGACCTGCGACTCGGCCGACGTGCTCTACGAGAAGAACATGTATCCGCTGCCGATCTCGCTGACGATCGGCGACGAGGTGCTGATCGAAGGGACGGGCGCCTACACGACGACCTACTCGGCCGTCGCCTTTAACGGCTTCGAGCCGCTGAAGGCCTATGTGATCTGATCCTGCCCGCTCCCGCGCCAACCGCGGGAGCGGCGATTTCACAATTCTTATCCGGTCCGCCTGAAGCGGTTTTGATGACGGGAGGCCCCGATGGCCGCTGTTGTTGATGCCATGCGCGCGTTCTTCGCGCCGTCCACCTTTGTGATCGACTCCGAAAACCCGGGCGACGTCGTCGCGCGTGAAAACCTGCTCGACCGTGCCATGGGCACGGATCGCCGGCGCAAGTCATCGGAAAAGCTGCGTCGCGGCCGCGTGCCGGCCGACGGGCTTGCCCTTGTCGCGCGCGACGAGGACGGTCATGTGATCGGCACGGTGCGTCTCTGGAACGTCGAGGCTGGTGTCGACCGGGAGGGCCATGGCGTGCCCGCGCTTCTTCTCGGCCCGCTTGCCGTCGATCCGGCGCATGAGGGCAGGGGGATCGGCGGCATGCTGATGCGTGCGGCAATCCAGGCGGCCAAGAACCGCGGCCACGGGGCGATCCTGCTTGTCGGCGACGCTGCCTATTACGAGCGGTTCGGCTTCTTCGCCGAGCGGGCGCAGCATCTCGTCATGCCGGGACCGTTCGAGCGCAACCGCTTCCTGGCGCTCGAGCTGAAGAGCGGCTGGCTCAATGGCGCCGCCGGGATGCTGGTGGCGAGCGGTCGTAAGCTAGCCATGCCTCCGCTCAAGCGCGCCGCTTAATTTCGCCGCCTCCAACCCTGCGGAGGCGGATAACAAACAGCGCTCCTGCCGCGCCGGCGGGAGCGCTGTAGTGTTTTCGAAAGGGCTTGTTCGAGCGGCTCTCACGCGTCGGGCGTGAGCGGCGTCCTCGCGTCGTAACAAGCGAAGGCAAGCCTGTTTCCGTCCGGATCACGTAGGCTGCGTAACAGCCATCGCCATATTGCGGGCGGAAGCCCGGTGTCCCTTCGCTCCAACCGCCCTGGCGATTTCGAACATCCGCTCCATCATGTCCACGCTTTCAACGAGAAAGGCCGTCATCCCGCCGGCCCCAGGAGGTGACCTGTTCGTCGCAATAGCAGCGCTCCTGGCCGATCAGGACCATCCGCGGATCGTAAAATCGCTCGGCCCGCTTCAGATCCGCCGTTCTGGCCATCGTGTAGCCGATCATGCGTTGTCTTCGCTTCCACGTGTCAGTTGGCGGCCCTTCGATAGAGTGCGAGCGATCCTGCCAGCGCCAACAGGGCGCCACCGCACAGCCGATCGAGCCAGATCGCTCCGGAGCGTTTGAGGAAACGGACCGCCTGCGAACCGACCAGGGCGTAGCCGAACATCACCATCAGGTCGATCGATGCGAATACGATGGCCAGGACGGTATATTGCGGCGTCTGCGGCAAGGCCGGCACGACGAATTGCGGCAGGAAGGCGGAGAAAAACAGATAGCCTTTGGGATTGGTGACCGCGACAAGGAAGCTCTTGAGGAAGATCGTGCGTACCGTGGCGGTGCCGGCTGGGCTCTTGCTGTCGGCGGCAATTTCCAGCGTGCCGCGCGAGCGCAGCAGCATGATGCCCAGGAAAGCGAGATAGGCTGCACCCAGCCACTTGACGACCGTGAACCAGAACTCAGACGCTGCCAAGAGCGCGCCGAGGCCGAGAGCCACCGCACCGATCAGTACGAAATCCGACAGTATGGCGCCGATCATGCCCGCCGTCGCCCGTTTCACGCCATGGCGCGAGCCATTGGTAAGCGCGAGAAGCACGGTCGGACCCGGAGTCACGATGCCGATGAAAGCGACGAGCGCGAATGCAAGAATGGTGACTTCGCTCATGATGTCCTCCCTTCGCGACGAAAGTCGTCTCACGGCTTTTGCGTGCGCGCAAGCGTCTGTTCGCCATCTTTGATGAGGTCGTTGCCGTCGTTGTTGCAGGCGACACTCGTTTGACAGCCTTCTCGGCTTCCCCTATGCAGGCGGTGGGCGAGGGCCCCTGCCGTCCGCGAGCTTGATGCTTTGGTGAAGTCCCTCCTTTCGACACGGTCACGCCGAAACGGCATGCGAACCGATGGCAATGCGGGCACCCATCCTGAAAATTGCATGCCGCAACAGGAGACCCTGTCATGACGCATGATAAACCGACGCTTCCCTCGCTTGACGCGCTGAAGGACCAGGCACGGCGCCTGCGCTCCCGGCTCGCGTCCGAGGGCGAGCAGATCAGCCACTCCAAATCGCTCGAACTCGTCGCCGCCCAATACGGCTACCGCGACTGGAACACGCTTCACGCCGCCGTCGGCAACCGGCCTCGCTTCAATCCCTGGATGCTGGGGTCACGGGTGAAAGGCCACTATCTCGGCCAGGCCTTCAATGCGGAAATCCTCTCGGCTCACGCGATAAGTGCTGAGCCGGGACGCTATCGTCTGACGTTCAAGTTCGATGAACCGGTCGATGTCGTCACGTTCGAAAGTTTTTCGGCCTTTCGCCAGAGGGTAACGGCGACGATAGACGAGACCGGACGGACGGTCGAAAAGACCTCGAACGGGCGGCCGCATCTGGAGCTTGAGTGGTGAAGCAGCTTGCGATTGGCCGCTCATCCGGCTGCCGCCACCGTCTTCCCGCAGGCGGGAGAAGGGACTCGTGGCGCCGCCTTCGCCACCCACAGCGCCGCAGGTCCAATCGGACGCGTAAAGGTCGGTGCAGCACTTTGAATTGCTGCATGGACGAATCGCGCAGCACATCCTCTCGCCCCACTTGCCGGGAGAGGCTTGGGTGAGGAGCCTTCCGCCCACACTGCGGAAGACAGGCTACCCGGCGAGATCCACGACACCGCAATCGCCGGCCGCCGAACCGAAGGCGAGCTGGCGGCCGCTCTTGCTCCAGGCCATGGCGGTGATCGCACCCTTGCCGGGCCGGCGCAGCAGCACTTCCTTGCTGTCGGCGAAGCGGGCGGCGAGGATCATGCCGTCGTCGTAGCCGATGGCGACGATGTCTTCGGCCGGATGGCAGGCGACCGCGGTTACCATGATGTTGCCGCGCGTGCCGAGCTCGAGCGGAGCCTTGCCCATCGGTCCGTCCTTGCCCTGGAATGGCCAGACGATCGCCGCCGGCGCGCCGGAAGACGCGAGCCACTTGCCCTTGGCGGACCAGGACAGCGACTTCACCTTGGCCGGATAGCCGGTCATGCGCATGTGGCGCGCTTCGGCGCCCGCCTTGGCATCGAGCTTCCATCCGTGCAGCGCGTTTTCCTGCATGGAGGTGACGACGAAACGGCCGTCCGGGGAAAAGGTGATGCCGGTATGAGCGCCCTTCCATTCGAGATCGGCCGGCTGGCCGGCGATCGCCACCCAGTGCATGGACACGCCGTTGTAGCGGGCAACGGCGATGCGCAGACCCTTCGGGGCAAAGGCTATGCCCTCGACGGTTCGCTCTTCGGGAAAATCCTTTGTCGTGCCGTCCGCCAGGCGAACATGGGTCGTCTTGCCATAGGCGTAGGCGACCGCGCCCTGAGGGCCGGCCGCGACCTGCGATATCCATTTGCGCGGCGCTTCCGCGACGAGGCTCATGGTGCCGTCGGCGGAGATGCGCATCACCTTGCCGTCCTCGCCGCCGGTCAGCAGGCTGTCGCTCGCTTCGTCATGGTCGAGCGAGAGCAGGCCAT
The DNA here is from genome assembly GCF_013488225.1 of Sinorhizobium mexicanum. Classification (NCBI taxonomy): domain Bacteria; kingdom Pseudomonadati; phylum Pseudomonadota; class Alphaproteobacteria; order Hyphomicrobiales; family Rhizobiaceae; genus Sinorhizobium; species Sinorhizobium mexicanum. Next base: position 3,796,439 of record NZ_CP041238.1, on the reverse strand, counting down.
CATTGGCTTCAACGGTCTTCAGACCATGGTCGAGGTGATGGATGGTGCCGGAGGCTTCGGCGAAGAAGGGGGTGTCCTTGAGGAAGGCCACGCCGACGACGTGACCTTCGAGATCGAGCGGAGCGACTGTCGGCATCAGTTAGCCAGGCTCTCTTGTTTCAGCATGATCTTACCGGCGATCATGCCTGGACCTCACAGGCCCTGAAGGTGCGCTCGAGCTTCTCGCGGTCGAGATCGCGGCCGATGAAGACGAGCCGGGTCTCGCGCTTCTCGCCGTCCTTCCAGGCGCGCTGGTGGTCGCCCTCGATGATCATGTGCACGCCCTGGACCACGTAACGCTCGGCATCGCCGGCAAAAGCGATGATGCCCTTCAACCGCAGGATGTTCGGACCATCGGTCTGGGTGATCTTCTGGATCCACGGGAAGAAGCGGTCGGGGTTCATCTCGCCGCCGCGCAGCGAGATCGACTGCACCGTCACGTCATGAATGGGCGACGGCCCATGGTCGTGGTGATGATGGTGGTGATCGTGGCCATGGCCATGATCATGATCATGATCATGATGGTCGTGATGATGGTGATCGTGGTCGCAATCGGGTCCGCAGACGTGATCGTCGTGCTCATCCTGATCGAGGAAGTGCGGATCGTTTTCGAGTGCCTTTTCGAGATTGAAGGCACCCTGGTCGAGCACCTTGGTCAGGTCGATCTCGGAGCGCTGCGTGCGGTAGATGCGAGCGGACGGATTGATGACGCGTACCGTTGCCTCGATCCGCTCCAGCTCTTCCGGCGTCACCAGGTCGGTCTTGTTCAAGAGCACGACATCGGCGAAGGCGATCTGGTCCTCGGCTTCGCGGCTGTCCTTGAGACGCAGCGGCAGGTGTTTGGCATCGACCAGGGCCACGACGGCATCGAGCTCGGTCTTGGCGCGCACGTCGTCGTCCATGAAGAAGGTCTGGGCGACCGGCACTGGATCGGCGAGGCCGGTGGTCTCGACGATGATCGCATCGAAGCGACCGGGACGGCGCATCAGCCCCTCGACGACACGGATCAGGTCGCCGCGCACGGTGCAGCAGACGCAGCCGTTGTTCATCTCGTAGATTTCCTCGTCGGACTCGACGATCAGGTCGTTGTCGATGCCGATTTCGCCGAACTCGTTGACGATCACCGCGTATTTGCGACCGTGATTTTCGCTGAGGATACGGTTGAGGAGGGTCGTCTTGCCGGCGCCGAGATAACCCGTGAGCACGGTGACGGGGATCGGCTTCTGCGTGGATGTTTCGGTCATGGGAGCCTCGAGGATTGGCGATGCGCCGCGGGCATCTATGTCGCGTCCTCATATAGGAGATGAAGCGACGATGCGCAAATGGCGGCAGTCGAATTCACTGCCGGAACTGGTCCATCATTCGCCGATCAGGAAAGTTCGTCGATGTCGAAGGCCTTCACGTCCTCGAGCAGTTCGATGATGCCTTTCACCGTGTGTGCAAGGAGCACTTCGCCACGCGCGGCAGTCGCGGCGCCGGCATCGCCGGCGACACCCTGCCGGTTGAGGTCCGACATTTTCCAGCCGAACGCGTGCGGGCCGTAGGCGCGCAAATGCGTGAACCGGGCGATGAAGTCGCTCTGGCGGGAAGAAAACCGGGTGGCCCGCGTCATATCCACCTTGTCGGGGTGGAGTGCCAGCATCACCGACGTCTCGATGTCGCCGCCATGGATGTCGAGCGCCTTGTCCTCGGTGCTGATCCAGCCCTCCGGCTGCCCGAAACGCGTCCAGCTCGTCGCGACCGCGAGCATACCGAAGCGCACCCGCGCCTCCGTCGCGACGATCGTCATCAGCGGCGAGTTGCCGCCATGGGCGTTCAGCATGACGAATTTGCGGATGCCGAGGCGATGGAGATTTTCGGCGATCCCGAGCCAACGACCGATCGCTTCGTCAAAGGTGAGCGTGCGCGTGCCGGACACGTCCATATGCTCGATCGAATAGCCGACGGGCTCGACCGGTAGGAACGTTACCGGAAGGTCCGCCGGCCGCGCGGCCGTGACACGCCGAACGATGCCCTCTGCGATCAGCCGATCGGTTTCGAAGGGAAGATGCGGCCCATGCTGCTCATGCGCGCCGAGCGGCAGCACCGCGATCCACTGCCGCCGCTCGGAAGGCGCGAGATCGGAGGGGTTGTCGTTCCAGTTGGGCTCGGGCATCAACATTTCTCTTCGGTTCTCCATCCCGAGTGTCGTAAAATTGTTATTTGAGTCATACAGTTCGTAATCACAAGCCGTATTGCTATAACAGAGTGTACGGGATTCGGCGGGAGGTCCAATGGGCAAGAAGAGCAAGGCCGAAAAGAAGGGCAAGAACGGCAAGAAGAGGGACGAGCTTGCTGTCGAGCCGCACGATCTTGCTTCGGTTCTTGTGCAGGCGGCGCGCTCGATGCGCACCGTACTTTCCCGCAATCTGGTGGAGAGCGGCCTCTATGCGGGGCAGGACGGCGTCATGCTCGCGCTGGCCGAGACCGATGGCCTGACGGCAGGTGCGCTAGCAGCAAAACTTGGCGTCAAGGCACCGACTATGACGCGCACGATCGGCCGCATGGAAGCGCAGGGCTTCCTCGAACGCCGGCCGGATGAGGAAGATGCGAGACTGACGAAGGTCTATCTGACCATGCCCGGGCGCGAACGGCTTCAGACCATTGCGGAGGCTGGTCAGCATTCCGAACAGCTCGCCACACGGGGCTTGACCGACAAGCAGGTGCGTACGCTTCTGAAATTGCTCAAGGCGGTCGACAGCAATCTGCAGGCGGCAAGGGCGCCCGATTGATCCCACGCGGCCACTGCATGTTGCCTTTAACCGTAGCCGATCAAAGGACAAAAACATGTAGCAATTCAAAGTGCTACAGCGTCCTTTGCGCGTCTCATAAGACGCGCGGCGCTGCGGGGCGACACTTCCTGATTGCGGCGATGATTTAAACAGTTTAAAGAAGATTTAAAACGGGCTGACGAGATCGGTGAAATCAGGGGGAACATAGTGGCGCAAAAGGTCAAGCTTTCGACAATCGCGGAAACACTCGGCCTTTCGACGGCGACAGTATCCCTGGCATTGCGTGACAGCCCACTGGTGGCGACCGTCACACGCGATAAGATCAAGGAGCAGGCACGCGCGCTCGGCTATATCTACAATCGCCGCGCCGCGAGCTTGAGGACATCGCGATCCGGCATCATTGGCGTCGTCGTGCACGACATCATGAACCCGTTCTACGGGGAAATCCTCAAGGCGATCGAGGCGGAACTCGATCGCGACAAGCAGACCTTCATCCTCTCCAATCACTACGATTCCGTCGAGAAGCAGCGCGACTTCATCGAGACGCTGCTGCAGCTTGGCGGCGACGGCGTGATCATGTCGCCGGCGATCGGCACCCCGCCGGAGGACATACAGCTTGCCGAGGACAACGGCATGCCGGCAATTCTGATTGCCCGGTCGATCGAGGGACTCGACGTGCCGATTTTCCGCGGCGACGATGCCTATGGCATTTCGCTTGCGACCAATCACCTTATCGGCCTTGGCCACCGCTGCATCGCAATGGTCGGCGGCACCGACCAGACCTCGACCGGCCGCGACCGCTACCAGGGTTATGTGAATGCGCTGCGCAAGGCGAATATCGACGTCGATCCGGACTTGCGCATTCCCGGGCCGCGCTCCAAGCAGGGCGGTTTCGAGGCGGCCGTACATCTCTTGTCGCTGCCGCAAAAGCCGACGGCAGTCGTCTGCTGGAACGACCTGGTGGCAATCGGCATGATGAACGGCATCGCCCGCGCCGGGCTCGTGCCGGGCGTCGACATCTCGGTCACCGGCTATGACGACCTCGAGGAAGCCTCGATCGCGACCCCGGCGCTGACGACCGTCTGGAACGGGCAGGCCGACGTCGGCCGCAGCGCGGCGCGAGCGCTTCTCGACAAGCTTTCCGGCAGCCACGAGCCGGACGGAATCCATCTGATAAAGCCGGAGATGCGCATACGCCAGTCGACCGGCCCTCTCCGCGTGACCGCCTGAGCGCATCTCCCGAAAGGAATGATGATGTCCGAGAGCCGCCCCAGAATTCTCGTGCCCGGCAAGATCAACCAGCGCATTCTCGACCGGCTACCGGAAATGTTCGAGACCGTGCGCATCGAGCGGGCCGATGTGGATTTGGTGACGCCGGAGATGGCGGACGTCGCCGGCGTGGCGGTTTCCGGCCGCCTGCCGGTGGATCTTATGGACGCGTTACCCCACCTCGAGATCATCGGCAATTTCGGCGTTGGCTATGATGGCGTCGATGTTGCCCGCGCGGCAGCGCGAGGGATTGCCGTCACCAATACACCCGATGTCCTGACCGAGGAGGTTGCCGACACGGCAATCGGCCTGCTCCTCAATACGCTCCGGTGCCTGCCACAGGCCGAGCAATGGTTGCGGCAGGGCCGCTGGGCGCGGGAAGGGGCGTTTCCACTTTCGCCGCTCTCGCTCCGGGGGCGCAAGATCGGGCTTTTCGGCCTGGGGCGGATCGGCCTTGCGATCGCAAGGAGACTCGAGGCTTTCGCTGTTCCGATCGCCTACCACACGCGCACGCCGCGCGAGGGGCTTGCCTACGCCTATCATTCAAGCCTCAGGGACCTTGCCGACGCGGTCGACACGATGATCGTGATCGTGCCCGGCACGCCGAGCACACTGAAGGCCGTCAACGCCGACGTTCTGGCCGCGCTCGGCCCTCAGGGTGTGCTGATCAATGTCGGCCGCGGCTCGACCGTGGACGAGGCGGCGCTTGTTGCCGCCCTTCAGAATGGCGTCATCGCCGGGGCGGGGCTCGATGTTTTCGAGAATGAGCCACACGTGCCGGAGGCATTGCTCACGCTTCCGAACGTGTCACTTCTGCCGCATGTGGCTTCCGCTTCGGTGGCGACCCGCAACGCGATGTCCGATCTCGTCGTCGACAATCTGAAGGCCTGGTTTTCGACGGGAGAGGCCCTTACTCCGGTCGTTGAAACGCCCTTCCGGCGCAATTCCAGGAAAAGCGTGTAACGGTTTGGCGTCCGGAACTGCGTGGGCTCAACGAATGGGTCAATTCGCTGTTTCGATGAAACGGTGAAATGATCCGGAAGACGAGATCAGGCCTTTGCCTCTTTATAGGCACGCACCGCATCGCCGAAGGCCCTGAAAAGCGAGGCCGAAGGTGTGTCGGTTTTCACCCAGTATTCCGGGTGCCATTGCACGCCGACGGCGAAGGCTTTGGCGCCGATGACCGACACCGCCTCGATCGTGCCGTCATCGGCAACAGCTTCGACGGCGAGGCGCGGCGCGGTTGCGGCGATTGCCTGCCGGTGCAGCGAATTGACCCTGACACGGCCGGCGCCGAGGACGGGCGCCAGGCAGCTTCCTTCCTTGACGATCACGTCCTGGCGAATGCCATAGGCAACGTCGAGTTCGGGAACATCGGGCTTGCGATGATCCCAGATGCCGGGCTGGTCCTGAATTTCGGTCGCGAGCGTACCGCCGAGCGCAACATTGAGCTCCTGGATGCCTCGGCAGATCGCTAGCAGCGGAACGCCGCGATCAAGCGCACGCCGGATCAGCGGCAGGCTGGTGGCGTCGCGACCCGGATCGAACGGACCGTCCGCATCCGTCGCTTGCTTCCCATAAAGTGAAGGGTGGACATTGGAGCGTGCCCCGCTCGCTAGAACGCCATCCACACGGTCGAGGACCTCGTCGATGTCATTGCCGGTTTCGAGCGCCGGAATGAGGAACGGCATGACGCCGGAGCCTTCGACGGCCGCGCGCACATATTGATGGGCGGCAACATGCCAGACATTGCCGTCGAATTCGCGGAAGTCGCAGGGAATCGCAACGACAGGCTTCGACATCATCAAACTCCGTTTCTATTCGGAAAGCCTTGCAGTCAGATCTCGGTTAAAGTCAACTATCGAGAATCGCTCTCGACGGCCTGCCACCGGTGACTGGGCTTTTTGGGCAGGCTAGGATAAGAACGGGAGAGGATTTAGGGCATTTCTTCAAGGTCGGGTAACCATTTCATCGGGAAAACGAGGCTGGAGCCCGCGCCAGTTGAAGAAGTGTGCAAGTCGCAAATGCCTATGCGTGGTTGTAGAAAGAGGCTACTTTTACCAGTCTTCTGCAATATTGGGTTGAATCGGTGCGTGTAGCCCAGTGCCTGTTTGCTGCTATCCTGCAATTCGGCAGATCTTTCGGGGGGTTAGACGAAATCTTTCGTTAAGTCCTCGACCCTAACAATCCGGCAAACCCGGAGCTTGGTTCATGATGCCCAATGAACGGGGCGCTCTTCCGACAGATGTCTACCTGTCGTCTGTGAGTTCGCTCTATGAACATCGCCGGACGCTGGTGATCGGCATGCTGTCGCATGTCGTGACCTTCCTGCTTGTCTTCGTCAAGACCTCCGATCTTTTCTATCTGTTATGCGCCGCGACCATCGTCGTCGTCTGGGCGCTCCGCAACCTGGACATGGCCCGGTTCGACCGGCAGGATTTTTCCCGCGCCGACAATGCCATGGTCAGAAAATGGGAGAACCGATACATCGTCGGTGGCGTCAGCGTGACGCTGACCTGCGGCATTGCCTGCGGATATGCAATCGTCGTCAGTCAGGATTCCTTCGCGGAACTGGCGTGCATTTCGGTGACGCTGGCGTCGATGATTTCGTTGGTGGGCCGGAACTATGGTTCCGAACGAGCGGTCCTCTTGCTGTCATCATCGGCGTGCCTGCCGATCGTGATCGGTCTCTTGACCTTGCGGGACCCCTACATGCTCGTCCTGGCGGTGCTGATACTGCCATTCATCCTGACCACCTGGACGATGGCGAACAACGTGCGCTCCTTCCTCTATGAGAACGTCCTCGCGGCGCGGGAAATATCGACCATTGCCGGGCAATTCGACGCGGCACTCAACAACATGACGCATGGGCTTTTCATGCTCGACGGCCACAACCGCATCGTGGTCGCGAATGAACGCGCCTGCGAGCTCCTCAGCCTCGGCGACAAGGCCGATCTCAAGGATCGCCTGCTCGACGAAGTGCTGCAGCGTGCCGCCGACCGCATGGCGCTTGGCGCGGACAACAAGGAGAAGATCGCGCGACAGCTCGACCTGCTGATCGAGGGAAAGCGCTCTCGCGCGCTGATCTCCACCTCGCAAGACCTTTTCCTCGAGTTCTCGGCAAATCGCCGCGAGAACGGCGAGATCGTGTTGATCTTCGAAGACGTGACGGCGCGTGTGCAGGCGGAGAAGCAGGTCCTGCAGATGGTGCGCTTCGACACGCTGACGGGGCTGCCGAGCCGAGACTATTTTTCTGAACTTGCCCACAATGCGATGGCTGCCAGTGGCGGGCACGGCCGCGACATAGGCCTTCTCCTCGTCGATGTGGCGGAATTCAAGCATGTCAACGATACGCGAGGGCATGTCGTCGGCGACAAATTGCTACAGGCGATCGCCGAACGCCTCAAGAGCCTTACCGGCGACGATGCGATCGCCGCTCGCCTGATGGGTGACGAGTTCGTGGTCTTCTTTCCCAACAGGGCAGATGTTGCCGATCTGGAAGAGCGGATCCGGGCCGTGCATGCAGGTCTGCGCGGCGTTTACGTGGCTGGCGGCTTCACATTCGCCATGACCATGAGCGCCGGCTTCGTCATTGTTCAGAGTGGCGATTTCCGGTTCGAAGAATTGCAGATCAAGGCGGACCTGGCACTCTCGGAAACCAAGGCAAGGAACAAGAGTGGCTGCACCGCCTTCGAAGGCGAGATGGATGCCCGCTATCTCGATCGCCAGAAACTCAAGAGCGATTTGCGCGATGCGCTTAACGCAAATAGCCTGAGCGTGTCCTACCAGCCGATGTTTACGCCGGATGGATCGCGGATCGAATGCTGCGAGGCGTTGGCGCGCTGGACACATCCGGAGCGTGGGCCCGTGCCGCCGAACGTGTTCATCCAGCTTGCCGAAGAGATGGGTGTCGTCACCGACATCACGCGCTTTGTTCTAAGGCAGGCATGCAGGGACTGCATGAACTGGCCGGCCGACGTGTCGGTGTCGGTCAATCTCTCGGTCCTCGATCTCAGGGGCGACGGGATCGTCGCGGTGGTCAACGAGGCGCTCAAGGAAACGGGGCTGTGTCCGGCGCGGCTGCACCTCGAGGTGACGGAAAGCTGCCTGATGGATGAGCCGGCCAAGGTCCAGGGCATTCTCAGCGAGCTGCACGAGCGGGGCATAACCATCGCTATCGACGACTTCGGCACCGGTTATTCGAGCCTCAGCTATCTCGATACGCTGCCTGCCGGCATCATCAAGATCGACCGGTCTTTCGTCCGCAACATTCGCGAAGACGCACGGCGCTTCAAGCTCTTGCGAGGCACCGTCAATCTCGCCCGCGCCCTCGGCCTGAAGACCGTCGTCGAAGGGGTAGAGACTGCGGATCAGCTCCAGCTGATCAACGAATACAAATGCGCCGACCTGATACAGGGCTTTGTCTTCGCGGCGCCGATGCCGGCCTCCGCGATCGACGCCTTGTGCAAGCAGGGTGTACGGAAACGACCCACGAAGTCGTCCAACCAGCGCATCGCCTGACGTCCCATCTCTTCGTTTCAATGCGCGGCTCTGCTCCGCCATTCTGCCCCGCATCAGGCTCCCGGCAACGTTTGCGACCCTCACCCCACGGATTCACCATGGAATTTAACCATTTGTTAAGGTTAACAAAAGGTTAAGTGCAGCCTGTATCATTTTGTTGTTGCCAGCTCCCCAGCCGTCAATAGGTTAACCTTTTGTTAACTATGGGGGCGATTGATGGGTGCTGATGGGCGCCAGGCGGAGCCTGGAATTTTTTCCGAGAAGCTGATGCAGCTGCTCGACCGCGTCGAATACAGGCGCGTCGAAACCGGCGAGGACATGGAAGACATCGCGCGGCTCAGGTACAAGGCCTACAAGGCCGTCAACCTGATGGAGCTGACGGGATCAACGCTGATAGACGACCTCGACTTCGATAGTCATGCCTATGTGTTCGGCATCTATCTCGATGAGAACCTGGTCAGTACGGTGCGTGTACACCATGTGACGCCGGACCACCGGGCAAGCACGTCCGGAATTATCTTCGGTCCGGAGATCGATACCTTCCTGGATGCGGGCATGGTGCTGATCGACCCGGGCAGGCTCGCCGTGGATCCCGAGGTGCTCGGCGACGAGATGCGGGCGCTGCCCTATCTGACGCTCCGTCCGGTTGCGATGGCTTGTGAATATTTCTCCGCCGACCGTTGCCTGACGGCTTGCCGGCCGCGCCATACGGCTTTCTACAAGCGTATCTTCGCCTCGGAGACGGTCGTCGCGTGCCGGGAAAACCTCGGCGTCTACAATGCCGACGGTGCCCTCTTGGTCGCGCGCGTTCGCGGACAGCGTCCCTCGATCCTCGATCGTTATCCGATTTTCGACTCCGAACCGTTCGAGCGCCGGATGATGTTTGCGGACCGCAACGAAGTGCCGTTCGCACCGCTGACGATCCTGCCCACCGCGCGAATTGCGCAAGGCAGCTACGGTCGCGCTTACGCCCGTGCATTCGCAAGCGGCTGATTACTGCATGTTTCCTTGAATCGAACCGATTTAAGGGCGAAAACACGCAGCAACTCAAAGTGCCACAGCGTCCTTTGCGCGTTCCGATCAAACGCGCGGCGCTGTGGCACGTCGGCCGCAGCCAACGGAAGAGCGCAAACAGGATATCGTTTATGCCGCAGTCCTTGCGGGCGGGTTTTCGTTGCGCATGGCTTGCGCATTGTGTATGCGGAGCTAAAGGACTGTCTGCTCACCGCTTTGGCAGGCGGCTCCGTGCGTGGATCAAGGTTGAAAGGCGGACGTGGCCACTGGCCGCGCCGCAGCATTCTGGGAGAATTGGAAGATGGCAGAGCATCATTCGGGACCGGTCGAAACGGGCGCTCCGATGGACTATTCCGAGCATGAGAAGACCTACAACCTCTTCCTGAACGCGACGAAATTCGGCACGCTGTTTTGCGCCACGATGCTGATTGCGATGGCTGCAGCCTTCTTCACCACAATGGGCTTCTTCAGCTCGCTCGTGCTGCTGATCATCCTCAACGTGGCCGGTTTCCTCCTTCTTCGCTAACCGGTTTCTCTGACATTTCTTGCTGGATGCGGGGCAGGAGGGTGCCCCACCTTCGGCCGTCGGACGCAATCCGGCTTTACCTCACCGCGTGAGGAGCATTTTCGACGGCGGGCAACGCCTGCCTTCGACGGAGGAGTGCCTGTCACCATGGATGCCGTCGCCTTATGGGGGCGCTCCAGCAGTCGAACAAGATGCTCGCGGCCCGGGTTAGGCTCGACTGCGAGTCGGGAGGGGACTTGTGAGCGAGATTGTCTTTATCGCGAAGGAAACGGATGCGCACGAAGGGCGCGTCGCGGGTTCGGTCGAAAGCGTCAAGAAACTGAAGTCGCTGGGCTTTGACGTGGTCGTCGAGGCGGGCGCGGGCCTCAGGTCGCGCATCCTCGATGCCGAATACGAGAAGGTTGGCGCCCGCATCGGCTCGTCAGCAGATGCCAAGAGCGCCGACGTGGTGCTCAAGGTGCGGCGACCGACCGACGCCGAAATTGCCGGCTACAAGTCCGGCGCGATCGTCATCGCGATCATGGATCCCTACGGCAACGAGACCGCGATTGCGATGATGGCTGAGGCGGGACTCACTGCCTTTGCAATGGAGCTGATGCCCCGCATCACCCGGGCGCAGTCGATGGACGTGCTTTCTTCCCAGGCTAACCTCGCCGGCTACCAGGCGGTGATCGATGCGGCCGGCGAATACGACCGGGCGCTGCCGATGATGATGACGGCGGCCGGCACCGTGCCGGCGGCGAAGGTCTTCGTCATGGGCGCAGGTGTCGCCGGACTGCAGGCGATCGCCACCGCGCGGCGCCTCGGCGCAGTCGTGTCGGCCACGGACGTCCGTCCCGCGGCCAAGGAGCAGGTCGCCTCGCTCGGGGCCAAGTTCATCGCCGTCGAGGACGAGGAGTTCAAGGCGGCCGAGACGGCCGGCGGCTACGCCAAGGAAATGTCGAAGGACTACCAGGTCAAGCAGGCCGCACTCGTTGCCGAGCATATCGCCAAGCAGGACATCGTCATCACAACGGCGCTGATCCCGGGCCGTGCGGCCCCGCGCCTCGTAACCCGAGCGATGCTTGATTCGATGAAGCCCGGCTCGGTCGTCGTCGACCTTGCCGTCGAGCGTGGCGGTAACGTCGAGGGCGCGGAAGCCGGAAAGGTCGTCGAGGTCGGAGGTATCAAGGTCGTCGGCCACCTGAACGTGCCGGGCCGTATCGCCGCTTCCGCCTCGCTGCTTTATGCCAAGAACCTCGTTACCTTCCTCGAGACGATGGTTTCGAAGGAGACCAAGGCACTGGCGCTCAACATGGAGGACGAGCTCGTCAAGGCGACGGCGCTGACCCACGGCGGCGCCGTGGTGCATCCGGCCTTCGGCGGCGCGAAAGAGGGGGACAAGTAATGGCGAATGAACTTCTCGACAAGGCATTGGCCGATCTCGATCGGGCGGTCGAAGCGGTCAGGACCGCGGCCGAATACGTGCCGGACGCCGCCGGCGCAGTGGCGCACGGTGCGACCGGCGGTGCGATCGATCCTTTCGTCTTCCGCCTGGCAATCTTCGTGCTGGCGATCTTCGTCGGCTACTACGTCGTCTGGTCGGTGACGCCGGCCTTGCACACGCCGCTGATGGCGGTGACCAATGCGATCTCGTCGGTGATCGTCGTCGGTGCGCTGCTGGCGGTCGGGATTTCGGCCTCGGGGCTTGCCACCAGCTTCGGCTTCGTGGCGCTGGTGCTGGCCTCGGTCAACATCTTCGGCGGCTTCCTGGTCACCCAGCGCATGCTCGCCATGTACAAGAAAAAAGACAAGTGAGGCGGGCCGATGAACGCTAATTTCGCAGCCTTCCTCTACCTCGTCTCCGGCGTCCTGTTCATCATGGCGCTGCGCGGCCTGTCGCATCCGACCACCAGCCGCAAGGGCAATGCCTATGGCATGATCGGCATGGGCATCGCCATCGCCACGACGCTCTTGCTCGCCATGCCTTCGATCGGCGGCTTCCTGCTGATCGCGCTCGGGCTTGCACTCGGCGGTGGCGCCGGCGCCTTTATCGCCAAGCGCATCCCGATGACGGCGATGCCGCAGCTCGTCGCCGGCTTCCATTCGCTTGTCGGTCTTGCCGCGGTGCTGGTCGCCGCTGGCGCGCTTTATGCGCCGTCCTCCTTCGGTATCGGCGAAGTCGGCGGGATCCACGCGCAGGCGCTCGTCGAGATGGCGCTCGGCGTCGCGATCGGTGCGATCACCTTCACCGGTTCCATCATCGCCTTCCTGAAGCTCGACGGCCGTATGTCGGGCAAACCGATCCTCTTGCCCTACCGCCATGCGATCAACCTCGCACTGGTCGCGCTCGTCATCTTCTTCATCGTCGGTCTGGCGCTGACGGAAAGTCATTTCGACTTCTGGGCGATCGTTCTCTTGTCGCTCGTATTCGGCGTGTTGATCATCATCCCGATCGGCGGCGCAGACATGCCCGTCGTCGTATCGATGCTCAACTCCTATTCCGGCTGGGCGGCCGCCGGCATCGGCTTCACGCTCGGCAACCTGGCGCTGATCATCACCGGTGCCCTGGTTGGCTCGTCGGGTGCGATCCTCTCCTACATCATGTGCAAGGGCATGAACCGCTCGTTCATCTCGGTGATCCTCGGCGGCTTCGGCGGCGAGACAGCGGCTGCCGGCGGCGACGACGGCGTCCAGCGGACGGTCAAGCAGGGCTCGGCTGACGATGCCGCCTTCCTGATGCAGAACGCTTCGAAGGTGATCATTGTGCCGGGCTACGGCATGGCGGTGGCACAGGCACAGCACGCGCTCCGCGAACTCGGCGATCAGTTGAAAGCCGCCGGCGTCGACGTCAAATACGCGATTCATCCGGTCGCCGGCCGCATGCCGGGGCACATGAACGTGCTCCTGGCAGAAGCGAACGTTCCCTATGACGAGGTGTTCGAGCTGGAAGACATCAACTCGGAGTTCGCCCAGGCCGACGTCGCCTATGTCATCGGCGCCAACGACGTCACCAATCCGGCGGCGCGCGACGACAAGACCTCGCCGATCTACGGCATGCCGATCCTCGACGTCGACAAGGCCAAGACCTGCCTGTTCGTCAAGCGCTCGCTCGGCTCCGGCTACGCCGGCATCGACAACACGCTGTTCTACAAGGACGGCACGATGATGCTTCTGGGCGACGCTAAGAAGGTCACTGAGGAAATCGTCAAGGCGATGAACCACTGACGGATCCGCACCATTCAGACGAAAATGCCCGCCGAGAGGCGGGCATTTTCATTTATTCATCTCGGACGGGAAGTCGCCTGCCATCCGTAAGCGAGCCTAACGCTTGAAGGTCAGCGGATGACGTGCGGCTTCAGCAGATCCTGCAAGCCGATATTCCGGTAGAGTTCCGCCCGCACACGGTCGGCGACGCCGTTGACGAGTTCCGCGCCATCGTCTGACGGATCGATGTGGGTGCGGAACGGGCGGCTTCCGAAGGGCATGTTGACGATATCGACGATGGCATCGGCGACGGCGCCCGCATCGGCGCCGGCCGGTTCGAGAGCGGCCAGACCCTTTAGCGCCTGTTCTGGCACGCCCCTGTATGGACCTTCGCTGTATTCGCTGGCGCGGGCCGCATCGGCTGGTGCGCCGGAATGGGCGAAATGGTTGGTCCCTTTGGTGAAGGCGCCCGGCACGACGATGGCGGTTTCGATGCCCCAACGGGTGAGTTCGGCGGCATAGGAGACGGCAAGCGCGTCCATCGCGGCCTTGGCGGCGAAATAGGGCGCCAGGAAGGGGGGCGTGCCACCCCGAGTGCTGGAAGAGGAAACCCATACCACCAGACCCTTGCCCTGTTCGCGCATTAGGGGAAGAGCGGCCCGGTTCACGCGCTGCGTCGAGAGCACGTTGACGTCGTAAAGCTCGGCGAGCTGTTCCGGCGTGAAGGCCTCGGCGGGGCCGAAGGACATGTGGCCGGCATTGTGCACGACAACATCGATGCGGCCTTGATCGGCGATGATCCGGGCGATCGCCGCTTCGACAGAGGCACCGGAGATGACATCGAGTTCGACGGGCCGAAGATCGACGCCATTTTCAGCGGCGAATAATTTCGCGGCCTCGGCCTGGGGCGCGTTGCGGCCTTCAGTTGCACGCATGCCGGCGTAGACGACATGCCCAGCCGTTGCGAGTGCGCGGGCGGTGAGGGCGCCAAAACCGCTGGAGGCGCCGGTGATGACAATAACTTCCTTGTTCATGATCTTGATCCTTCCATTGGCGTGATTTGATTGGATGGCGACCACTCAGGCGACGCCGCCGTTTGCGCGCAGGACCTGGCCGTTGACCCAGCCGGCATCGGGGCCGACGAGGAAGGCGACGACATTGGCGATGTCTTCCGGCTGGCCGAGCCGTTCGAGCGGCGGCATCTTGGCGAACTGTGCGATCAATTCATCGCTCTTGCCGGTAAGGAAAAGATCGGTCGCGATCGGGCCGGGGGCCACGGCGTTGACGGTAATGCTGCGGCCGCGCAGCTCCTTGGCGAAAACATGCGTAAAGGCTTCGACCGCTGCCTTAGTGCCGTTGTAGGTGGCATAGCCCGGCATGTTCAGCGCCAGTGTTGTCGATGAAAAGTTGACGATCCGACCGCCATCCCGCATCCGCCGTGCGGCCTCGCGCATCGTGTTGAACGTGCCTTTCACGTTGATGGCAAAGTGCCGGTCGAATTCCTCGTCGGTCGTGTCGGCCAGCGCCACGGTTTTGAGAACACCGGCATTGTTGACGAGGACGTCGACGCCGCCGAAGGCCGCTTCGGCAGCATCGAACATCCGGCGGACGGCTTCGGCGCTGCTGACATCCGCCCTGGCGGTCACGGCCTTGCCGCCTCTCTGCTCGATCCCGCGTGCCAGCGCCTCGGCGGGTTCGGGATCGCCGGAATAGTTGATGACGACGATAAACCCGTCCTTTGCCAGGCGTTCGGCGATGGCGGCGCCAATGCCGCGCGACGCGCCGGTGACGATCGCGATCTGGTTGGTGTTTGCAGACATCTCATCTCTCCTTCGATTGAAGCGCTGTGCGCCGTTGACAGAGAGAGGATGCCTCGGTTCTTATTGCGGATAATCACGCATTACCCGTCAACACTATCCGGATTGGTCGAACAATGGACAGATTGGACGCCATGCGCGTCTTTTCCCGCGTCGTCGAGCGGAGGAGCTTCACGCTTGCTTCCGAAGATCTCGGTCTGCCGCGGTCGACCGTCACCGACGCGGTCAAGCAGCTCGAAGCGCGGCTTGGCGTGCGGCTCCTGCAGCGCACGACGCGGCATGTAAGCCCGACGCTCGACGGCGAAGCCTACTATCAGCGCTGCATCGCCATTCTGGACGATATCGAGGACGCCGAGGGGGCGTTCGCCGGGGCGAAGCCGAAGGGGCTTCTCAGAGTTGATGTTCATGGCACGCTGGCACGACACTTCGTTCTCCCCAGCCTACCGGCCTTTCTCGAAACCTATCCGGACATCGAACTCTATATGAGCGAGGGCGATCGGCTGGTGGATCTGGTCCGCGAGGGCATCGATTGCGTGCTGCGTGTCGGCGAGCCGCAAACAAGCGACATGATCGGACGTCGGGTCGTAATGCTCGATGAGATTACCTGTGCATCGCCGGGCTACATCGCCCGGTTCGGGTTGCCAAGGGCAGTCGACGATCTCGATGGACACAGGATGATCGGGTTTCGCTCATCGGCGACGGGCAACCTGTTGCCGCTCGAGTTTGTCGAGGAGAGGGGCGTTCGCACGGCCACGCTTCCGGCCACCATCTCCGTCAATGCGGCGGAAAGCTTCGTGGCAGCGGCCCGGCTGGGGCTCGGCCTCATTCAGTTGCCCCGCTACCACGTCGAGGGCGACCTGCAGAACGGCGCGCTCGTCGAGGTGCTGAGGCATTGTCGGCCGACGCCGACGCCCGTCTCGCTGTTCTATCCGCGCAGCCGGCAGCTTTCTCCGCGCGTGCGCGTGTTCATCGATTGGCTGGTCAAGGTGTTCGCCGAGAAGCGTTCCGCCGATCCGGCACCGTAGCATCAGGTGCCGGAAATCTCCGGGTCCCAGGTAAACAGCTCCTTTGCCCGGGCGATGCCGCGCAACGCGAAGCGGCCGAGCGAAACGGCATCGGCGCGCAGGATGGGCGGACAGGCCTCGACAAATTCCGAGGACATGATGACATGCCGTTCGACCGACCGGCACATCGAAGAGATTCGGCTCACCTCGTTGACCGCCGGACCGACGACCGTGAAGTCGAGCCGGTTCTGGCTGCCGATATTGCCGTAAAAGACTTCGCCGATATGAAGGCCCAGGTAGACGTCGGTCGTCGGCTTTCCGTCCTCGAGCCGCTTTGCGTTCAACTCGTTCAACATCAGCCGCAACTGCCGCTCGGCGGCAACAGCCGAGGCGCAGGCGCTGGCGCGGTCGCCGGCGTTGAAGATCGCCAGAACGCCGTCGCCGATCAGCTTCAGGACGCTGCCGCCATGATCGTGGACGGCGCTGATCACGGTACCGGCATAGTCGTTGAGCAGCGGGATGATCTCCTCCGGCGCGACCGTCTCGGAGATCCGCGTATAGTTGCGCAGGTCGGAAAACCACATGACGGTCTCGATTTTCTCGGCGGCACCGCGCTCGATGCTGCCTTTGACAACCCGCTGGCCGGCATCGTGACCGAGATAGACATCGGCAAGCGTGCTGATGATGCGCACGCACGAGGCTGCCTTGACGGCGAGCGCGAGCGTCGGCAGCAGCACTCTCAACGCGTCGACCTCATCCTCGCTGAAGCCGTCCGGCTTCTTCGTCGTCCAATAGGAATAAAAACAGTCCATCTCGCCGACGCGGCCCTGGTCGGTAAAATAATGGATCATGCTGATGCAGTCGGTGTAGCCGTCCGCCTTCAGCGTATCGAGGAAATTGTAGGGAACGGACGCTTCCGCAGCGAGCCGGGTGCGCCGCTCGGCCTGGTGTTCCACGAGCATGTGATAAAAGATCGAGCGGTGCCAGCTCGCCTGCATCTCGCCGGTGGCGGTCGATCCATAGGGAGTGACCTCAGGGGCGTCACCGCTTTCGCTGTCCCAGGTAAAGGAGCGGCCTTCGATTTCAGGATGAAGCGTGTCGATCAGGCCGAGCGCGCGCTTGATCGGGAGTCCGGCCTGTTGGCACCTTTCGCAGAAGCCGGCGAGCAGCTCGGGTTCCTCGCTCCCCCGGATACCCTGCTCGGACGTCCACTGCACCAGTTCGCGGATCTGCTGGTCGTTCATCATTCTTCCTGCCGAGACAACGCCTGCTTCTTGCTGCCACCTGCGGGGCAAATTTCCGATGCCATAAGCTATTCGACATTTGGTCGTTCGACCAGTTGCAGTTCGCGTTGTCCAACCGGCTCGCGAGCTCGAATGTGCGGAACGACAAGGGCCCCGGTCTCGACCGGGGCCCGAACGTCCTTTCCGCCATATCGCGGTTTTCCGGCGTGATGATCAGCCTGCAGGCGCCAAGGTCAATTGGTCGACGCCGACGGCAATGTTCAGCCCTTCCTGGACCTGGACATTCACCGGCTGCAGCATGAAGGCCTTGTTGGTGCCGCCGGCGATCACCTTGGCACCGCCGCCGACCGCAAAGCTCGCATCGGCCCCGAGGCCGTAATACTCGCCGGCGAGGGCGTGTGCGGTTATCGGTGTGCCGGTCTTGGCCAGCACATCCCAAACCATCACGCTCTTACCGGTCGTGCCGACATCAAGGCCGAACTTTTTGATCATGCCCGCATAGACAGCCGTCGGTGCGCCGTTGGCCGGCGTGTAGGTGCACATCAGGTTCTTCGTCGAAGTGATGATGAGACCTGTGCCGCCTTCCGAGCCGCAGGTAAGGCGGCCGAGCGTGACATAGCTTTGCGCAGCAGCGGGTGCAGCGCCCGAAAGGGCAGCAAGGGCGGCCGCTGCGATGAAGGTTTGCTTGATCATGGCTCAGTCTCCGTTATTGAAGCCATTGGTCAAACGGCTTCGAGACCGTGAAGGTTCCACTGCAGCGCCGCGTGTCTTGTCGGGCGCGCAAAAGACGCTGTAGCACTTTGAAGTGCTGCATGTTTTTATCCTTAAATCGGTTAGGATTTAAGGAAACATGCAGTATCGGGCATTTGGCGGCCGCGCCCGAGCGAGCAAAAAAAAACGCCCGCGAGAGTGTCGCGGGCGTCGAAATATCGGGAAAATTCCGATCAGGACATCGATTTCACACGGGCGAGCCCCGCCCGGGCCGGCTCGTATTTGGGATCGAGCGAAAGCGCATGCGAATAGGACTTCGACGCCTTTGCCTTGTCGCCGCGGCGCTCGTAGATCAGGGCCTGGTTTGCCCAGGACTCCGCGACCTTGCCGTTCAGGTTGATGGCGGTGTTGAAATCGGAAAAGGCATTGTCGTCGTCCCCCTGTGCGACATAGGAAATGCCGCGGCCGTTATAGGGTTCCGGCGAGCTTGGCGAGAGCGAAATCGCCGTCGAGAAATCCTCAATCGCCTGCCCATGCTGGTTGCGCGCCTGATAGATCAAGCCGCGATTGTGGTAGGCGCGGGGGTCGGTCGTGTCGAGCTGGATCGCTTTGTTGAAGTCGTTGAAGGCGGCGTCGAGCTGTCCGGCCTGCCGGTAGAGGTTGCCGCGGCCGATATAGGCGACATCATAGTTCGGGTTAAGCTGCAGCGCCGTATTGTAGTCGGAGACCGCCGCCTGCTGGTTGCCCATGTTGCGCTGGACGAGCGCGCGGTTGGCATAGGCCTGGTAGAAGCGCGGGTTGAGCTCGATCGCCTTGTCGAAATCGGCGAGCGAGCGACGGAACTCGCCGGCACGGCCATAGGCCGAGCCGCGCACATTGTACCCTTCCGGGTCGCTCGGATTGGAGGCGATGACGTTCGAAAGCGAGGCAATGTTTTCCTCCGAGCCCTGCGCCCGCTCGACGCGGATCATCGATTCGGAGTTGTCGGTCTGGCAACCTGCAAGAAGCAGGGTGGAGCCGAGGATGAGCATGGCAGCAAGCTTCGGCCTGCGCTGGTGGCGGCGGTGCGCCTCGTTAATGGCGGAGACGTCCGCAGTCATGGCAGCAAATGTCAAAGTCGATCCCTCAATGCGACAAGATCCCGAAAGCCGTCGGCTTTCCGTTCACGGAGACCGGCGAATGCGCGGGGCTCCAGCCAGGGGTTCGTCAGATCCTCCGGCGATCCGACCGGCTTATCCCATCCGGGCGGCTGACCGTCGCAAGCTGACACGTCACGCTAGCTTGCCGACGGACATGGTGTCCATACTAAAAAGGCGGTGGCGATACCTCGCCCCCGCCACGACTTACATTGGAAAGCGTCGAAAAAACGACAAATCAGCGAGCCAGAAGGCCTTCACGCTGTGCGCGCTTGCGAGCCAGCTTGCGAACGCGGCGGACGGCCTCAGCCTTTTCGCGCGCACGCTTCTGGGACGGCTTTTCGTAGAAGTCACGCATCTTCATTTCGCGGAAAATGCCTTCGCGCTGCATCTTCTTCTTGAGAGCGCGGAGCGCCTGGTCGACATTGTTATCGCGGACAAGTACCTGCACGTGAATCCCGTTCCTTTGTTTCGAGTTGTCAGCCTCACCGTCAGGTAAGGGAGGCAAAGAATATGTATTCGCTGAGCTGGAAGCTCTACGATTAAAGGAGCGGATACCAGATCGTGCCGGGAAAGTCCAGCGACGACAGTGCGAGCGGACCGGAAAAATGCACGAGTGCGGCTCCCGCTGGGCAGGGCGGGCCCAAACTTTGCCCTGCGCGGGGTGTTCACACGATGTCGCAACTCCGCCCAAGTTCGCCGAATCGCGTCGCAAAAGAAACGTTGCATGGCTCTCAGATTTGCGATTTCTAACGCCAACAACACGTTTTCTCGGGGTTCATGGAGTAGCAGGCGGATGCGCAAATATTCTGTTTTTGCCGTGGCGCGCGAGGCGCTACGCGGCCACAAGGGCTGGGGGCCGCATTGGGCTTCGCCAGAGCCGCGCAAGGAATATGACGTCATCATCATCGGCGGGGGCGGGCATGGCCTGGGTGCCGCCTATTACCTCGCCAAGGAGCATGGCATCACCAATGTCGCGGTGCTCGAAAAGGGCTGGATCGGTGGTGGCAATACCGGCCGCAACACGACGATCATCCGGTCCAACTATCTCTATGAAGAGAGCATGGACATCTACGAGCATTCGCTGAAGCTCTGGGAGAACCTGTCGCAGGACCTGAACTACAACGTCATGTATTCGCCGCGCGGCGTCATGATGCTGTCGCACAACATCCATGACCAGCAGTCCTTCAAGAGGCACATCAATGCCAACCGGCTCTACGGCATCGACAACGAGTGGCTGACGCCGGAGCAGGCCAAAGCCTATTGTCCGCCGCTCGATATTTCGAAGACCGCCCGCTATCCGATCAACGGCGCGGCGCTGCAGCGGCGCGGCGGCACGGCCCGCCATGACGCGGTCGCCTGGGGCTATGCGCGCGGGGCTTCCGACCGCGGCGTTCACATCATCCAGAACTGCGAAGTGAGCGGGATTCGCCGCGATGCGACCGGCCGTGTGATTGGCGTCGATACCAATCGCGGCTTTATCGGCGCGAAGAAAGTCGGCATTTCTGCAGCGGGCCACACGTCGGTACTGATGCAGATGGCCGACGTGCGCGTGCCGCTGCAGAGCCAGCCGCTGCAGGCGCTCGTCTCCGAGCCTCTGAAGCCGATCTTCCCCTGCGTCGTGATGTCGAATTCGGTGCACGCCTATATCTCGCAGTCGGACAAGGGCGAGTTCGTCATCGGCGCCGGCACCGACCAGTACAATTCCTATTCGCAGACCGGCGGCCTGCAGATCATCACCCATACGCTCGATGCGATCTGCGAACTCTTCCCGATGTTCCGCCGCGTCAAGATGATGCGGCAATGGGGCGGTATCGTCGATGTGACGCAGGACCGTTCGCCGATCCAGGGCGTCACGCCGGTGCCGGGTCTCTACCTCAATGCCGGTTGGGGAACGGGCGGCTTCAAGGCGACGCCGGGCTCGGCCAACCTCTTCGCCCATCTCATCGCACGCGGCGAACCGCACAGGCTCGCTGCCGGCCTGACGCTCGAGCGTTTCCGCACCGGGCGGCTCATCGACGAGGCGGCCGCTGCCGCCGTTGCGCACTAGAAGGAAGGTGGAGCGACCTTTGCGCGTTCGACGGAACGCGCGGCGCTCTAATGCGAGGACATTCCAGATGCTTCTGATTTACTGCCCCTATTGCGAAGAAGAGCGCTCCGAGCTCGAATTCCGCAATGCCGGCGATGCCCATATCGCCCGTCCGACCAACATCGCCGAGATCAGCGACGAAGAGTTCGAAGCCTATTTCTTCCTGCGCGACAATCCGAAAGGCGTGATCTTCGAAAGATGGCGGCACATCCATGGCTGCGGTCGTTTCTTCAATGCGGCCCGTGACACGGTGAGCGACCGGTTCCTTACCACCTACAAGGCCGGCGAGCCGAAGCCCGACCTCGATGCCAAGCCCAAGACGAGCGCGACGGTCGAGACCTACGAGCCCCTGGAAGGAGCAGCGCAATGAGCGGAGCCAATCGCATTTCGGGTGCGGGCCGCCTGACGCCCGCCCGCACTGCCAGGTTCACCTTCGATGGACGGACGCTGACCGCGCTCGAGGGTGATACGGTTGCCTCGGCCTTGCTCGCCCACGGCATCCATCTTGTCGGCCGGTCGTTCAAGTACCACCGTCCGCGCGGCATTCTTTCCGCCGGGGCTGAGGAACCGAACGCGCTGCTCGACGTATCGCGCGACGCGGCACGCAGGCAGCCGAACGTGCGCGCCACGGTGCAGGAGGTCTTCGACGGGATCAAGGTCTCGTCGCAGAACCGCTGGCCGTCGCTCGCCTTCGATGTCGGCGGGTTCAACGACCTGCTCTCGCCCTTCTTCGCTGCCGGCTTCTACTACAAGACCTTCATGTGGCCGAAGGCGGCATGGCACGCGCTCTACGAGCCCTTCATCCGCCGCGCAGCCGGCCTCGGCGTTGCGCCGACGGAGGCCGATCCGGATCACTATGCGAGCCGGTACGTGCATTGCGACGTGCTGGTGATCGGCGCGGGCGCTGCCGGTCTTTCGGCGGCGCTTGCGGCGGCGCAGGCCGGCGCCAAGGTCATCCTGTGCGACGAGCAGTCGGAAGTGGGCGGTGCGCTCCACTACGACAGCGGCACGGTCATCGACGGCAAGCCCGGTTACGAGTGGGCGCAGGCGACCGGCAAGGCGCTCGCGGACCGGGACAATGTCACCGTGCTGACGCGCACGACCGCGTTCGGCTACTACAACCATAATTTCGTCGGTCTCGTCGAACGGGTAACCGATCACCTGTCCGCGCCGGACAGGGCATTGCCGCGCGAGCGGCTGTGGCAGGTGCGGGCGAAGAAGGTCATTCTCGCTAACGGTGCGATCGAGCGTCACATGGTCTTCGCCAACAACGACCGGCCGGGCATCATGCTGGCGTCGGCGGGTCGCGCCTATCTCAACCACTTCGGCGTCGCCGTCGGCACCAGGGTCGGCATCTACACGGCACATGATTCCGCCTACGAGGCCGCCTTTGATCTCAGGAAGGCGGGCGTCGCCGTCCCGGCGATCGTCGACAGCCGCGAGAAGCCCGGCGAGGCCGTGCTGGCGGAAGCACGCCGGCTCGGCATCGAGGTGCTGGCGGGCCATTCGGTCGTCAACACCACCGGCAAGCTCAGGATCTCCTCGATCAGCGTTTCCCGAAGGGGTGGCGGTGCGGCACGCAAGATCGCCGTCGATGCGCTGCTCGTCTCTGCCGGCTGGACGCCGTCGGTGCACCTCTTCTCGCAATCGCGCGGCAAGGTGAAGTTCGACGCCGAAACGGAGCGCTTCCTGCCGGGTACCTATGCGCAGGATTGCCTCTCGATTGGTGCCTGCAACGGCACCGACGATCTCCAGGCGACGATCGACGAGGCGCTTGCCGCCGGTGAACTGGCCGCGCGCGCCGCGGGTGCTGAAAACGGATCGCAGCTCGCGATTTCCGGCGAGAACGCCTTCGTCTGGACGGGCGGCATGATCGGCGCAGCGGAAGGGGCGGGGCCGGACACAACGGTCAAGGCCTTCATCGACTTCCAGCACGACGTCTGCGCCAAGGACATTCGCCTTGCGGTGCGCGAGGGCATGCACTCCGTCGAGCATATCAAGCGCTTCACCACCAACGGCATGGCGTCCGACCAGGGCAAGCTCTCCAACATGCACGGGCTCGCGATCGCCGCCGAAGCGCTCGGCAAGGGGATCCCCGAGGTGGGGCTGACGACCTTCCGCCAGCCCTACACGCCGGTGACTTTCGGTGCGATCGTCAACCATTCTCGCGGGAGCCTCTTCGATCCGGCCCGCAAGACGCCGATGCATGCCTGGGAAGAGGCGCAAGGCGCCGAATTCGAGGATGTCGGCAACTGGAAGCGCGCCTGGTTCTATCCGAAGGCCGGCGAGAGCATGCACGATGCGGTTGCGCGCGAATGCAAGACCGTCCGCGAAACGGCCGGCGTCTTCGATGCGTCGACGCTCGGCAAGATCGAGGTCGTCGGCCCCGATGCGGCCAAGTTCCTCAATCTGATGTACACCAACGCCTGGGACAACCTGAAGCCCGGCCGCTGCCGCTACGGCATCATGCTGCGCGACGACGGCTTCGTCTATGACGACGGCGTCGTCGGCCGGCTCGCCGAAGACCGCTTCCACGTGACGACGACGACCGGCGGCGCGCCGCGCGTCATGAACCACATGGAAGACTACCTGCAGACGGAGTTCCCGCATCTGAAGGTGTGGCTCACCTCGACCACCGAGCAGTGGGCGGTCATTGCGGTTCAAGGGCCGAAGGCGCGCGAGATCATCGCGCCGCTCGTTGAAGGCATCGATCTTTCGAACGAAGCCTTCCCGCACATGAGCGTCGCCGAAGGGCGGATCTGCGGCGTGCCGGCGCGGCTCTTCCGCATGTCTTTCACCGGCGAACTCGGTTTCGAAGTCAACGTACCGGCGGACTACGGCCATGCCGTATGGGAGGCGATCTGGGCCCGGGCTGAACCGATGGGCGCCTGCGCCTACGGCACCGAAACCATGCACGTGCTGCGCGCCGAGAAGGGTTACATCATCGTCGGTCAGGATACCGACGGGACCCTCACACCGGACGATGCCGGCCTTTCCTGGGCGGTGTCGAAGAAGAAGCCGGATTTCGTCGGCATTCGCGGACTGAAGCGCCCAGACCTCGTCAAGGACGGTCGCAAGCAACTCGTCGGTCTCCTTACCAAGGATCCGAAGGTGGTCCTGGAGGAAGGGGCGCAGATTGTTGCCAATCCGAACGAACCGAAGCCGATGACCATGCTCGGCCATGTCACCTCGTCCTACTGGTCGGAAAATTGCGGCCGGTCGATCGCGCTGGCGGTGGTCGCCGGCGGACGCGAGCGCCTCGGCCAAACCCTTTACATCCCGATGGCCGATCGGACGATTGCCGTCGAGGTGAGCGACATGGTGTTCTTTGACAAGGAAGGAGGTCGCCTCCATGGCTGACCAGGCAACTGCAATCCGCAAAGCTCCGCTCGCTGGCCTGCGTGGCGGCTCGCCGGCGGCGATCCTGACGCCCGCGGCGCCCGCCTCGCGGATATCGCTGCGCGCGGCACCCGACGCGGTTTCGGCACTGTCCGCTTCACTGGGGGTCACCCTGCCGGTGCGGCCGAAGACGTCCGCTTCGACCGGAAAGCGTCATGCGCTCTGGCTCGGTCCGGACGAGTGGCTGGTGATCGACGAAGACGGTAAGGATCTGATTGCGGCTGCCGCGTCCAGCGGCGTGATGCATTCGGCGGTCGATATTTCCCACCGCAACACGGCCGTCATCGTCAGCGGCCCGGGTGCCGCGGTGGCGATCAACAGCGGCTGTCCGCAGGACCTTTCGCTCGCGATCTTCCCGGTCGGCGCGTGTTCGCGGACCGTTCTGGGGAAGGCGGAAATCGTGCTCCTCCGCACGGCCGAGGATACGTTCCGCCTCGAGTGCTGGCGGTCGTTTTCGCCCTTTGTCTTCGGCCTTCTGTCGGAGGGTGCCGAGGACGCGGGGCACTGAAGAGTGCCGGCATTTTCGAATTTGGAGGCGGCGGAGCGATCTGCCGCCTTTCTTTTTCAGGCAGCGCGTGCACTATGTATTTGCCCCTCATGCCGGCACCTTCTCCCTGCAAGCGGGGCGAAGGGGACTCGCGCCAATGCGGCCCAAAGTCGCTCTCCCCGTGTGCGGGGAGAGGGTTAGTCCTCGGGTTAAACCCGGGGAGAGGGAGCAATCATCGCCGTCTCGACTCCCAGGAAAGGATCACGTTAGATTTTGCTTCGATTCGGCCGAGAATCTTGGAGTGTGAAGCGGAGGAGTGGGCGTGAAGACACGCGCGGCGGTGCTGAGGAAATCACCGGTCGAGAGGCCCTATGTCAACACCCGGCCTCTTTCGATCGAGACCATCGACCTCGACCCGCCGGGACCGGACGAGCTTCTGGTCAGAATCGGTGCAGCCGGTCTCTGTCACTCCGATCTCTCCGTCATCAATGGCGATCGGCCACGTCCGGTGCCGATGGCGCTTGGTCACGAGGCGGCCGGCACCGTGGAGGCGGTCGGCAGCAGCGTGCGCGACATCGCGCCTGGTGATCGGGTGGTGATGAGCTTCATGCCGAGCTGCGGGCATTGTCTGCCCTGTGCTGAAGGCAGGCCGGCGCTCTGCATCCCCGGTGCCGAGGCAAACGGCAAGGGGACGCTGCTTTCAGGCGAGCGCCGCCTGCGCTGCGATGCGGTCCCCGTACATCACCATCTCGGCGTTTCCGCCTTTGCCGATTATGCCGTCGTCTCGCGCCACTCGGCCGTCAGGATCGAGGCGGACCTGCCGATGGTCGAAGCGGCCCTGTTCGGCTGCGCGGTGCTGACCGGTGTCGGTGCAATCGTCAACACCTGCCAGGTCAAGCCGGGTCAGTCCGTTGCCGTTGCCGGCCTAGGTGGCGTCGGGTTGGCGGCGGTTTTGGGCGCGATCGCCGCCGGCGCCGAGCGTGTCGTCGCGGTCGATCTTGCTGAGGAAAAGCTGAAGCTGGCGCTCCAGCTCGGCGCGACCGACGCGTTCCTGGCCGGCGATCCGGATGCCGCCGGAAAGATCCGCGAGACGACCCGCGGCGGCGTCGATCATGCCGTGGAGGCGGCCGGTTCGGTGAAAGCCTTCGAGCTTGCCTACGGGATCACCCGGCGCGGCGGCTTGACCGCCTCGGCGGGACTTGCCCACCCATCGAGCCAGATCGCCATCCCTGCTGTCAGCCTCGTTGCCGAGGAACGCACGGTTCGCGGCAGCTACATGGGAAGCTGCGTGCCGAGCCGCGATATCCCGCGTTTCATCGCGCTCTACCAGCGCGGCAAGCTGCCGGTCGACCGGCTGTTATCGAGCACGGGGCCACTCGAAGAGATCAACGAGGCTTTCGATCTTCTCGATCAGGGGCGGGTCATCCGCCATGTGATCACGTTCTGACGGCGGTTCCGGCAATCATTTCGGTAGGCCGATCCAGTCTATCCATCGACCGTGGAAATCCGCCCGACCGACCAGATGCCTCTTGCCGCCGGGCCAAGTCTGAAGCGTCAGCGCCGCCCCAGGTCTCAAGCCGTCCGCTTCCATCTGCAGCCAGGCAAGCGGTGCATCTGCCGTTGCCGCGGCGCCGGCAGCATTGATCAGCTCGACGCCCTCTTGCTGGGCGGATTCAGGCAGATATTGCCAGGCGACCGAGTGATAGACGACGTGGACTGCGCCGGGGAAGGGATGGGAGAGGCGCTGTTTCAGCCAGTCCACAGCGTCCGCGCGCTCGACAAGGTTGCCCTTCGCAGCCGCGATCGCCAGCGCATTTCGAGTCCGCTCGAGCCGGTCCGGCTGGTCGGCCCAGATGTGGGAGAGCAGGCGTAGCCGGTCCTCCTCACTCACCGGATCAAGCGGGTTGATGTCGCATCCTGCCCGTCCGACGATATCGACCGACCCACCGGGCGACACCGCGCCCGACCACACAGGCGAGATGATGACGCCGGATCCCATATCGCCCCACTGGCTGCCGGAAAGCTCGTAGCCGTAGCGGTCCCAGTGGAGGTTCAACCCGGCACTCGCACCAATTTCCGACAGGACAAGTGGTTTCCCGAAGGCGCGTGCAACCGTGAGAAAGCCGGCAAGCAGTGCACCCGAGCGGCGCACCTCGTTCGTCTGCGGTGCGGAAGTGAGCCGCTCGAGGATAAAATCGGCATGCTTCCGAAAAGCCCCTTCGCACGCGGCCCAGAGCGTCTCGTCGTCGGTTATGTTCGGTGGATAAGACGCAATCAACGTCTGGTCGCGATCCAGCAGCACAAGGGCATGCAGCGCCCCGAACAGCCGCAGCGGTACGGAGTCCGCCTCGGGCCGCGGATTGCCTTTCCAGCCGATGACACGGGCGCCGACTGCACTTTCACCATCGAGGCGCTCTGCAGCCAGCTGGCAAAGCCGGGCCATGAAAGGTGAGCCGAGTTCTTCGCAGGACTTGCCCTGGCCGCGAAAGGCTCGCCGGACCCGCTCCTCGGTTTCCGCTCGCTCAGGCATCCGCCGGCCGGTCCTTCGGGTCGAACTGGATGATCGTCTGCCATGTCGCCGTCAGCGCCGGTTTTCTTTCGCCCTCGATTTCGACCGTGGTGTCATAGGTGATCATCAGCATGCCGGCGCCGCGGAAGCGGGCATCTGCCATGGTGAAGCGGCCGCGCACGCGCGCGCCGCTCTTCACCGGTGCCACGAAGCGCACCTTCTCGAAGCCGTAGTTGATGCCCATCGTCTGTTCGCGAATCTTCGGCAGGCAATTGTAGTTCATCGCCGAAAGCAGCGAGAGCGACAGGAAGCCATGGGCGATCGTGCCTCCGAAGGGCGTTTCGGCTGCCGCGCGCACCGGATCGGTGTGAATGAACTGGAAGTCGCCCGTCGCCTCGGCGAAACTGTCTATGGTCTTCTGCGTCACGGTGATCCAGTCGGAGACGCCGAGCTCCTTGCCGATCAGACCCTTGATCTCTGAAAGTGAAATTTCCTGCGGCATTTGATTGTCCTGATCGCCTTTAAAGAACTAGAACGGAATGCGGACGGAAAAAGACCGCTCACACTTTTCCTCGTCCGCTCCACGGGCCTCCCAACCGATCTATAGGCTGGCAGAAGCAACCCTAGCAAGTAGTCGTAAAAACTCAGACAACCTCGACGAAGAAGGTGACGGAGCGGGAAGAGACCAATGACGGTGCCGCCGTCCCCGAAAGAGGGTCGCGCCACTCGCCGTCGACGCTCGCGGGAAGCTGGAAGGGATGCGGTGCATGACCGCGGTTCACGACCACGGCGAGCCGTGTCGCTCGTCGCTGCTCCCGGTCTCCGGTTGTAAGGAGCATGAGGAGGTTGTCGGTCGCCGGGTGCTCCCAATCCTCGACCGTCAATGGATGGCCGTCGAGACGCAGCCAGGCGACGTCGCCCTTGCCGGTGAAGAAGCCTGTCTTGGCGAAGACATCGAAACGCCGTCGTATCGCTGAGAGCGCGGCCGTGTGATCGACGAGCTTCGGATCGAGCTTCGCCCAATCGAGCCAAGTCACGGCGTTGTCCTGGGCATAGGCGTTGTTGTTGCCGCCCTGGCTGCGCCCGCCTTCATCGCCGGCGGTCAGCATGATCGTTCCGCGCGACGCGAAAAGCGTGCCGATCAGCGCCATGGCGTCCACTTGTCTCGCAGCCTGGATCTCCGGATCGCCAATGGGGCCTTCGGCGCCATTGTTCCACGAATAGTTCTCGTCATGGCCGTCGCGATTGTCTTCCCCGTTCGCCTCGTTGTGCTTGCGCGCATAAGAGGCGAGATCCGTCAGCGTGAAGCCGTCATGGGCGGCGACGAAGTTGACGCTGCGGGTCGCCGTCTCGCCCCACCGCGAGAACGTATCGGAGGAACCGGCAAGTGCGGTCGCGAGCGCGCCGATCGCATGGCGGTCGCCGCGCCAGTAGCGGCGAATGTCATCCCGCGCGCGGTCGTTCCATTCGAGGAAGGGCTCGGGGAAATTGCCGAGCTGGTAGCCGCCGGGACCGGTATCCCACGGTTCGGCGATGAGAATGCGATCGCTAAGCAAGGGATCCGCGGCGATGGCCGCAAAGAGAGCGGCGTCGCGGTGGAAGCCGCTCATGTCACGCCCGAGGATGGAGGCGAGGTCGAAGCGGAAGCCATCGACACCGGCGGCAAGCACGAAATGGCGCAGGCTGTCGAGGATCAGGTCCCGTACCACCGGATTGTCGCAGGCGATCGTATTGCCACAGCCGGTGTCGTTGATGAGTTCTCCGGGCCGGTCGGTCACGTGGCGGTAGTAGGTGAGATTGTCGAGCCCGCGCATCGAAAGCGTCGTGCCGAGACGGTCGCTCTCCCCGGAATGGTTGAAGACGAGATCGAGGATGACGCCGATGCCGGCCTTGTGCAGCGTCTCGACAGTGTTGCGCAGTTCCTCGATGCCGCCGGGCACGAGCCGCGGATCGAGCGCCATCGGGGCGATCGGATTGTAACCCCAGCCGTTGTGAAGGCCGAGCGGCGGAAGGTGCCGTTCATCGATCCACGCGACGATCGGCATCAGTTCGACCGCCGCGACACCAAGGCGCTTCAGGTGGTCGATGATCACCGGTTCCGCCAGGGCGGCGACTGTGCCGCGTCTTTTCTCGGGAATATCGGGATGCAGAATGGTGAAGGGCTTGACGGCCACCTCGTAGATCAATCCGCCCGGCTCAAACAGCGGCGGGCTCGGATCCACCGCCTTTGTATCGGTGACAATCGCTTTCGGCACCAGATCGGCGGTCTCCTCGCCGAAGATCGTCAGGCGCGGATCATGGCGAAAGGGACGATCGAGCTCGATCGCGTAGGGATCGACCAGAAGCTTCGAGGGATCGAACCAGAGCCCATGGTCGGGCGAGTAGATGCCGTCGGTCCGCAGGCCATAGCGGGTGCCGACAGGCGCATCGGCAAGCGTCAGGCTGTGCACGTCTCCGTCGCGCGTCAGCGGCAGGCGACGGAGCTCCTTGTCGCCCGACTTGTCGAACAGGCAAAGCTCGATGCGGGCAGCATGGCGGGACCAGACTGCAAAGCGCGTTCCATCTGACGTGAGCATCGCGCCGAGGCGCGAAGTTACGGCGGTCGGCATGAAGGGCGTACCTTTCGTCCCGTCGTTGATCTCAGATGCAGGCTGGGGGCCGGGCTTCAGGTAATCACGCTCGGTGCGTTGCGGCCGGTTCGGGTCTTGATCTCGGCAATCTCGTCGGCCACGGCGATGAGATCGGCAAGCGCCGCCTGCGTGTCGAGGTCGTGACGTGCCGGGTCCGCTTCGAACCGCTCGATATAGACCCTGAGCGTCGCGCCCGATGTGCCGGTGCCGGAAAGGCGGTAGACGACACGGGACCCGCCCTTGAACAGGACCCGGATGCCCTGGTTCTTACTCACCGATTTGTCGACCGGATCGTTATAGGAGAAGTCGTCGGCCGTCTCGACCGTGAGCGCGCCAAAGCTCTTGCCCGGCAGGGCGGCGAGCTTGTCCCGCAGGGCACTGATCAGGCCGTTTGCCGCGTCGGTGTCGACCTCTTCGTAGTCGTGGCGCGAATAATAGTTGCGGCCATAGGTCGCCCAGTGTTTGCGGGCGATCTCAAGTGCGCTTTCCTTGCGCGCGGCAAGAATGTTGAGCCAGAGCAGCACCGCCCAGAGCCCGTCCTTCTCGCGCACATGGTTGGACCCGGTGCCGGCACTTTCTTCGCCACAGATGGTCGCCAGGCCCTCGTCGAGCAGGTTGCCGAAGAATTTCCAGCCGGTCGGCGTTTCGTAGATGCCGATGCCGAGCTTTTCCGCCACGCGGTCGGCGGCGCCGCTCGTCGGCATCGAGCGCGCGATCCCTGCCAGTCCCTTGGCGTAGCCGGGTGCCAGATGCGCGTTGGCCGCAAGCATTGCCAGGCTGTCCGAAGGCGTCACGAAGATACCCTTGCCGATAATGAGGTTTCGGTCTCCATCGCCGTCGGAAGCAGCGCCGAAATCCGGGGCGTCCGGCGCCATCATCGTCTCGTAAAGCGCGCGGGCGTGCACGAGGTTCGGATCCGGATGGTGGCCGCCGAAATCGGGCAGCGGTATGAAATTCATCACCGAGCCTTTCTGTGCTCCCAACCGCCTCTCGATGATCTCCTTGGCGTAGGGCCCGGTGACCGCGCTCATCGCATCGAAGACGACGCGAAAGCCGCCGGCGAGCAGCTTGCGGATCGCGGCGAAGTCGAACAGGCTCTCCATAAGCTCGGCGTAGTCCGCAACCGGGTCGATGACTGTCACTGTCATATTCTCGACCTGGTGGGAGCTTTCCAGGTCCAGATTGACGTCGGCAACGTCCGCGATCTTGTAGCTGTCGATGACCTTGGTGCGGGCGAAGATCGCATCCGTCACCTTTTCCGGCGCCGGGCCGCCGTTGCCGACATTGTATTTGATGCCGAAGTCCTCGGTCGGACCGCCGGGATTGTGGCTCGCCGACAGCACGATGCCGCCGAAGGCCTTGTATTTGCGGATGATATTGGAGGCCGCCGGGGTCGACAGGATGCCGCCGCGGCCGACAAGCACGCGGCCGAAGCCATTCGCGGCCGCCATCTTGATGGCCTTCTGGATGACTTCGCGGTTGTAGTAGCGGCCGTCGCCGCCGATCACCAGCGTCTGGCCCTCGAAGCCCTCGAGCGAATCGAAGATCGACTGGATGAAGTTCTCGGCATAGTTCTTCTGCTGGAATACCGGAACTTTCTTCCGCAGGCCGGACGTGCCGGGTTTCT
Source organism: Sinorhizobium mexicanum (assembly GCF_013488225.1). Taxonomy (NCBI): domain Bacteria; kingdom Pseudomonadati; phylum Pseudomonadota; class Alphaproteobacteria; order Hyphomicrobiales; family Rhizobiaceae; genus Sinorhizobium; species Sinorhizobium mexicanum. The sequence goes on along the minus strand of NZ_CP041238.1, from coordinate 3,764,460 downwards.
GATCGCCGTAGGGGTTTGTGGAGACGGTTTTAATCATCTTTCTTAGCCTTTCGCGAGGAGACCGGAATAGAGTGAGGCATAGCGTTCCGCACTCTTGGCCCAGGAAACGTCGGACTTCATGCCCTGATTTTGCATGCGAGCCCACACTTTCGGTTCGCTGTATGCACGGAAGGCACGCCTGATCGCAAGGCGCAATCCGTCGGCGGTGACCGGTCTGAACTGGAACCCGGTGGCGACCTTGGCCGAAAGCGCAGCCTCATTGGCGTCGATGATCGTGTCGGTAAGCCCGCCGGTACGGGCGACGATCGGCACGCAGCCGTAGCGCAGCCCATAAAGCTGGGTGAGCCCGCACGGTTCGAAGCGCGACGGGATGATGATCGCATCGGCACCCGCCTGCATGAGATGCGACAATGGTTCGTCATAGCCGGTCACCATGCCGATATGGCCGCGATGGCGCGAGGCGGCGGCGAGCAACGCCCCTTCGAGCGCCGCGTCCCCCGAGCCGAGCACGACGAGCTTGCCGCCGAGCGCCACGATATCGTCCGTCACTTCGGCAAGCAGGTCCATCCCCTTTTGCCAGGTCAGGCGGCTGATGACGCAGAAGATCGGCCCGGCGGTGCTCGTCAGTCCGAAGCGCTCTTCCAGTGCCTTGCGGTTGGCGGCACGCCGCTTGGTCGTGGCGGGGCCGTAGTGCTCCACGATGTGGGGGTCGGTCTCAGGGTCCCATCCGTCGGCGTCGATGCCGTTGACGATGCCGGTCAGCCTCGTCACCCTGCTTGCGAGAAGCCCCTCCAGGCCCATGCCGAATTCCGGCGTCAGGATCTCCTGCGCGTAGGAAGGGCTTACCGTGGTGATCGCAGTCGCCGTCTGCAGGCCGCCTTTCAGGAAGCCGACATCGCCGTAATATTCGATGAACTGCATGGAGAAGGCCTCCGGCGGCAGCGCGAGTTCGGGAAACACCGATGCGCCGAACTGCCCCTGGAAAGCGATATTGTGGATGGTTAGCACCGTCGGCATGTTCGACGCCGAGCCGAAGTGCATGTAGACGGGGGTCAGCGCCGTTTGCCAGTCATGGACGTGGACGAGGTCCGGTTTCCAGTCGGGGACGATGTTGTCGCCGGCGATTTCGGCGGCCGCAAGCGAGAGTGCGGCGAAACGGCGGAAATTATCGGGATAATCCCGCCCGGTCGGATCGAGATAGGGTCCGCCGTCGCGGGCATAGAGGGCGGGCTGGTCGAGGACGAGCAGATCCAGTCCGTCGAGCTCGGCCGAAAGCACCGTCGCGGGATGGCCGAAGAGATTGCCGAAGCCGCCAACCTTCTTCTTCTTTTTCAGCTTGTGCAGCACGGCGGGATAGCCGGGCACCAGAGTGCGCGTCCGAATGCCATGCGGAACAAGAGCTGCGGGGAGGGCGCCGACGACGTCGGCGAGCCCCCCGGTCTTGACCAATGGATAGACCTCGGACGCAACGGACAGGATGTTCATACGCGGCTACATTCCCAGCTTGTCGATCATCGATTGTGTGATCAGGCAGACGCCGGTTTCCGTGCGGCGGAAGCGCTTGGCATCAAGTTCCGGATCGTCGCCGACGACCAGGCCCTCAGGAATGACGACGCGGCTGTCGATGACCACATTGCGCAGCGTCGAATGCCGCCCAATTGTCACGTCGGGGAGAACTACGGCATTTTCGAGTCTGGAGTATGAATTGACCCTGACGCCGGTGAACAGGAGACTCCTGTTGAGCGCAGCGCCCGAGATGATGCAATCGCCCGAAACGAGCGAGGAGGTCGCGGAGCCGCGACGGTTCTCATCGTCATGGACGAATTTCGCCGGGGGCTTGATTTCGGCAAAGGTCCAGATCGGCCAGGTGTTATCATAAATGTCGAGTTCGGGTGTCACGTGTGTGAGGTCGATATTGGCCTGCCAATAGGCATCGATCGTACCGACGTCGCGCCAATAGGCCTCGCGCTCGAAATCCGACCGGACGCAGGAGCGGGTGAAGCGGTGGGCGACCGCTTTGCCGTGCTCGACAATATAGGGGATGATGTCCTTGCCGAAATCGCGGCTCGACTTCGGGTCGGCGGCGTCCCTGCGCAGCATGTCCATCAGGAACTTGGTGTGGAACACGTAGATGCCCATGGAAGCGAGCGCCAGGTCCGGGCTGTCCGGAATGCCGGGCGGGTCAGCCGGCTTCTCAACGAAGGCGATGATACGGTCCTGCTTGTCGACGTGCATGACGCCGAAGGCGGTCGCTTCCATGCGCGGCACTTCGAGGCAACCGATCGTGACATCGGCGCCGGAGTCGACGTGCTGCTGCAGCATCAGTTCATAGTCCATCTTGTAGACATGGTCGCCGGCGAGGATGACCATGTATTCGACGCCGTGGTCCTCGATGATGTCGATGTTCTGATAGACGGCGTCGGCCGTCCCTTCGTACCATTGCGTTTCGGAGACGCGCTGGCTTGCCGGCAGAATGTCGAAGCTCTCGTTGCGCTCGGGACGGAAGAAGTTCCAGCCGCGCTGCAGATGCCGGATCAGCGAATGTGCCTTGTATTGGGTGGCGACGCCGATGCGGCGGATACCGGAATTGAGCGCATTGGAGAGCGCGAAATCGATGATGCGCGCCTTGCCGCCGAAATAGACCGCCGGCTTGGCGCGGCGGTCGGTCAATTCCTTCAGGCGGCTGCCGCGGCCGCCGGCGAGAACATAGGCCATGGCATCGCGGGCCAAAGGTTGTGTACGCTTTTCCACCATTTGTCCTCCCCAAAAATCGCTGTTCTTCGAGGACAGCCAGGCGGTTTTCTTACGCCTTGCGGCCCACGCAAGTTCGTTCGCTTCGTCTATCGCGCACGTATGCGCTAGTCCTGCTCCAGCATCAGTGTTGCCAGAGGCGGCAACGCGATGGTGGCGACCGTTATTCCCGTTGATTTTTGCTCCGCACGCACGGCACCGCCGTTGCCTTTGCCGCTCCCTCCATAGATCTCCGCATCGGTGTTAAGGATTTCCTTCCATCGTCCCGCGACCGGAAGCGGTATGTCGTAGTTTTCCCGGTACACCGGCGTGAAATTGGTGACGACGGCGACAAGCTTCTGACCTGGCGCTTTCCTGAGCCAGGCGAAGACGGAATTCTCGCGGTCGTCGGCGATCAGCCATTCGAAGCCCTCGCCCTCGCAGTCGCGCGCATACAGCGCCGCTTTCGAGCGGTAGGTGCCGTTCAGGTCGCGGATGAGACGACGCATTCCCTCGTGCAGATTGTATTCGAGCAGGTTCCAGTCGAGCGCGCGATCCTCCGACCATTCGCGCCATTGGGCGAATTCCTGGCCCATGAAGAGGAGTTTCTTGCCCGGATAGCCCCACATGAAGGCGTAATAGGCCCTGAGATTGGCGAACTTCTGCCAGTCGTCGCCGGCCATTTTCGCGATCAGCGATCCCTTGCCGTGCACCACCTCGTCATGCGACAGCGGCAGCACGAAATTCTCGCTGAAGGCGTAAAGCAGCCCGAAGGTCATGTCATTGTGATGGAACTTCCGGTGCACGGGCTCGCGCATGAGATATTGCAGCGTATCGTGCATGAAGCCCATGTTCCACTTGAAGCCGAAGCCGAGGCCACCCGCGTGAACCGGATGCGAAACCTTGGGCCAGGAAGTCGACTCCTCGGCGATCGTCAGCACCCCTTGGTGGATGCCGTAAAGACGGGAGTTCATCGTCTGTAGAAAGCGCACGGCTTCCAGGTTCTCGTTGCCGCCGTATTCGTTCGGCACCCATTCGCCGTACTTGCGCGAATAGTCGAGGTAGAGCATCGAGGCGACCGCATCGACGCGCAGACCGTCGACGTGGAACTTCTCCGCCCAATAGAGGGCATTGTTGACGAGATAGGCGAGAACCTCCTGGCGGCCGAAATTGTAGATCGCCGTGTTCCAGTCGGGATGAAAACCCTGGCGTGGGTCTGCATGCTCGTAGAGCGCGGTGCCGTCGAACCAGCGTAAGCCGTGCTCGTCTGTCGGGAAATGCGCCGGCACCCAGTCGAGAATGACGCCGATGCCGACCTTGTGGCAGCCGTTGACGAAGCGGGCGAAACCCTCGGGCTCGCCGAAACGAGCCGTCGGTGCGTAGAGGCCCGTGGTCTGATAACCCCAGGATGGATCGAACGGAAATTCGGAGATCGGCAGGAACTCGATATGCGTGAAACCCATGTCGACGCAGTAGGGAATGAGCCGGTCCGCCAGTTCGTCCCAGGAGAGCATCTCGCCGTTGTCGCGTCGCTGCCACGAGCCGGCGTGGACCTCGTAGATGGAGATCGGCTGCCGGCGCGGATCGGCCTCGCCCCAATGCTTCCGATGCGCTTCGTCCTCCCAGACCTGCGCGATCTCGCCCGTCGTCATCGAGGCCGTATCGGGGCGCAGTTCCGACCGGCGGGCGAAAGGGTCCGCCTTCAGCGGCAGGAGCGTCCCTTGGCTGTCGAGGATCTCATATTTGTAAGGCGCGCCAGCAGGGACGCCGGGAATGAATATCTCCCAGATGCCGGTGTCGGCGCGCAGGCGCATGACGTGCCGGCGTCCGTCCCAGTCGTTGAAACTGCCGACCACCGACACGCGTCGCGCGTTCGGGGCCCAGACGGCAAAGTGGAAGCCTTCCGCGCCGTCATGCGTGATCGGATGGGCGCCCATCCTGTCGAAGAGCCTGAGATGGGAGCCCTCGCGGATATAATAGTCGTCCATCGGCCCGAGAACGGGGCCGAAACTGTAGGGATCGACAACGATCCATTCACCGCCGCTGTTGATGGCGCGGTAACGAATGGGCTGCTCCTTGCGCAGAGACACGAGACCCTCGAAGAAGCCCGCGTCGTCGCGCCGGTTGAGCGTGCCGATTTCCTTGCCGGAGAGTGTTTCTGCCGTCACCGCTTCGGCGCCCGGAATGAAGCAGCGTGCAACATAGTTCTTGCCGGCGGCATGAACGCCGAGAACAGCGAAAGGATTGTCGTGGGTGCCGGAAAGTATTGCCGCGATTTCCGGTGCTGGCAGCACACCGGACGGAGCGTGCGCTGGGTCCTTACCGGGCGATACCGTCATCCAGCGCTCCAGATTTCCCCGGCATATTGCCGGATCGTGCGGTCGGACGAGAACCAGCCCATGCGCGCGGTATTGCGGATCGCCTGAGCGTACCAGGAGGATGGCTCGGTCCAGAGCCGATCGATCTCGCGCTGTGCCTTCGCATAGGCCTCGAAATCAGCGGCGACCATGAACCAGTCATGGTTGTAGAGCCCGTCGACGAGCCCGGCGAAGCGATTGCGGTCGTCCGGCGAGAATACGCCCGAGGCGATCGCTGAGAGCGCCTGCGACAACTCACGCGAGCCTTCGATAATGGCGCGCGGATTGTGTCCTTCCGCCCGCGCCTTTGCCACCTCCTCGGCGGTCATGCCGAAGATCTTGATGTTTTCCTCCCCCACCCAGTCGCGCATTTCGACATTGGCGCCGTCGAGCGTACCGATGGTGAGCGCGCCGTTCAGCGCAAATTTCATGTTGCCGGTGCCGGAGGCCTCCATGCCGGCGGTCGAGATCTGTTCGGAAAGATCGGCGGCCGGCACCATCACTTCGGCGAGCGACACGTTGTAGTTCGGAACGAAGACGATCTTCAGGAGGCCGCGCACCGCCGGGTCGTTGTTGATGACGCGGGCGACATCGTTGGCAAGTTTGATGATCAGCTTGGCGTTGTGATAGCTCGGCGCCGCTTTGCCGGCAAAGAGCTTGACCCGCGGCACCCAGTCGAGTTCGGGGTGCGAGCGGATCTGGTCATAGAGAGCGATCGCCTCGACGATGTTCAAGAGCTGCCGCTTGTATTCGTGGATGCGCTTGATCTGGATGTCGAACATCGCCGAGGGATCGAGCCGGATTCCAAGGTTTGCCTGGATGAGCTTTGCAAGCTTCACCTTGTTGGCACGCTTGACGGCGGCGAAGCTCTCCTGGAAGTCCGCCTTGTCGGCAAAGGCGTCGAGCGCCTGGAGTGCCTCGGTGTTGTCCATGAACTCGTCGCCGATCGCCTCACGAATGAGGCCGAACAGGCCGGGATTGCACTGCATCAGCCAGCGGCGCGGCGTAATGCCGTTGGTCTTGTTGTTGATGCGCTCGGGATAGAGCCGGTGCAGATCGGCAAAGACCGTTTCTTTCATCAGCTCGGTGTGCAGCGCCGAGACGCCGTTGATCGAATGCGAGCCGACAAAGGCGAGGTTGCCCATGCGCACGCGCCGTTCGCCCGTCTCCTCGATCAGCGAAATGTTGCGGATTTCCTCGTCGGTCGCGTGCTTCTGCCTGCGCGCCTCGATCAGGATCTTGGCATTGATGGCGTAGACGATCTGCATGTGGCGCGGCAGCAACCGCTCAAAGAGCGGCACCGGCCAGCTTTCCAGCGCTTCCGGCAGCAGCGTGTGATTGGTGTAGGCGAAGGTGCGGCGGGTGATGTCCCAGGCCTGCTCGAAATCGAGCCCGTGGACATCGGTCAGAAGACGCACGAGTTCCGCGACGGAAACGGCCGGGTGGGTATCGTTGAGCTGGATGGCGACCGCGTCCGGCAAGGACGTGAAGTCCGGATATTGCTGCAGGTGGCGGCGCAGAATGTCCTGCAGCGAGGCGGAAGAGAAGAAATACTCCTGTCTGAGGCGCAGTTCCTGTCCCGCCGGCGTCGCATCGGCCGGATAGAGCACGCGCGTCAGGCTCTCCGCCTTGTTGCTTTCGCGCAGCGCGCCGATATGGTCGCCGGCGTTGAAGGCCTCGAGGAGGATCGGATCGATCGGCTGAGCGGTCCAGAGGCGCAGCGTGTTGACGCGCTTTGCGCGCCAGCCGACGGCCGGTGTGTCGAAGGCGGTTGCGATGACGCGTTCGGCCGGTTTCCAGACGTAACGTTGAACTTCCTCGTCGATATTGACGGTTTCCACGACGCCGCCGTAGCCTATTTCATAGGAGCTTTCGCGCCGTTCGAATTCCCAGGGATTGCCGTGGGCCAGCCAGGTCTCGGGCAGTTCGACCTGCCAGCCGTCGGCCATTTGCTGGCGGAACAGGCCATGCATGTAGCGGATGCCGTAGCCGTAGGCGGGCACGTCGACTGTCGCCATGGACTCCATGAAGCAGGCGGCGAGCCGGCCGAGGCCGCCATTGCCAAGTGCTGCGTCGGGCTCGAGTTGCGCGACCACGTCGATATCGACGCCGAGCGACGCCAGCGCATCGCGCATCTCGTCCATCAGGCCGATATTCGTCATCGCGTCGCGCATCAAGCGGCCGATGAGGAACTCGAGCGACAGGTAGTAGACGCGTTTGGCGCCGGTGGCATAGGTCTTGCGGGTGGAGTCCATCCACTTGTCGGTGATGCGGTCACGGGCAACGAGAATGGCGGCCGTCAGCCAGTCATGCGGTTTGGCAACTTTCGGGTCTTTGCCGATGCGGTATTTGAGGCGTTCGAGGATTTCCACCGCGAGTTGGCCGGGCTCGGACGACCTGGGTGCGGGTTGCGGCAGTTCGGAGGTGGAGAGCCGATTCATCATAAGAATTGTCATGCCTTTTTCTGTTTGGCCTTTTTGCGTGCGGGAAGGCCGCGGGCCGGCGCCGGCCGGGAGTTAAGGCAATTTTGCATCGATCCGAAGCGCTTGCAACATGTACTTGCGCAGAACGAAAAATGCCGCCCGGCGAGGCCGGACGGCATGCATAGAGCTGTTTCGCGTCGACTATTGAGTGAGGCGGGAGACCATGGCAGAGGCCCGTTCGCCGATCGCCTTGAAGGCGGCAACGAGGTCGGCGGCTTCCTCGGCTTCGAAATAATGCGAGGTCGAGGAGGCACAATATTCCAGCAGTTTCTTGCCGCGGTCCGGCGCCATGAAGGCGACGCTGTAGATCTGAACCTTGTTGGCCTTGGCGGTGTCGCACCAGGACTTGGTGACCGTGTCGTCGTTGGCGTAGTTGTTCTCGCCGTCGGTCATGAAGACGATGTATTTCGTCGGAACCTGGCCGTTCTTGTTGGCGTGCGCCGTGTCTTCCGTCGATGCGATCACCTTCTGGTAGGCAGTCTTGAAGGCGTTGCCCGAGGCCGTGCCGCCTGTCGCGACCAGCGCATTGACGTAAGCTGCGGCTCCCGTCGTTCCCCAGGCGAGGCTGCCGGCGGGGTCCTGCGACGCGTTGTAGGAAACCGCCCCGGTGCGAACATAGATCGATCCCGGATCGGCGAGCATCAGCTGGGCGAACAGGTCGCTTGCAGCGGTCTTCAGCGCGTTGACCTTGGTGATGTAGCACGGGCTGGTCGCCGACAGGTTCGGATACTTGTTCCAGTTCGCCTCCGTGTAGTTGGGGCACTTGGACTTCGTCGTGTCGATCGTGTTCGTCTTCCAGGCCATCGATCCCGAACGGTCGAGCACGAGATACATGGAGAGCGCGTTCTTGCTCTCGGTTGCGCTTTCCGCCGTTGCCCGGGTTTCGAGCTCAATCGAATCCGTGCCCAGGAGGCGCGTCATCGCGTTGAACTCGATCCGGTGCTTGTTGAGGATCGAAACCTTGAAGGACTTCCCTTTCACGCCGTTGGGTGTCTCGGTGATGTTCACCTCCGAGGTATTGATATCGTCCCAATTCGGCGCCTCGGCAGCGGCCGCTGCGCTGTCCGTAGACTGGGCCGTCGCCGTTCCAGGCTGCGAGCCCTCGGCCGGGGTATCCGCCGAATTCGACGTTGCCATTTGCGCCTTCAGGAATTTGCGCGCGATTGCCTTGGCGGCGTCGATGTTTGGCTGTTCGTTGGAGACAAGAGCGGAAGCAGCGGCGAGCGCTGCGGCGTCGGTGGCGTCCTGCAGCTGGTTCTTGGTCATCAGCATGTTGGCCATGTCGATGGAAACACCGCCCGCTGCCAATAGCAGCGGCGCCACCAGCGCCGTCATCATTCCGAAATTACCGCCGCGGTCCGTCAGCATCATGCCGAAGGACCGTCTTACCATGGATTGTCTTCCCATCTTTGCACACCCCAACCAATACATCGCAAGCTTGGGTAGACATTAGCGGCGATGGATTACAATCTCGTTCAGGTAATTGTTTGAATTTTAATGAATTTCGGAGGAAATCCGTGCTTTCAAACGGTTTTCTCGCGATTGGTTGTCCGGAAACGGGACGCGGGTTGTACCAATTCGGGTCAGCCGACGGGAATGACGTCGACGGCCTGTTCGGTCGTATGGCTGCCATAGCTCTTGAGTATGCCGATGACAGGCGCGACGTCGCCATAGTCACGGCCGTGGCCCACGACGATGTGATCCGTGCCGGCAGGAATATTGTTCGTCGGGTCGAGCTCGATCCAGCCGCCCGCACTGCCGCACCAGAAGCGAACCCAGGCATGCATCGCGTCGGCGCCCTCCAGCCGTTCCTTGCCCGGTGGCGGCAAGGTTCTGAGGAATCCGCTGACATAGCCTGCCGGGATGCCGAGGCTGCGAAGAGCGACGATCATCACATGGGTGAAATCTTGGCAGACACCGCGCTTGAGCTTGAAGGCTTCCGCGGCCGTCGTGTTCACGGTTGTTGCCTCGGTATCATAGGAGAAATCGCGGTGGACGCGCTCGCAGATTGCCGTCCCGATCTGCCGCACCGTCATTTCCTCGTCGGCGATCGCGCGTGCGTAGGCCGCGATCTCCGGGGCGTCCGGCAGGAGCGGGCTCGGCCCGACGAAATGATGCGGCGACTGCGCATCGACCGACCAGCATGCGGCGAGCTGTGCTGGAAGACCCGCAAGCGGCGGCGTGAGGTCGGCGGTGAGCGCCTGCGCTTCCACCTGGACGCGTGCCTGCATGCGAATGGCAAGGCTGTCATGCACGGAGCGGAAAAGGATCGACGTGGTCGGGTTGGCGAAGAAATCCACGCTTTCAACCCGTTCGCCGGGGGTCGGCTGGCAGCTTATCGAGCCGACGACAAGCCGTTGACGACCGGGGATCGAGGCCGGCAGCACACGTACGAGATGGCGTCCGCCGGCGACCGGGACCTCGTAACCGTAAGTGATCTTCAGGTTGATGTCGTAGAGCATCAAGCCGTGCCCTTCGTTTCCAATAAGTTGGCGCAGAATGCGCGAGAAATACTGCCCACACTTTCCTCATCCTGCTCTAGCCGAGATAGGTTTGTGCGAGCAGGTTCGAAAGCTTCTCGAGGTCCCGTTCCAGTTGCTTGTAGACGGTCGCGGTCATTGCCTCCGGCGTCATCACCGCAAGGCCGGAATGAAGCCGCATCGTCTCGCGGTAGAAGGGTGACATCTGACCGTTGACGAACGCGTTCGGCAGCAGCTCCACCTCGGTCTTGATCTCGTTCAATTGGTAAAGAACCGAACGCGGATTGAGCGGATCGAGGGCGAGCAGGTCGGTGACGGTCAATGCTGCCGTATTGACGTTGTAGCGGCGGCGGTGGGTCATGACGCTGTCGCCGATCTCGAGCAGCATGTCATAGGCGCCGTCCGGAGCTTCGGGTCCCGACATGTGCCCAAGCAGGCGGGTCATGTGCAGGCCACGCTCGATGTAGCGACCGATCGACAGGAAGCGCCAGCCGGTGAAGCGGTACATGTTTTCGTGCACGAGGCCGGCAAAACCCGCGAGCTTGCGCAACAGAATGGTCATCGCATGCGTGGCGTCGTCGCCGGCCTGCACCGTCGCGCGGAACTTCCGCGCCGTCCTCGACAGATCGTTGAGAGCCAGCCACCCGTCGGGCGAGAACCGGTCGCGGATATTGCCGGCGCTGACGAGCGCGCTGTCGATATTGGCAAGCAGGCTGTCAGGCACCGGTTGCCGCGTGTTGATATCGAGAGCCGCCAGGTAGTCAGTGACGTCCTTCAAAAGCGGCATGTTGGGGTCGGCGGCTTGGGCGAAGCGTCCGTGCCAGGCGCGCAGGATCCTGAGAGCGCCTTCCGCCCGCTCGATATAGCGGCCGAGCCAGAAGAGGTTGTCGGCCGCGCGGCTCGGCAGGCTGCCCGGCATGTTGCGCGTGAAGCTCTCTTCGGCCGGGAGCAGCGTCGTGTACTCGACCGGCTTGTTGCTGACGATCCAGACATCGGCGGCCGTGCCGCCCGCCTGCATCGCGATCGCCGCCACGTCGTCGCCGGAGCCGATGCGCGCAAAACCGCCCGGCATGATCTGCCAGCCGTCGCGTGTGCGCGCGGCAAAGACCCGCAAGCTCATCGGTCGCGGCGTCAGCCGGCCGCGCACCCAGGCAGGGGTCGTCGACAGTGTGACGACCTCCTGGCCGACCAGCTTGCCGCCACCGGTTCCGAGCCATTCCGAAACCGACGTGCCACCCTCGCACAGGGACGTGCCGAGGACCGACTGTCCGTTGTCGTCGAAGAAGGGGCGGGTCGAATAGGCGGGGCCGATCACCATGCGCTCGACATTGCCGGCGACATTGTCGCGTTCGGCCTGCTGCCCGCACCACCAGGTGGCGATCGACGGCAGCCTTTGCTCCTCGCCAAGCAGGTGACGGCAGATCGCCGGCATGAAGGCGAGAAAGGCGCGGCTCTCGACGATGCCCGAGCCGAGCGCGTTGACGATCGAGACGGAGCCGGCCCTCAACGCCTCGACAATGCCGGGCGTGCCGATATGGGAGGATTGGTTGAGTTCGATCGGATCAGCGAAGGCCGCGTCGAGGCGGCGCCAGAGCACGCCGATAGGCTTGAGGCCGGCAACCGTGCGCACCATGACGCGACCGCCGACCACCGTCAGGTCCTCGCCTTCCAGCAGCATGAAGCCGAGGTAGCGGGCGATATAGGCGTGCTCGAAATAGGTCTCATTGGCAATGCCGGGCGAAAGGACGGCAATTCGATCGTCCGGATGTTGCTTTCGAGCTTGGAGCGTATCGCGGAAGGCGCCGAAGAAGCCCGCTAGTCGGTGGACGTGGGTTTCGGCATAGAGGTCGGAAAAGGCGCGTGTCGTCGCAACGCGGTTTTCCAGTGCGAACCCGGCCCCGGAGGGAGCCTCGGTCCGGTCGGAAAGCACCCACCAATTGCCGTCCGGCCCGCGTCCGATCTCGAAGGAACAGAAGTGCAGGAAATGTCCGTCGGCGGGTTTGACACCGACCAGCGGGCGCAGGAACTCCGGGTTGGAGGCGACGAGCGCGGGGGGCAACAGGCCCTCCTGGACCAGGCGGTTTTCGCCGTAGATATCGGCGACCACGCGCTCGAGCAGTTCGGCACGCTGGATCAGCCCTTGCGAAACGACGGCCCATTCCGCCTCGTCGATCAGGACGGGGATGTGGGACAGCGGCCAGCTTCGTTCCGAATTCTCCCGGCCGCCATAGGCCCGATAGAAAACGCCGGCATCGCGCAAATAGCGATCGGCGCGGGCGAAGCGGTTGGCGAGATCCGTTTCGTCCATGCGGCCGAGGGCCGAGAGTAGCGGCTGCCAGACCGGCCGGACATTGCCGTCGCGATCGAGCATCTCGTCGGCGATTCCCGGAAGGGCGCGATAGCCGAACACCGGGTCGCCGTCGCGCCGATGCTTTTCTTCCGCCTCTGCCGTCTGTTTCTTCGCCATCTACACTCCTGCCGGACGTCTCAGGTCGAGCGTCAGCGGAAATTCCGCCGGCGGGGCCTCGGGTTGAAGCCGATACCCGCCGGTGGTGTGGCCCCAGGGCTCGAAGCGTGCCAGGCGGCGCGCTTCCGCCTCGTTGCCGTTAACCGGAAATGTCTCATAGTTGCGGCCGCCGGGATGCGCCACATGATAGACGCAGCCGCCGATCGCCCGGTTCGACCATGTATCATAAATATCGAATGTGAGGGGAGTGTTGACCGGCAGGACCGGATGCAGACCGGTGGCGGGCTGCCAGGCCTTGTAACGTACGCCTGCGACGGCCACGCCACTTTTCCCGGTCCGTGTCAGCGGCACGGGGCGGCCATTGCAGGCGACCTTGTAGCGATCCGGATTGGCGGTTTCGAGCTTGACCTGCAATCGCTCCACCGAGGAATCGACAAAACGCACGGTACCGCCGATCGCGCCATGTTCTCCCATCACATGCCAGGGTTCGAGGGCCTGTCGCAGTTCGAGCTTGGCCTTTTCATATTCCACCTCGCCGCAGAACGGGAAACGGAATTCGAGCTGTGCCTCGAACCATTCGGGCCTCAAATCGAAGCCGTAGGTGCGCAGGTCGGCAAGCACGTCGAGAAAATCCTGCCAGACATGGTGCGGCAGCATGAAGCGATCGTGCAGAACCGTGCCCCAGCGCACGAAGCCGCCATCGATAGGGCTTTTCCAGAAGCGGGCGATAAGCGCGCGAACGAGCAATTGCTGGGCGAGCGACATGCGGGCGTTCGGCGGCATCTCGAAACCGCGGAACTCGATCAGTCCGAGCCGCCCGGTCGGTCCGTCCGGTGAGAAGAGCTTGTCGATGCAAATTTCGGAGCGATGGGTATTGCCGGTGACGTCGACGAGCAGGTTGCGGAACAACCGGTCCACCAGCCATGGCAAGGGAGCCGGGCGATCGCCGCCGGGCGGCGGTACCTGTGCGAGCGCAATCTCCAATTCATAGAGCGAATCGTGGCGCGCCTCGTCGATGCGCGGCGCCTGGCTGGTCGGCCCGATGAAAAGGCCGGAAAAGAGATAGGAGAGCGAGGGGTGGCGCTGCCAGTGGAGCACGATGCTCTTCAGAAGATCCGGCCGACGCAGGAACGGGCTGTCATTGGGGCTGCGGCCGCCGACGACCACGTGATTGCCGCCGCCGGTTCCGGTGTGGCGGCCGTCGATCATGAACTTGTCGGTGCCGAGCCGGCTCTGGCGGGCCTCCTCGTGGATCGCCGTGGTGATGTCGACGCATTCCCGCCAGTTCGCTGCCGGGTGAATGTTGACCTCGATCACGCCGGGATCCGGAGCGACGCGGATGACGTTGATGCGCTCATCCTGCGGCGGCGCATAGCCTTCGATATGCACCGGCATGCCGAGCACGGCGGCGGCCCGCTCGGTCGAGGCGACGAGATCGAGATATTCCTCGATGCTGGTGGTCGGCGGCATGAAGACGCAAAGCCGCCCGTCGCGCGGTTCCACGCTGATCGCGGTGCGGACGGCGCCGTCGATCTCGTCGCGAGAGGGCGGCAGCGGCGTCGGCGACTCCTCGGACGGTTGGAAGCGCGACGGCTGCACGCGGCCCCGGCTCTCGCTGAAATTCGGCAGGTCGTCACGCGAAACTGTCGGATCCACCGGATTGACATAGGGGTAGGCAGACGGCGCGATATGGGGGAGCGAGCCGAGCGGCAGGCGATAGCCGACCGGGCTGTCACCGGGCACGAGGAAAATCCGGCCGCGCCGGGTCTTCCATTTCTCGCTCATCCATCGCCGGTCACTCGCACGTGCGTTCCAGGCCTGCACTGGCAGAACGTAGCCCGTCGGGGCCGTGAGCCCGCGCTCGAAGACGCGGGCGAGGCGGCTGCGCTCTTCCGGATCCTTGAGTTTGGAATTGGAAGGGTCGACGTTGTCCGGAAGGTTTGCTTCCTTGACGATCCACTCGGCCGGGTCCTCATAGGCCGGAACGACCATGTCCGCATCGACGTCGAGTTCGCCGGCAATCGCGACGAGCAGGCGCTCGGCGTCCTCCCCGGTGATTTCGTGCCGGCCGTTTTCCTCGGCGATCAGACTGGGCTGGCGCCAGATCGGCACGCCGTCTCTGCGCCAGCAGAGGGAAAAGGTCCAGCGCGGCAGGCTTTCGCCCGGATACCACTTGCCCTGTCCGTAATGCAGGAAGCCGCCCGGCGCGAAGCGCTCACGCAGGCGGCGGATGAGCGCATCCGCCTTCTTGCGCTTCGTGGGGCCGACCGCTGCGGTGTTCCATTCATCGGATTCGAAATCGTCGATCGAGACGAAGGTCGGTTCGCCGCCCATGGTCAGGCGAACGTCGTTTTCCGCCAGCACACGATCGACTTCATCACCGAGCGCATTCAGCGCTTCCCAGCTCTCGTCGGAAAAGGGCTTGGTGATGCGCGGATGTTCGGCGACGCGAGCAACGTTCATGTCGAAGGCGAAATCGCTTCTCGTGTCCGGATCGCCGAAGAACTCGCCGGATATCGGCGCGGCGTTTCGATAATGCGGGGTGGCGGCGAGCGGAACGTGGCTCTCTCCGGTCAATAGACCTGACGTCGGATCGAGCCCGATCCAGCCGGCACCCGGAAGATAGACCTCGGCCCAGGCGTGAAGGTCGGTGAAGTCGTATTCGGTGCCGGAGGGGCCGTCGAGGGCTTTCAGGTCCGGCCTCAGCTGGATCAGATAGCCGGAGACGAAGCGGGCGGCAAAGCCGAGATTGCGAAGGATCTGCACCAGCAGCCAACTGGAATCGCGGCATGAGCCCCTGGCAGTGCCGAGCGTCTCTTCCGGCGACTGGACGCCCGCCTCCATGCGGATGACATAGCCGATTTCCTTCTGCAGCCGCGTGTTGAGAGCGACGATCTTGTCGACGGTGCGCTGGCGTGACCGGTCGACGCTCTCCATGAATTGCGAAAGCCTTGGCCCGATCGGCTCCGGCGTCATGTAGATCTTCAGGTCCTCGCTCAAGTCTTCGGGATAACCGAAAGGCCAGTGCTCGGCTTCTTCCTCTACGAAGAAATCGAATGGGTTGTAGACGGTCATGTCGGCGACCAGGTCGACCTCGATCTTCAGTTCCGTCACCGGATCGGGAAAGACGTAGCGGGCCAGATAGTTGCCGTAGGGGTCTTGCTGCAAATTGACGAAATGGTTGGCAGGCGAGACTTTCAGCGAGTGGCTGATGACCTTGGTCTTCGAATGCGCGGCAGGTTTCAGCCGGATGATCTGCGGTGTGAGGCTCACCGGGCGGTCGTAGGTGTAGTGCGTGAGGTGGTAGATGCTGGCCTTGATCGACATGCAGATTTTCCCCTCGATGGCCGGTCCGTTGCCGGCCATTCATGGGGAACTTTGTGCAATGCGAAGAAAGAAAGCAAGCCGAAAGCCGGGGCGCAAATCCCGGGCGTCGCCCGCTCAGACCGGCGGAGGGTTGATGCGGGCGAAGCCTTCCTGCCGGTAGTAGGGGAAATGCGGGTATGGCGCCGTCATTGCACTCACCTTATCGAGACGCGCCAGCTGATCGGCAGAGAGCGACCAGCCGACAGCGCCGAGGTTTTGCCGGAGCTGCTCTTCGTTGCGGGCGCCGACGATGACGCTCGAAACGGTCGGCCGCTGCAGAAGCCAGTTGATGGCGATCTGCGGCACGGTCCTGCCGGTTTCGTCTGCCAGGGCATCGAGCACGTCGACGATGTCGTAGAGCTTTTCATCGTCGACCGGCGGTCCGAACGCCGCGGTGTCGTGCAGCCGGCTTCCGGGCGGCCACGGCTCCCCGCGGCGGATTTTGCCCGTCAGCCGGCCCCAGCCCAGCGGACTCCAGACGAGAGCCCCGACACCCTGGTCGAGCCCGAGCGGCATCAGTTCCCATTCGTAATCGCGGCCGATCAGCGAATAGTAGACCTGGTTGGCGACGTAGCGGGGATAGCCGTGTCTCTCGGCGAGCGCGAGCGATTTCATCAACTGCCAGCCGGCGAAGTTGGAGACGCCGACATAGCGGAGCTTGCCGGCGCGAACCAAGACGTCGAATGTCGAGAGCACCTCTTCGATCGGCGTTCCGGCGTCGAAAGCGTGCAACTGCATGAGGTCGATATAGTCGGTTCCGAGACGCTTCAGCGCCGCTTCGACACCGTGGATGAGACGCGAGCGCGATGAACCGGCGTCGTTCGGCCCGTCGCCCATCGGCAGCGACATCTTGGTGGACAGGATCGCCTTCTCTCGGCGGCCCTTGATCGCCGCGCCGAGCACTTCCTCCGAGGCGCCATCGGAGTAGACATCCGCCGTGTCGAAGAGATTGACGCCGGCCTCGAGGCAGATATCGACAAGGCGACGCGCTTGCGCGTCGTCCGTCGTGCCCCAGGCGCCGAAGAGCGGACCCTTTCCGCCGAACGTGCCTGCGCCGAAGCTCAGTGCCGGAACTTTCAGACCAGACGAGCCGAGCCGTCGATACTCCATTTTGCAACTCCCTTGTCGTTTCAATGCATCTGGAGACATGAAGGTGGAGCTCTTTGCCTTTTGGAGATAGACTGCTGTTCGGAACATCATTTGTGAGTTGAAGTCATATGTCTCGGCTTTCCGTCAATCGTTCAGGGGAAATGGAAGTGTTCGCCAGGGCGGTTGAACTCGGCGGCTTCTCGTCGGCAGCGCGCCATTTCCGCATGACGCCATCGGCAGTCAGCAAGCTTGTCCTCCGGCTCGAGGAGCGGCTTGGCGTCCGCCTCGTCAACCGGTCCACGCGGCGGCTGCAACTGACGCCGGAGGGCAGTGCCTTCTACGAGCGCACTGCCCGCATCCTGGCCGACATCGAGGAGGCCGAACGTTGTGCGGCCGGAGGCGAGATGCCGACGGGTCGGGTCCGGCTGAATGTCAGCGCTTCCTTCGCAACCCATATCCTGATGCCGCTGCTGCCGGAATTCCGGGGGCGCTTTCCCGCTGTCTCGCTTGATATCGTCCAGACCGACGCGGTGGTCGACCTGATCGAGGCGCATGCCGATATCGCCATCCGATCAGGGCCGCTGAAGAGTTCGGCGCTGATTGCCCGCAAGCTCGGCACCACGCGAATGGTGATCGTGGCCGCGCCCTCCTACCTCGATCAGTACGGGACGCCCTCGACCATCGAAGAGCTGGAGGGCCATAACCGGCTCGGCTTCTGCTATGCGCGCGCCGTCGACGGCTGGCCGATCCGGTCCGACGGAGAAACGATCATTCTGCCGGCTTCAGGCATGCTGCAGGTGAGCGACGGCGAGGGGCTCCGCCATCTCGCCCTTGCCGGCGCCGGACTGGCGCGGCTTGCGGAGTTCACCGTGCGCGCCGACATTGACGCCGGGCGGCTCGTTCCCGTGCTGGAAGACTTCAATCCCGGCGATCTGGAAGAGATCCACGCCGTCTTCCTCGGCCAAGGCGGCGCGCTTCCCGCGCGTATTCGGGCCGTGCTCGACTTTCTTGGTCGGAATGCCCGCGTGGCGCCGGAACCGGTCGGGCGGGCGAGCGATCACCCCAGCGCGCCGCCTCAATCAGCTGCGATTTAAGGAAATATGCAGCAGGCCGGCGTCGAGACGGCTCGGCGTGCGACATGCACGAGTTTGGATTGGAGAGGGGGCGCCCCGCATGGAGAGGCGCCCTTGGCTCTTAAGGTGTCACTGGTCGACAGGCCGTCAACGTCTCGGTGCAACGAGGGCAAAAAGGGCGCCCTGCGGATCGATGCATTGTACGATCCAGGCTCCGCCCGGCACTTCCATGGGCTCCAGGACGATCTTGCCGCCACCGGCT
The DNA here is from genome assembly GCF_013488225.1 of Sinorhizobium mexicanum. NCBI lineage: Bacteria > Pseudomonadati > Pseudomonadota > Alphaproteobacteria > Hyphomicrobiales > Rhizobiaceae > Sinorhizobium > Sinorhizobium mexicanum. Next base: position 3,746,153 of record NZ_CP041238.1, on the reverse strand, counting down.
TTTGCCCGCTCGATCGCGGCATCCAGCGCCTCGACGTTGAAATAGTAAAGCCAGTAGGGGGAGGGAACCTCCTTCGGCTTGGTCATCATGCCGCCGATCGGGGTGCCGTTCCAGGCGAAGATCTGGTAGGTGCCCATGTCGCCCATGTCCATCGCCTGGTCCTTGGTCCAGCCGAAAAGGCTGGAGTAGAACGGGAACGCGGTCTCGAGGTCGCCGGCCATCAGCTCGTGCCAGCCGACGTTTCCGGGCGCCATCTGCTCGAGGGCCGCAGGCGCCTCACTCGTCCCTTTGAAAAGCGCGAACACGGCGCCGTGCGGATCGGTGACGATGGCAAAGCGGCCGACACCCGGTATGTCGTCCGGAGCGCGGTGAACATTGCCGCCGTCTGCTGCGAGCTTGGCGGCGGTCGCGTCGACGTCATCGACGGCGACATAGCCGAGCCAGGCAGGCGGGATCTTCATCTCCAGCGCGCCCTCGGGCATTGTCATCAATCCCGCCACCTGCCGATCACCTGCGGAGAACAGCGTGTACTCGATGCCCGGCATACCGGCATCGCTGCCGCTCCAGCCAACAACGCTTTCGTAGAAAGTTTGGGCGGCCTTCGTGTCGGTCGTCATCAGTTCATACCAGACGAATTTCCCATGCTGACCCGTCATTTTCCGTCCTCCGGTTTTTTGCTGTGGGGATCTGCTGTCATTCGCGGCAGCGGAACAGTGGTTTGCCTGCCGTCACTGAAGCGCATCGCGTTCAGACGAATTCATGAGACGCGCTTTACCTCTTCTTCGCTCTTATGCATGTCGCCTTAGCGCCGGCGATATTCGGCGGCCATGATCTCCTTCCAGTTTCCGTCTTCGGTCTGGACACGGGCCGTCAGCGTGCGGTGATTGCCGTCGATGAGGGTTATTACGTCCTGATAGCTGGCGGATCTGCCGGGTCGGTCGAAGTCCGGCCCCTCGCAGTTAAGCGTAAGCGTCTTGCGGTCGTCTTCGAGCACGCCGTCATAGACCCACATGTGCGTCATCATCGAGCCGACCCAGGTGCCGACATAGCGGTTCGTCTGTGGGTTGAAGCCAAGGGTCATCAACGATTGGCCGGCGCTGCCGTCCGACATCGTGCCTTGTCCCTCGCAGACAATCCAGAGGCCCTGCATTGAGCGAACGTTTTCCGTCCACGGAGCCTGCGGCGGGCCGTCCTCGGTCGGCGATAGCGACGTGACTTGCCACTCACCGAGCAATTGTTCCAGCCAGCGGTGTTCTTCCTGCGGCTCCGCCTTCATCAATCCCTCCAATGGCGAGACGCGCCGTCCCGGACTGGAGCGCCGCGTGACATAGCAACGCTCGGAAACGCCGATGGTTCCCCTTGGCGTCAGGCTCTTTGCCTGGGCGCTTCCTCGTATTCGTCGTGGCGGCGGACGAAGTCCATAATCGTGCCTTCGTTCCGACCCTTCGGCGCCCGGTCAAGCAGCATGAAGGTGCCGACAAGTTCCTCCAGGCCGCGGGCATAGGTGGAGTAGGTATGATAGACGGTGCCGTCCTCGTCCTTGTAGAAGGCGCTGAGCCCGGGAAGCTCTTCGTAGGCCTCATTGCTGTCGATTTCCGTGAAATTGTAGACGACCTTGTCGCCCGCGAGTTCGGTGGGCGTGAAGGACACATGGAAGTCGCTGTTGAAGCCGTTGCCTTCAGCCGACACCCACGGGAAGTGCCAGCCCATTCTCTTGCGATAGGCTTCGATCTTGGCGAGCGGCGCGTTCGAAGCTGCGATCAGCGTAACGTCGTGATGATTGAGATGCGGCAGCATGCCGGCGAAATGATCGGCCAGGAACGAGCAGCTTGGACAGCCGGCTTCCCAGTCTGCTCCAAGCATGAAGTGATAGACGACGAGCTGGCTGCGCCCGCCGAAAAGCTCCGGCAATGTCTTGGGGCCGGCGAGCGTTTCGAAGACATAGGATTTGTCCATCCGTACCCAAGGCAGAGCCTGACGCTCGGCATTGATCCGGTCCCGCAAGCGGGTGTGCTCCTTTTCCAGGGCGAGAAGCGATTTGCGTGCCTTCAGCCATTCCTCGGGTGACACAACGGCGTGGTTCGGTCTCATGCTCTTCCTCCTCACGAAATGTAGCACTTGACTAATTACGTTGATATCAACATTACTCAACCATGTCAAAGTCGCTTCTGGTACCCTTCGCCACTACCGTCCTCGTCAGGGACAACTGCCTGTGCCTGCATATCCAGCGCGCTGCCCGGGCACTCGCACGCCGGTTCGACGAGGCGCTGCGGCCCCTCGATATCACAAACGGGCAGTTCTCGCTGCTGATGTCGCTCAACCGGCCGGAACCGCCGAGTATCAGCATGGTTGCGTCGCTGCTTGCCATGGACCGCACGACACTGACCGCTGCGCTGAAGCCGCTTGAGCGTCGCGGGCTTATCGACGTCCTTGTCGATCCGGAGGACCGTCGGTTGCGCCGCCTGCGGCTGACGGCGGAAGGCGAGCGGCTGCTAGCTGAGGCCGTGCCGATCTGGAAGGAAACCCATGCCGAGGTCGATGGACAGCTCGGCGCGACTGTTCCGGACCGCCTGCGCGCCGATCTTGTGGCGCTAACCCAAGACGGGACGCGAGCCGCCGAGATCTTATCGGTGGAGGCGTGAACGATCGGGGCCGGCATATCGCAGCCACTCAAAGTGCTACCGCGTCCTTAGTCCGTCTGGCGGACGAGGAGACCTTTCCGTCCGCTTTTCCCGCTCTAACTTTGCGAAAATCAAAGCCTTGATGGCACCAAAGCGAGGGGTGATGCCGATGAAGACGACCTACCAAGGGAGCTGCCATTGCGGGCGGATTCGCTACGAGGTCGATGTCGATCTCCAGGCGGGGACCAGTCGCTGCAATTGTTCGTATTGCTCGAAGCTGCGCTATTGGGGCGCGACCGTAAAGCCGGAGGACTTCCGGCTAATGTGCGAGGAAAACGGCTTAGGTGACTACCAGTTTGGCACGATGAGCGGCCATCACCGGTTCTGCAAGACCTGCGGTATGGCGCCCTACGGCCACGGATATGTCGAAGAGATCGGCGGCGCGTTCGTCTCCATCAATATCGCCTGCCTCGACGACGTCGATCCGGCCGTGCTCGCGGCTTTGCCGATCCAGTATATGGACGGGCTGCACAACAATTGGTGGAACCCGCCCGCAGAGACGCGGCACATGTGATTTCGGACGATCGCGATGAAAAAGCTCCCCTGTGGCGGAAGCCTTGCTGCGAGTGTTGCGCTGAAAATGGGGAAAGCGGGTGTTGTACCCCCTCTGCCCTGCCGGGCATCTCCCCACAAGGAGGGAGATTGGCAAGAAGCGCGCCCTCCGCTCATCAGGGCGCAGATCCGAAGCCGAAGCTGAAAGGCTGAATATCGGGCAGGAGGTTGCCACATGCCGATCTCCCCCTTGTAGGGGAGATGCCCGGCAGGGCAGAGGGGGGTATGCTAGCGGATGCACGCTCCGCGTGATGCCCCGCAACCGTTCGATCTGCCCGAGCCCCGCCTTAACGGTCGCCGAGATCTCGCACGGCGCCACGGTCGGCGGAGGTGGCAAATGCGGCGTAGGCCTTGAGCGCCGTCGTCACCCGACGCTTGCGCTGCTCGGCCGGCTTCCAGCCCTTGGCGTCCTGCTCCTGTCTGCGGGTGGCGAGCGCGGCTTCGTCAACACGCAAGCTGATAGTGCGGTTCGGGATGTCGATGTCGATCATGTCGCCATCGCGCACCAAGCCGATCGTGCCGCCGTTCGCCGCCTCGGGTGAGACGTGGCCAATGGAGAGGCCGGACGTACCGCCGGAGAAGCGGCCGTCGGTGATGAGCGCGCAGGCCTTGCCGAGGCCCTTCGACTTCAGATAGCTCGTCGGGTAGAGCATCTCCTGCATGCCTGGGCCGCCTTTCGGACCTTCGTAGCGGATGACCACGACGTCGCCCGCCTTGATCTCGTTGGCGAGGATCGCCTTGACGGAGGCGTCCTGACTTTCGAAGACCCGGGCCGGGCCGGAAAACTTCAGGATGCTTTCGTCGACGCCCGCCGTTTTGACGATGCAGCCGTCGAGCGCGATGTTGCCCTTGAGGACGGCAAGGCCGCCGTCCTTCGAGAAGGGATGCTCGACCGAGCGGATGACACCCTTCTCGCGGTCGGTATCAAGATCTTCCCAGCGCGCCTCCTGGCTGAACGCGACCTGGGTCGGGATGCCGCCCGGCGCGGCACGGTAGAAATCGCGGACGGTTTCGCTCGACGTGCGGGTGATGTCCCAGCGGTCGATGGCGTCGCCGAGCGTCTCGCTGTGGACGGTCACGCAGTCGCGGTTGATGAGGCCGCCTTTGTCGAGTTCGCCGAGGATCGACATGATGCCGCCGGCGCGATGGACGTCTTCCATATGCACGTCGGCCTTTGCGGGTGCGACCTTTGACAGGCAGGGAACCTTGCGTGACAACCGGTCGATGTCGTCCATGGTAAAGTCGACCTCACCTTCATAGGCCGCGGCGAGGATGTGCAGCACAGTGTTGGTCGAGCCGCCCATGGCGATATCGAGCGCCATGGCATTCTCGAAGGCTTGCTTGGAAGCGATCATGCGCGGCAGGACGCGTTCGTCGTCCTGTTCGTAGTAGCGGCGCGCGAGATCGACCACCAGGTGGCCGGCCTCGACGAACAGACGCTTGCGGTCGGCGTGGGTAGCGAGCGTCGAACCGTTGCCGGGGAGCGAAAGGCCGAGCGCCTCGGTCAGACAGTTCATCGAGTTCGCCGTGAACATGCCCGAGCATGAGCCGCAGGTCGGGCAGGCGGAACGCTCGATGACCTTGACGTCCTCGTCGGAAATGTTGTCGTCGGCGGCAGCGACCATCGCGTCGACGAGGTCGAGTGCGTGTTTCTTGCCGTGCAGCACGACCTTGCCGGCTTCCATCGGTCCGCCGGAGACGAAGACGGCCGGGATGTTGAGGCGAAGTGCCGCCATAAGCATGCCGGGCGTGATCTTGTCGCAGTTGGAAATGCAGACCATGGCATCGGCGCAGTGCGCGTTGACCATGTATTCGACACTGTCGGCGATGATTTCGCGTGAGGGCAGCGAATAGAGCATGCCGTCATGGCCCATGGCGATGCCGTCGTCGACGGCGATCGTGTTGAACTCCTTGGCGACACCGCCGGCCGCCTCGATCTCGCGCGCGACGAGCTGGCCCATATCCTTAAGATGCACGTGGCCCGGCACAAACTGCGTGAACGAGTTCACCACCGCGATAATCGGTTTGCCGAAGTCGCTGTCCTTCATGCCCGTTGCGCGCCAGAGGCCGCGGGCGCCGGCCATGTTACGGCCGTGGGTGGTGGTGCGGGAACGATAGGCAGGCATGAACGTATTCCTTCACGGACGAAAGTCATTGCGCGGATGTGGCGATCCGGGAGCGCCGGTGCACGGGTACTAGCGCAAAATTGCGCGCGCGTCATCTTTTGCGTCAGATTATTTCCGCGACGAGCTTGCGGTGCCTCGCCGCCTCATGAACGCCCCGGCGCGCTGCCGCGCCCGTGCTGCGTTTGCTTGCCAAGGCAAGGCAACAAGTCCATTCTCATAGGGCATTCACACCCGACAGGCTCGGGCTCTTCCGGGCGTGGCGGACTTTCTTGAGGGTTCGCCCGGATGAACTGTCACGAATGCGGTTACGAAATACAAAGCGGTTTTGCGTTTTGCCCGAAGTGCGGAGCGAAACAGCAGAACCTGTGCCCCGGTTGTGGCTATTCCTGTCCGCCGCATTTCGCGTTTTGCCCGCAATGCGGCACCCAGATCAGTGCGTCGGCACCGTCGGAGCCTCGGTCTGCGCCAGCGCCGCGGCCTGACGTTGCCGCCACGGCGCCGCAGGTCGTCTCTCCGCCCCGTTCGAGCGCGGACAGTGGTGCCGATCGCCGCACGGTCACGATCGTTTTTGCTGATCTCTGCAGCTTCACCACCTTGGGCGAGCAGGTGGATCCGGAGATCTTGCAGGCGCTGCAGAACGAACTCTTCGAAGCGTTGACGGAGGCCGTCGAAGCCTTCGGCGGGTTCGTCGACAAGTTCATCGGGGACGCGTTGCTCGCCCTCTTCGGTGCACCGGTGGCGCATGAGGACGATCCGGAGCGAGCGCTTCGTGCGGCGTTGGAAATGGTGCGCCGGGCAGCGCTGGTGGGTGAACGCTGGCGCGAACGCATCGGTCTGCCACTGAACCTCCATATCGGCGTCAATACCGGGCCCGTCGTCACCGGCGCCTTCGGTGCGGGCGGCAGCAAATCCTATTCGGTCACAGGAGATACGGTGAACACCGCACAGCGGCTGCAGTCGATGGCCGGGCCGGATGAAATACTCGTGGGGCCGATGGCACACCGCCTTACGCGGCACGCCTTTGCCTATGAGACGCTCGGGGCGGTCACCCTGCGCGGCAAGGCCGGCAGCGTGCAGGTTCACCGCATGACCGGGGCGCTCGACATGCCGCGTGCGGCACGGGGGCTCGACGCGCTCGGCCTGAGCGCGCCGTTGATCGGGCGCGACAAGGAAATCGGGCGCTTGCGTGACTGTCTTGCGTTGGCCTGCGGCGGCACGGCGCAATTGGTGCGCCTGACCGGTGAAGCCGGGATCGGCAAGACACGTCTCGTCAACGACTTTCTCGCCGGCCTTGGCGAGGAAGCCGAGTTTGCGCACGTCGCCGTGCGGCGGGCAGGGTGTTCGCCACTCGGGGAACCCTCCTACGGAACCCTCGCCCGCGTCCTGCGCAGTGCTTATGGCATATCCTCGGCCGACACGCCGGAGCAGACGCAGGAGGGGCTGTCTCTCGGCCTCGCCGAAATCGGCTTTCCGGCGGACGAAATCGAACGGCTCATGCCGCTCTTCTTTCATATTCTCGGGATCGGCGATCGCGACGGGATGCTGCAGCACATCGCGCCCGAACAAGTTCGGCGACAGCTGTTCTCCGCCATCCGGGCCATCCTGGAGCGGCGCCTCGACCAGGCGCCGCTTCTCCTCGTCATCGAGGACCTGCACTGGGCGGATTCGGCTTCGCTCGAGGCGCTCCGCTTCGTGCTGGACAGGCTCGATCGCCGGCCGCTGATGCTCTTGACGACGCAGCGCCCGGATGCCGGTCCCGACATGCTGGCTCCCGGCCGCACCAGCATTACCGCCTTGCGTCTCGGCCCATTATCCGCGGCCGAGGGCCGACGCCTTCTGTCGGCCTTCTTCGGCGAAGGTCGTCTGCCCAACAAGTTATGTGAGCGGATCCTGCGCCGGGCCGGCGGCAACCCGCTGTTCATCGAGGAGATCGTTCGCAGTCTGATCGATCTGGAAACGCTGAGGCGCGACGGCTCCGATTGGCGCGTGGCCGGCGGGGAGGCGACGGTCGACATCCCCGTCGGCATCGAAGCGATGCTGCTGGCGAGAATCGACCGGTTGCCGCAGGAGGTACGCCGCCTGGTCCACTGTGCCGCCGTCATAGGCCCGAGCTTTGATGCGAACCTGCTGAGACGCATCGCCGCCGCGCCGGCCGATGTGGAGCGGGGCCTGGAACTGCTTTGCGACACGGAAATCATCGAGGAGGCGGGGAGCGAGCGATCGTCGCAATCTTACCGTTTCATGCAGTCGCTGCTTCACGAGGCCGTCTATAACAACCTGCTCGTGAAGCGGCGCACGGAGATTCACGCGGCCATCGCCGAGGCGCTCGAACGCCGCTACGGCGAAAACCCTGAGCGGTTCGAGGAACTGGCGCTGCTCGGCCACCATTTCAGCCAGTCGACAGACCGTAGCAAGGGTGCACGCTACCTCATGGAGGCCGGTGATCGAGCGCGCCAGCTCTGTGCCAACGAGGATGCCATCCGCTATTACCGGCAGGCCATGGCAGCGCTTGCGGCCTTGGGCGAAGACAGGCCGGAATGGTTCGTCGCCCGCGAGCGCATTGCGGATCTCCTGGAGCCGACCGGCGAGCGCGCCGCCGCGGAGGAGCATTATCGCGCGCTGCTCGGCTATGAGCGGGTCTCGGCCGATCCGGTTGCCTCCGCACGGATCCTTCGCAAGCTCGGCCATCTCCGCTGGGAGGCCGGCGATCGCGAGCAGGCGCAAGCGAATTTCAGCGATGCAGCCGTCCTCCTCGCAAGTGGGGATGCGCCTGTGGAGAGCGCTTCCCTTCTGCAGGAGCGCGGACATCTCGCCTTTCGGATGGGCGACTATCTCGCCGCTTCGAAATGGGCGGACGACGCGTTGAGCCGGGTCGGGGACCTGGCACGCGAAGCCGGCGATGAGACGCGGCGCGAGGCAGCCCTGGTAACTGCCGAGGCCTTGAACACCAAGGGTGTTGCGCTGGCACGTCGTGGCCGCAGGCGCGAGGCAATCGCCGCGGTCGAGGAGAGCGTTGGCGTTGCCGAGGCGGCCACCCTGATGCAGGCGGCCTGCCGCGGATACACGAATCTCGGCGTGCTCTACACGATCGTCGATCCGAAGCTGGCGATCGACGTCTGCCGACGCGGCCTGGATATGGCGCGGCGCATCGGCGATCTCGGTTTTCAGGCGCGGCTGCTCGCCAATCTCGCCGTAGCCTGCTGTACCTTCACCGACCGCTGCGCCGCCGAGGGCGTGCCCGCCGCTGAGAAGGCGATCGAAATCGACCGCGCTCTCGACCAGCGCGACCACCTTCCGGTGTCCCTGCTCGTGCTCGGGCAGATTTACCAGTGCCACGACCGTCCGCACGAGGCGAGCCGGCTTTATGGCGAGGCGCTCGACCTCGCCCGCGAAACGAGCGAAGCGCAGGTGCTTTTTCCGTGCTATGATGGTCTAGGAGCGCTCTGCCTTGATGCGGGAGATCTGGAGGCGGCCGAGCGCTATTTTACACTGGCTCGAGACATCTGCGCCCGTCACGATCTTGATCCTGAAGCATTGATGATACTGCCGTTTCTCGACTAGACCGTTTTATGGTTGGTGGAATGATCTAACTGTTTGAAATGATGTGATTATAACATGTCATGCTTCGATTGGTGGCGCCAAACTGTCAGCGGGAGGAGAGCATCATGGTCGAATATCAAAGCACAGGGCCATTGCAGCCGGGAGATCGCGCGCCGAATGTCGTGCTCGACGCGATCACGCGGGAAGGCAAGATCGCCATTGATGATTTTCGTGGCCACAAGCCGGTCCTGGTGGGCCTGTTTCGAGGTCTGCATTGTCCGTTTTGCCGCCGGCATATCGCCGCCATGGCGCAGCTCAAGGGCGCATTGAACGAAAAAGGCGTCGAAAGCCTGACGGTCGTAAATACGCCGATCGAGCGGGCGCGGCTCTACTTCCGCTACCATCCTCTGCCGAACCTTCTCGCCGCGGCCGATCCCGAACGGATTTCGCACCGTGCCTTCGGTCTGCCGAACCTGGAGTTCACAGAGAACGAAGACGATTGGCCCCGCAAGGTCGGTATGCAGACCGCGATGTCGATGCGCATCGACATGCCCGAGGAGTTGCCGGAGCCGATGGACCCGTTCGCCGCGTCCGAATATCTCGACAAGAAGGACGACTACGAGATGACGGACGAAGACAACCGGATGGTCGCCACGGGCATGGGCCAGATGGTCGGACAGTTCCTGCTCGACCGCGACGGCGTGGTGCGCTGGTGCTTCACCGAGATGACACCTGACGGCCGCAACATGTTCCGGGCGCCGGCGCCCGACGAGGTGATGTCGGCGGCATCGCAGGTGGCGCACTGACGGTCCACCGGCGGCTTTGGCTCCGGGCAAAGAATCCACCGTTTCGCTGAAACGATGGATTCTGGACGGAAGGGTTGCCTTCCGGGATTTGCTAATTCTTCAAGCTCTGCATGTTTCCTTAAATCGTACCCGATTTACGGACAAAATTCAAAGTGCTACAGCGTCCTTTGCGCGTCTTATTGGACGCGCGCCGCTGTAGATGCAGCTTTCGTCAGCCACATATAGGCGGCAGCCGTCCACGAAAAACCCAGGCCGCCGCAGCCCTCTCCGGTTACCGGGTCGAAATATTCGGCGAAACCTTCCGTCTCGATTGCCGTAATCGTCGACTTCCTGAGCTCTTCCGCTGCGTCCGGATGGCCGTTGCGCTTCAGCCCATCGATCAGCAGCCAGTTGATGATGGCCCAGGCCGGGCCACGCCAGTAGCGCTTCGGTTCCCAGGCTGCAATGCCCGGCTTTGTGGTCGGGAAAGCGACCTTGAGGCCCTTGGACCATGCCTTCATCTCGGTCACCAGCGCGTCGGCAATCCCGGCGTCGAGATCGAGCGAAAGAAGAGGGATGAAGCCCGCCTGTGTCGCGGCTTCCACATCGTCGCCCGAGATCAGGTCACGGGAAACGAAGCGCGATAGCTTCGGCCGCCACTGGGACAGAATGGCCTTGCGGGTGCGGTCGTTGAAGCCGGCGATCTCGGCCGCGTCTTCCGTCCTGCCGAACAAGCCGGCAAGATGCTCGAGGTCTTCGCCGGCTTTCAGCAGAATCGCAGTCGTCTGGATCTCGGCGATCTTGAACGGCGCCTTCTTCCATTGTTTTGCCGGATCCCAGCCGCAGGCGGCATAGGCGTCGACAAGATGGATGAACCGCTTGTAGTCCTCGTCGCGCGGCCGCATTTCAGCATTCACATGGCCGGTATCCTTGCGAACCACGGGCGTGTCGGTGGTGGTCGGTACGCGGGCGAGCGCGATGTCCCAGGCCGGCGAATTATCGCTTCCGCTTTCCCAGGGGTGAAGCAGCGCGACAAGGCCGGACCCTTCCGGATCGCGTGCCCTGTACCACCAGCGGTGCCATTTCAGCGCCGCCTCGTAGAGCGGCAGAGTGCGCGCCTCCGCTTGTCTGCCTGCGACCTCATGGAGCTTGCGCAGCGCAATCGCGAACACCGGCGGCTGGGTGATGCCGGAGGTCGGGACCGCATGTTTCGTACGCCAGACGCTCGGGCCCGGGAAGTAGGTGTCGCTCGGCTGGTGGAAGACGATGTGCGGAATCATGCCGTCCGCCCATTGCCCCTCCACCAGGCGTTCCAACTCGCGGTAGGCGCGGTCGGTGTCGTAGAGCGCGAAGCCCATAGCGACGAAAGCGGAATCCCAGTTCCACTGAAAGGGATAGAGCCGGTCGGTCGGCACGGTATAACCGCCGCGATCGTTCGCGACGAGAATCTGCTTGGCCTGGTCGATATGCACGTTCATGCCGGGTACTCCAAAATTGTCAGGCCGTTGCGGCCGGAATGGACCTGCCGCTGTCGGGTGAAAGCCAGGTAATACGGTTCGGGTCGAGCTTGAGGCCGATGACGTCACCGCTCCTGACGGTCTCGGAAGATGGCAGGATGACGCGCACCGGCTGGTCGTGGATCGAGCCGGTCAGCAGCAAATGCGATCCCATCGGTTCGGCGACGCGAACCTTCATCTCCATCCCAGCGGGCAGAGGCGCCAGTTGGACGGCCTCGCCGCGCAGGCCGAGGATCACTTCATTGCCGCTGTCCTTGGGTGCCGTAAGCGGCTCGCTGCCGGCGGCCACCTGGCCGTTGGTAACCGGCACCTTGATGAAATTCATCGGCGGGTTGCCGATGAAGCCGCCGACGAAGCGCGTCGCTGGGTAGTTGTAGACGTCGACCGGCGTGCCGACCTGTTCAACCACACCGTTGTGCATGACGGCGATGCGGTCCGACAGCCCCATGGCCTCCGTCTGGTCATGGGTGACGTAGATCGTCGTGGTGCCTGCCGATTGCAGCACTGTCTTGAGCTCGGTGCGCATTTCGAGCCGCAGCAGCGCGTCGAGGTTGGAAAGCGGCTCGTCCATCAGCAGAACCTTGGGCTCGACCGCCAGCGCGCGAGCGACCGCGACGCGCTGGCGCTGGCCGCCCGAGAGCTTGTTCGGATAGCGGTCGAGATATTGCTCGATGTGGAGCAGGCCCGCCGCCTTCTCGACCTGCGCCTTCACCCGCGCATCATCGGCCTTCTGCATCCGCAGGCCGAAGGCGACGTTCTCGTAGACCGTCATATGCGGGAAGACGGCGTAGTTCTGGAAAACCATCGCCAGGCCACGCTCCTTGGGCGGCAGACCGATCACGGACTTGCCGCCGATCAGGACATCGCCGGACGTGGCGGTTTCCAGTCCTGCGATGATGCGCAGAAGCGTGGTCTTGCCGCAGCCGGAAGGACCGAGCAGCGAGACGAATTCGCCGTCGTTGATCGTCAGCGAGACCTCCTTCAGGGCCTCGAAGGTCCCGAAACTCTTGCGGATGCGGTCAATGACAATGTTGGCCATGGATATGGTCCCGTTACTTGGAGGAAATGCCCCAGATCGCGAAGAGGTAGCGCCTCACCGCGAAAATGAAGACAACCGAGGGAAGGATGAGCATCAGGCCGCCGGCGAAGCGGTAGTGCATCGGGCTTTCGGATAGGACCGTCAGCAGATAGGCCGTCAGCGTGCGGTTGCGGACCGTCAGCACCGAGGCCGCGAACACCTCGTTCCAGGAAATGACGAAGGCGAAGACTGCCGTTGCGACGATGCCGGGCAGTGCCAGCGGCGCGACGATCTTGAAGAAAGCCTGGACGCGGGTGCACCCGAACACCCAGGCGGCTTCCTCCAGTTCCCTTGGCACGCCCATGAAGATGCCCTGCGTCACGAGTGCGGCAAACGGCAGGGCGAGCACCGTGTGGATCAGGCCGACGCCGATGATCGTGTCGTAGAGGCCGAGCTTGATGAAGGAAACGGTGAGGGGCAGTGCCAGGATCGCCAGCGGGAAAGCGCGGGTGAGCAGCACCAGCAGACGGTAGCTGTCCTTGCCATGGAAGTTGTAGCGCGCGAGCGCGTAGCCGGCCGGTGCGCCGAGCAGGATGGAAAGCGCCACGGTAATCCCGGCCGCTCCCAGCGAATTCAGGAAGGACTGCAGCACGCCCTCGGTCTTCAGGAACAGGATGAACGGGTCGAGCGAGATGCCGGTCGGCAGACCGGTCTTCGGCCACTGATAGACCCCCTGACGGCCGCCAAGCGCACCGAGGGCCACGAGGTAAATCGGCACCAGGACCCAGGCACAGAGCGCTGCGATACCGCTCCACAGAAGCCAGCGGCGGGAGGATACGAAGCCTTCGGGGTTCGCTGTACTCGTGATTTGCGCACTCATGGCAGCCGCTCCGGATCGACCTTGATCGCTTTCAGATAGATAAGCGTGGCGGCGAGCGAGATGATCATGATCAGCACGGCATAGGCCGCCGCGACGCCATAGTTCTGGTTCTGGTTCTGCCAATTGTAGGCCTCACCGACGAGGACCGGGAAATTGCGCCCGCCGAGCGCATAGACGACCGCGAAGACCTCGAAGGCGAGCACCGTGCGCAGGATGAGTGCCGATTGCAGCGCCGGCCGGATAAGCGGCAGCGTAATGCGCCAGAAGCGCGTCCACGGCCCGGCGCCGAAGATCTCGGCGGCCTCCTTGAACTCCTTCGGCACCTGGTTCAGGCCGGCGACGATGATGACCATGACAATCGCCGTGCCGCGCCAGATCTCGGCGACCGCGATGGCAAAGAATAGCGCCACGGGCGTCTGGTATGAGAGCCAGCTCGCCTGCCGCTCGATGACGCCGAGCCCGAGGAGCAGCGAGTTGAAATAGCCGCTGTTCTGCAGGATCGACAGCCAGACGAGACCGGCGGCGAGATCCGAGATGCCGAGCGGGATCGTCCAGACCCAGAGAATGGTCTCGCGGCCGCGGCCGACCTTGGCGACCATGGTGCCCATGGCAAGTGCGATCGCGAGCTGAACCGGCACGACCGCGATTGTCAGCAGGAAGGTATTCTTGATCGAACGGGTGAAGTTGATGTCGGCCATCATGCGCTGGGCATTCGCCGACGACGGCAGGCCATTGTCCGAGAACGCCAGCCAGATCGTCTGCACCAGCGGTACGATAAAGAGCAGCGCCAGGAAGGCGACGGACGGCAGAATCAGGAGATAGGGGATCCAGGATCGGTTGTTGGTCATCGGCTCCCGCCTCGGAAGTCTTCAATGAGGATGCCCGGACAGTCCGCCCGGGCATCCTCGGGAGGATTTATTCGACCGGGCAGGGGCCGTCGCTCTTGGCGTCCGGTGCCCAGCAGGGTGCCTTGGTGTCGGTCATCAGTTTGGCCAATGTCTGGCCCTGCGCCTTGAGCACGTCGGCGACCGGCTCATTCTGCAGCACGATGCGCTGGAAGCTGTCCATGTAGACCTTGTTGAATTCGCCACCCTTGTCGCCGAGGCCGACCGGCAGAAGCGAGATCAGCGCATCCTTGGAGGCCTGCGTGGCCGTCACGGCACCGGCGAGTAGCGCGACACCCGGATCCAGGTCTTCAGGCAGCTTTACGTTGAGCGTCGGGAAGAAGCCGACCCGCGATGCGGTGAGGAGCTGGACGTCCGGCGCCGCAAGATGCTCGATGATCTTCGTGGCGCCATCCTTGTCCGGCGCTCCTTTCGGGATCGCGAGACCGGCGACGACCGGCATGTAACCGCGGCCCTTCGGGCCGGCCGGTGCCGGGAATACGACGTAATCGTCCGGAGCTGCGGAGATAGCGTTCTTCAGGCGTGCGACGTGATCCCAGGCGACCATGACCTCGCCCGCGGCCAGCGGTTCCTGCATGAAGTCGTAGTTGGTCGAATTCGGGTTCACATAGGCCCAGAGCGCCTTGAGCTGCTCCCAGGCAGCAGCCGCGTCGGAACTCTGGAAGGTGCGCACCACCCCGCCGGTAAAGGACGGATAGAAATAGCCCTGGAAGTAACGCGCCATCAGGCCTTTCGGACCGGCCGGGAAGCCGATCTGCGGCTGACCGGTCGCTTCCTGCATCTTCTTGCCCCACTCGATGAGCTGGTCATAGGTGAGGGTATTCACGTCGGCACCGGCAGGCAGGTATTGCAGGGCTTCCTTCTTGGCGGCCATGACATAGGTCGCCTGCATCCACGGGATGTATTGCTGGGTCGATTTGCCGAGCTTGCCGAGATCGAGCAGAGACTGCGGCATGCCGCCGGCCGCGAGCTTCTTGGCAAGCTCGTCGAGCGGCTCAAGGGAGTCCCTGTCGGCAAGCGGCGAAAGCTCACCATGCAGCGCACCGACGAGGCTGACCGTGCGGGTGCCGGCCTGGCGCTCTGCCTCCATGCGCACCGCGAACTGCGGCGGCTCTTCGACGACGTAGTCGACATCGCCGACATCCTGCAGCAGTTCCTCGCGAACGATGGTCGCCTCTTCGATCGGACGAAGCTGCGTGGACACAAAAACCGTCTGGGCGAGCACCGGCGAGGCGAAAGCCAGCACGGTGGAGGCCACAATTCCGAGTGACATCAGGCGTTTCATGTTCTCCTCCTTCACTATTCTTGTTCGTGGTCGAATGCGATTATGCCGCGACGTACGGGCGGCGGTGGCTGTCGCGGTCGACGAACTCGATCGCGTGAAGCTCCTGGAGCTCAGCCGCCGGTTCGCCGGCGATGGCGCGAAGCAGCAGCGACGCAAAGCTCGCGCCGAGGTTCTCGCCGGTCATGCGCATGGTCGACAGCGATGGGCTCGTATAGGCGCCGATCGGCAGGTCGTCGTGGCCAACGACGCTGATGTGATCGCCGCCGTCGATCTCGCGCAAAGCCCTGAGCGCGCCGATCGCCATTTCGTCGGTGGCGCAGACGAGTGCACTCGGCCTCGAAGGACGGCGGAGCAGATCGAGGGCTGCGAGATACCCGCCCTGTTCGGTTGGCGCTCGCTCGGCGCAGAGGTCGGAACCGAGGCCGGCATCATCCATGGCCGCTTGCCAGCCCATGCGGCGCACATGTGCGAAGTAATATTCCTGCGGGCCGGCGATATGGCCGATGCGGCGGTGGCCGGTCGCCTGGAAGCGCCGGGTCGCGGCTAGGAATCCGGCAAAGCCATCGCCATCGATATAGGCATGCGGTTCAAGGCTTTCGGTGCGGCCGTTTGTGACGAAGGGAATGCCGCGCGATTGCAGGAATTCGACCCGCTCATCGCGCCGCTTGGTGCGCACCAAGAGCATCGCGTCAACACGGCGTCCATCGACGAAGCGGCGGCAGATTTCCACTTCGCTCTCGCCGCGTGGAACGGGTGCGATGACGAGGTTCAGGCCTGCGCTCGCCAGATGTTCGGCGCAACCGGAGAGCATGTCGAGGAAATGCGGCGGGCCGATATGTCCAGGGTCGCTCGGCAGCGTGACCGCCACCAGTTCGGCACGCTGCTTGCGGAGCCTGCGGGCAGACGCGTTCGGCCGATAGCCTGCCTTCTCCGCAGCCTCGCGCACCCGCTCGCGGGTGGCCGCGGAGACATCGGAATAGCCATCGAGCGCACGGGAAACCGTCGTGATCGACAGTCCCAGCGATTGCGCGAGCTGTTTCAGATTGGCCAATGCTCTCACTCCCTAACAACAGAGTTCTCCAAAACGTTTTGGGAGTCAAGCCAAAACGTTTTGGACCGGGCTTCGTGCATCGCCGATTCGGTGCGGGCATCACGGGAGATTCAAGGGCTGGAAGGAGCGGACTTGTCACATTCGCCCGCAAGCTATCACTTCGACTCGTGGCGGCATAGGGCGGCCCTGGTTCGCCTGATCGTCGCTTTTGAGAAGTAGGCGTCTCAGATCGCAAGCACCAGAGCTTGAAACGGAGAAACTGAACGAGGAAGGGGCTATCCACGCCGGAACGATGTCGGTGAACACAGAGTGGATATGCAAAAGGCGCCCAAAGGGCGCCTGAAAACAATCTGGTCGAAGGATCGGAATGGTGGGCGTGACAAGGATCGAACTTGTGACCCCTACGATGTCAACGTAGTGCTCTCCCGCTGAGCTACACGCCCATCCGATGCGGCGCATAGACCACAAAACCCTCATCCGCGTCAATAGGCTTTTCGAAGGTTTTTTGACAGAATTTTCGGTGACGTTCGCGGGCGGCGTTTCTTGCAGCGAACATGCTCTCGCAATGCCTTTGTTTGCGGGGCGTTTCCGATAAACTATTGAAATGAAAGAGGCTGCGGCCGATCCGTGTTGATCGGCCGCAGCCTCGAAGCAGGGCGCACCCCCGCACAAGAGTTTGGCGGGACTGGCATTTATAATCTCAGGAGGCCCGTGCTGGCGAGGTGCCGTCAGGCGGCCAGCATCTTGTTGACCTCGTTGACGAGGTCGCGCAGGTGGAAGGGCTTGGAAAGGACCTTGGCATCCTTCGGCGCCTTCGAATCGGGGTTCAGGGCAACCGCGGCAAAGCCGGTGATGAACATCACCTTGAGGTCCGGGTCGAGTTCTGTCGCGCGACGCGCGAGTTCGATGCCGTCCATCTCCGGCATGACGATATCGGTCAGCAGAAGCGAAAAGGGTTCTTCGCGAAGCCGGTCGTAGGCGCTGGCGCCATTGTCATAGGACAGGACCTTATAGCCAGCCTTTTCCAGCGCCTTCACGAGGAAGCGGCGCATATCGTTATCGTCTTCGGCAAGGAGGATTTTCGCAGTCATGAATTCGGCCGTGGCTACTTCTTTTCAATGCTTGTGGAGTGCGGCAGCTTAGCAAACCGCAACATGGTAAATATCTGGTGAACAGGGCGTAACAATGCCCGGGTACCAGCAAGACGTCACTATGGACACAGAGGCGACCAACTGGCAACATGATCCGAACAGCAAGATCCGGACATGGTAAAAAGGGTTGCGATGGGGGAAGCGGTCGAGCGGGAGTTTTTCGAGGTCCTGGAACCCGCAAGTCAGCGGATCCCGTTTGTGTTCAATTCCCCGCATAGCGGCCGGTCCTATCCACAGGCCTTTCTAGATCAGTCGCGACTCGATGCGCATTCGATCCGCCGTTCGGAAGATCACTTCGTCGACGAGCTGTTTCAGAACGCGACCTTTTTGGGCGCGCCGCTGCTTCGCGCCCATTTCCCGCGTGCCTTTCTCGATGTCAACCGGGAACCCTACGAACTCGACCCGCGCATGTTCGAAGGGCCGTTGCCGCCGCATGCCAACATAAGCTCCATGCGGGTCGCCGGCGGGCTTGGGACCGTGCCGCGCCTCGTCGCCGAGAATATGGAGATCTATCGTGGCCGGTTTCCGGTCGAGGAAGCGCTGACACGCATCGAGGCGATCTACAAGCCCTATCATGCGACGCTCAGGAAGCTGATAGCCCGCACGCATGTGGAATTCGGGATGTCGGTGCTGATCGATTGCCATTCGATGCCGGGCAACGTCCAACTTCCGGGCAGCGGCCATCGGCCGGACTTCATTATCGGCGACCGTTACGGAACAAGTGCAGCGGCTGAGTTGTCGCGCACCGCCGTCAGTCTGCTCGAACAGCTTGGTTACGTGGTCGCGCGCAACAAGCCCTATGCCGGCGGCTTCATCACCGAGCATTACGGTCGGCCGACACGCGGATTGCACGCGCTCCAGATCGAAATCAACCGCAGCCTCTATGTCGACGAGATGACCCTAGTCAAAAAGCCGGGATTTGCCACGCTGACGGCCGACCTCACGACGTTCATCGCCGCGCTTGCGCAACATGTCGAGGAATATGGTGCATACCTGCCGCTTGCGGCGGAATAGCGCGCGGCCCGTGCTCAAAAAGAACCGCGCCAGCGGCGCGGTCAAGTCTAGGGAGGAAACACCCAAGGAGGGTATTTGCAGCCACGAGTGACTGCTCCAGAACTCTAATGTTGCGCTGCACAAATGTCAAGTTGTGAGGGCGAAAACTTTCGCAGTCGCAACGGGAAACTCTCCTGAACCGAAGGGCGATGCGTGCGCGAATCGAGCCCGCGCTCCAGTCTTCCATTTGCTCGAATTCCGGCATTCTTGCCTTTCGATCAAATTCGTCTAATCAGATCGCCTTCCCTTCCTTTCTTCGAGAGAGCGACATGTTGCCGGACCGTACCTTTTTCGATCGCCTCGCCGATGCTGCCAAAGCGGAAACGATGCCGCGTTTCCGGACCGGCACCAGCGTCGTCAACAAGCTGGAGGGCGGGTTCGACCCCGTCACGGAGGCGGACAGGTCGGCCGAAGCGGCGATCCGCGCGCTGATCGAAGGCGCGTATCCGCAGCACGGCATTCTGGGCGAGGAACACGGCAATGTCGGTCTCGACCGTGAACATGTCTGGGTCATCGATCCGATCGACGGCACGCGTGCGTTCATTTCCGGTCTTCCCGTCTGGGGGACGCTGATCGGTCTTTACCGCAAAGGCAAGGCCGTGATGGGGCTGATGGACCAGCCCTTTACCGGTGAACGCTATTTTGCCGACGGTGACAAGGCGACTTATCGCGGTCCCGGTGGAGAGAAGGTGCTTTCGACGCGCGCCTGCGATGCGCTCTCGGATGCGGTGTTGTTCACCACCTCGCCGCATCTCTATACCGGCGATCTCAAGGAGCGGTTCGAGGCGTTGCAGGCCAAGGTGCGGCTCTTCCGCTACGGCTGCGACTGCTACGCCTTCGCGCTGCTTGCATCCGGCCACGTCGACCTCGTCGTCGAGTGCGGATTGAAGCCTTACGACGTCGGCGGCCTCATCCCGTTGATCGAACAGGCTGGCGGCATTGTCACCAATTGGCAGGGCGGCGCGGCGGAAATGGGCGGCGAGATCATCGCCGCCGGTAGTCGCGAGATCCACGCGCAAGCGCTGGAAATACTACAGCGCCACGCGTCCGACGGGACACGCTAGCGCATCGGCCCGAAAATCGGAATCGATTTTCAGAAAGCACGATGCGTAGATTCAAAGACCTACAGCGTGCTTGTGCGTTCTGAAGGGCGCACGGCGCTGTAAAGCAATTCCGGGAAAAGTGTGTAACGGTCTTCCGTCCGGAATTTCGTAGTTTTCAGGGTCGCTGCAGCACTTCGAATTGCTGCATTGATTTGTCCTCAATTCGAATCCGATTTAAGGAATCATGCAGCGGGAAGTAAGCTTTCCTCGAATTGATGGGGTGCCTCGTCGGCGTTCTCGAACCCGGGCAGGAATGCGAAAATCGCAGCCATCGCCTGGGCACGATAACGGTCGGCTTCCTGCAAGAGCTCGTGACGCGCGCCGTCGATCGGGATCATGTGCCCGGCGCGGAAGTTGCGCGCCAGGAATTCGACGGCAAGATGCGGCACGAGGCGGTCGGCTGTCGGCGCCAGGATGATGGTCGGCACAGTGACCTGTGTCAAATGCTCGCGGCGCAGGACGTGCTGTATCGCCTGGAAGGTCTCGCGCAGCCATCGCGCCGTCGGCGGCCCCAGCCGCCATTGCGGGCAGGCGTCCATCAGTGCGAGGTTGCGCGCATAGCGGCGGGCGTCGGCCGTCAGGATGTTGTTCGCCAAGGGGCGGTTGCCCTTGTCGCGCTCGAGCGGCAGTGTTCCCAAGCCGAGCCAGTCCATTATTGTCGCGATCGCAAAAATGCTTCGCTGGTCGATGGCCTGGCCGCTGAGGCCGACAAAGGGGGCAAGCAGCACCATCCGGTCGATCCGGCTTGCGAGCATCGGCGCCAGTGACAGCGCCACCAGCGCACCCATTGAATGGGCGACGATCGAGAAGGGCAGGCGCGTGTCGGGCAGCACGATCTGCTCGAGGAAGATCATCAGATCGCGCTCGTAGTCGGTGAAATGAGCGATATGGCCGCGACCGGTTTGGCGCAGCAACCGCTCGGAGCCGCCCTGGCCGCGCCAATCGAAGGTGGCGACCCAAAAGCCGGCAGCGGTAAGTTCCGCGATCGTTTCGAAATATTTCTCGATCGTCTCGTTGCGTCCCTGTAGCAGCACGACGGTACCGCGGGCTACCGAGACTTCCGTCTTGAAGACCGCGTAGCGGATCTTGCGGTTGCCGACCCCATCGAAAAAGCCTGCCGCGTATCTGCCCGGTATCGGGTTGTCCGGCGTCGGATAGAGGATCGTGGTCATGAAGAGCGACGGCCCGAGATGTAAAGTTGAAGTCGTTGCCGCGGGAAGAGGTGGGATGAGAGCATTCCACCGCCCAACCGCGTCTTGTTCATCAGGGATAGGCGGTGGCCTCACGCGCGTCAAAAGAAAAAAAGCCGGAAACGATGGGTGAAATCCGGACGATCACCGTTTCCGGCCGCTGAAGCAGAAGGGACATGGTCACTTCAGCGCCGGGAGTTTCTTCCCAGTGTCCTTGTTCTAACTCGCGTCGGCTGAACGGGGACCGAACCGGTCATTCATGTTCTGTTCACCTACAGCGCTGCGCGTCCGATCAGACGCGCAAAAGATGCTGCAGCATTTGAGCGGCTGCATGTTTTTGGCGCTAAATCGGCTGCGACTTAACGAAACATGCAGTGCGCCGGTCCGGCAGAATCCGCGCGGAAATTCCCTTGAACTGGCGTGCGCTTATTCCCATCTGTTGATTGCGGACGCCGATGACGGGTCCGTTCACCGGTCGAGCCGCCGCCTGATGGGGTAGCAGACCAGACATCGCAAACCGTTGCTCTTAAGGAGGACACCATGCGTCACGTTGATTTCTCCCCTCTCTATCGTTCCACCGTCGGCTTTGATCGCCTTTTCACCATGCTTGACAGCCTTGGTCAGCCCGATCAGTCGCAGACCTATCCGCCCTACAACATCGAACGCACGGGCGAAAACGCCTATCGCATCACCATGGCCGTTGCCGGCTTCGACGAGAGCGAGCTTTCGGTCGAAGCACGTGAACACACACTGACAGTCAAGGGCGAAAAGAGCGAAGACAAAGGCGAGGAGAGCCAGTTTCTCCATCGCGGCATTGCCAAGCGCGCATTCGAGCGCCGCTTCCAGCTTGCCGACCATGTCGAGATCAAATCCGCTTCGCTGAAAAATGGTCTGCTCCATATCGATCTCGTTCGCGAGATCCCGGAGGCAGCCAAGCCGCGTCGCATCGAGATCACCTCGGTTGCCTCGCAGCCGAAGCAGATCGAGGCCCAGACCCTCTAATCTGGTCTAAGGAATGGAAAGGAAGGCGGCGTCCGACGGGCGCCGCCTTTTTCATGCCTGCTGCAGGTTTTCTTAAAAAAGATGCACGGCGCTGCAGGTTCCGGCCGTCAGCAGGCTTCGACGAAGCGGTCGACGTCTTCCGATCGTGTGGCAAAGCTGGTGACGAGCCGGTAAAACCCCTCGTCTCCGTCGAGGCTGCCTGCCAGGTCATCCGGCACATGCCAGTCGTAGAAGACCGCGCCCTGTTGCTGGAGCTTCGACGCCACGTCCTGCTTGAGGATCACGAAGACTTCGTTGGCGTCCGGCGACCAGGCCAGCCGGCTTTTCCCCGAGGCGGAAATGCCGTCGGCAAGGCGCGTGGCCATCGTGTTCGCATGACGGGCGAGATTGAGCCACAGGTCCCCTGAGAGATAGGCGTCGAACTGCGCCGCGATGAAGCGGGACTTCGAAAAGAGTTGGGCGGCACGTTTGCGCAGGAAGTGCATTTCGTGTGCCTTCGAAGGGTCGAACAGGATCAGCGCTTCGGCACACCAGCAGCCGTTCTTGGTGCCGCCGAACGAGAGGAGATCGATGCCGCGCTTCCAGGTCATTTCCGCTGGTGACACATCGAGGCTGACGAGCGCATTGGCGAAGCGCGCGCCGTCCATGTGGAGAGGAAGTTTGTGCGATTTCGCGACAGCAGCGATCGCGTCGATTTCGGCCGGCGAATAGACCGTGCCGCTTTCCGTTGCCTGGGTGATGGTCACTGCCATCGGCCGGCCGCCATGGATGAACTCCGGGGGAAAGCGACGGATCTCGACCTCAAGCCCTGACGCATCCATCTTGCCGCCAATGCCATCGACTGGGCAAAGCCTTGCCCCGTGCGAGAAGAATTCCGGTGCACCGCACTCGTCGACGTGGACATGCGCCTCCCGATGACAAAAGACCACGCCGCCGGCCCGGTTGACGCTGGACAGCGCCAGCGCGTTGGCGGCGGTACCCGTGCCCACGAAAAATACCGCCACCTCCCTTTGGAAAATTTCGGAGAATTTCTTTTCCACCTTCCGGTCGAGTTCGCTCGTGCCGTAGGCGGAAGCATAGCCGCCTGCATGAGCCATCAGGCTTTCGGCGATTGCCGGGTGGGCGCCAGCCCAGTTGTCGGAGGAAAAAATCATCTGAAATCACCTTGTTTCGGCCACGTCCGGCCGCTTCGGCGAGACCATAGCCGACTTCCACGGACGATCAATGCGGCTGTCCGGCAGCTATGCCAACACAAGACCAGTTTGAAACCAAAGTGAAGAAACCACCGAGCGGATTGTAATTTAATTTTAAAAGCGCGAAATTTCCGGCAATCTTCGGCAAAATCTCTTCCATTATTTGCTCATATGCCCTTGCGAAGGGGGGCGCTTTCTGGCATAGAGCGCATGAAATAGGACAGGTTTGCTGTCCTATTTCGGTCTAGGGACCGGAACAATCGCCGGAAGCGCCGAAAATGCGGCATTCGGCGTATAGCGCAAGCGGTTTTCGCCGGGTTTCATCCGGCTGTTGACGCCTGCCATCAGGATGGTCGCGGGACATTCGTGCCTGGTGCAGCCGCGCTTATTTGCGACCTGATCAGGATCATGCGACGATAATGCCCGGCTTTGCCGCAGCGCGAAACGCGCCGACGCGGCGAGCGATGCGCGGGCGGCGGTATGCCCGGGATCTCCGGGTCCAATAGGAGGGAAGACGATGACGGATCATTCGCCATCACAGCAAACAGGGCTCCACCTCGCACACAACGCTGCGACGGATGCGAAAACGCCCGCTTTCCCATCCGGATTACCGCGAAAACAGGGGCTCTATGACCCGCGAAACGAGCACGACGCCTGCGGCGTCGGCTTCGTCGCCCATATGAAGGGTGAGAAGTCGCATCAGATCGTGCGCGATGGCCTCTTCATGCTCGAAAACCTGACGCATCGCGGCGCCGTTGGCGCCGACCCGCTGATGGGCGACGGCGCCGGTATCCTCGTTCAGATTCCCGATCGCTTCTTCCGCGAGGAGATGGCCAAGCAGGGCGTCACCCTGCCGAAAGCCGGCGAATACGCCGTCGGTTATCTCTTCATGCCGCGCGACGAAAAGCTGATCGCCCATTTCAAGGATGTGATCAGCGAGGTCGTCGCCGAAGAAGGCCAGCACCTGCTCGGCTTCCGTGACGTGCCGGTCGACAATTCCTCGCTTTCCAAGGCGCCGGACATCGCCGCCACCGAACCGCACCACGTGCAGGTCTTTATCGGTGCCGGCCGCGACGCCGCCACCAACGCCGAATTCGAGCGCCGGCTGTTCACGCTGCGCAAGGTGATCTCCAACCGCATCTATGCGGAGGCGGACGGCGGCGATCTCGGTTTCTATGTCGTCTCGCTGTCGACCTCGACGGTGGTCTACAAGGGCATGTTCCTCGCCTACCAGGTCGGCGCCTACTACAAGGATCTTGCCGACGAGCGCTTCCAGTCGGCGGTGGCGTTGGTGCACCAGCGGTTCTCGACGAACACCTTCCCGTCCTGGAAGCTCGCGCATCCCTATCGCATGGTCGCGCATAACGGCGAGATCAACACGCTGCGCGGCAACGTCAACTGGATGGCGGCGCGGCAGGCTTCGGTCTCTTCACCGCTTTTCGGCGACGACATCTCCAAGCTCTGGCCGATTTCCTATGAAGGCCAGTCGGACACGGCCTGCTTCGACAACGCGCTCGAATTCCTGATCAGGGGCGGCTATTCGCTTGCGCATGCGGTGATGATGCTGATCCCGGAAGCCTGGGCCGGCAACCAGCTGATGTCGCCGGAGAGGAAGGCCTTTTATGAATATCATGCGGCGCTGATGGAGCCATGGGATGGGCCGGCGGCGGTTGCCTTCACCGACGGCCGACAGATCGGCGCGACGCTCGATCGCAACGGCTTGCGTCCGGCACGCTACATCGTCACCAGCGACGACCGCGTCATCATGGCGTCGGAAGCAGGCGTGCTGCCGGTCGCCCAGGACAAGATCGTCCGGAAATGGCGGCTGCAGCCCGGCAAGATGCTGCTGATCGACATGGAAGAAGGCCGCATCATCTCCGACGAGGAGGTGAAGTCTTCGCTTGCCGACAAGCATCCCTATCGCAAGTGGCTCGATGATACGCAGTTGATCCTCGAGGACCTGAAGCCGGTCGAGCCCCGGGCGCTTCGCCGCGATGTATCGCTGATCGACCGCCAGCAGGCCTTCGGTTATTCGCTGGAAGACACCAAGCTCCTGATGTCGCCGATGGCGACGACCGGGCAGGAGGCGATCGGCTCGATGGGCACCGACACGCCGATATCGGCCATGTCGAACAAGACCAAGCTGCTTTACACCTATTTCAAGCAGAACTTCGCGCAAGTCACCAACCCGCCGATCGATCCGATCCGCGAGGAATTGGTAATGAGCCTCGTCTCGTTCATCGGCCCGCGACCCAACATCCTCGACCACGAGGGCATGGCGCATGCCAAGCGGCTCGAGGTTCGCCAGCCGATCCTCACCAATGGCGACCTCGAAAAGATCCGCTCGATCGGCCACACGGAAGACCGGTTCGACACCAAGACGCTCGACTTCACCTATGACATTTCGCGAGGTGCGGAAGGCATGCCGGAAATGCTCGATCGCCTTTGCGAGCGGGCGGAAGCGGCGGTCAAGGGCGGCTACAACATCATCGTCCTCTCTGATCGTCAGGTCGGCCCGGATCGTGTCGCGATTCCGGCGCTGCTTGCGACTGCGGCCGTGCACCATCATCTGATCCGCAAGGGCCTGCGTACCTCAGTCGGCATCGTGCTCGAATCGGGCGAGCCGCGCGAGGTGCACCATTTCTGCCTGCTCGCCGGCTACGGTGCCGAGGCGATCAACCCGTATCTTGCCTTCGACACGCTGGTCGACATGCACAAGCGTGGCGAGTTCCCGAAGGAAGTCGACGCCAACGAGGTCGTCTACCGCTACATCAAGGCGGTCGGCAAAGGCATCCTCAAGGTCATGTCGAAGATGGGCATTTCGACCTACCAGTCCTATTGCGGCGCGCAGATCTTCGACGCCGTCGGCCTGTCGTCGAAGCTGGTCGACCAGTATTTCTTCGGCACAGCGACCACGATCGAAGGCATCGGTCTCGAAGAGATCGCGGCCGAGACGGTCACCCGCCACAAGGCGGCCTTTGGCGCCGATCCGGTGCTCGCCAACACGCTCGACATCGGCGGCGAATATGCATACCGCATGCGCGGTGAGAGCCACGCCTGGACGCCCGATGCCATTGCCTCGCTCCAGCACGCCGTGCGCGGCAATGCCGAGGACCGCTACCGCGAATTCGCCGAGATGGTGAATACGTCGTCGCTGCGCATGAACACGATCCGCGGCCTCTTCACGATCAAGAGCGCCGAGGCCGTTGGCCGCAAGCCGATCCCGGTCGAGGAGGTCGAACCGGCGACGGATATCGTCAAGCGTTTCTCGACCGGGGCGATGTCCTTCGGCTCGATCAGTCGCGAGGCGCATACGACGCTGGCAATCGCCATGAACCGGATAGGCGGCAAGTCGAACACCGGCGAAGGCGGCGAGGAGAGCGACCGCTACATGCCGCTACCGGACGGTTCGATGAACCCGCAGCGCTCGGCGATCAAGCAGATCGCATCCGGCCGCTTCGGCGTCACCACCGAATATCTGGTCAACGCAGACGTGCTGCAGATCAAGGTGGCCCAAGGTGCAAAGCCCGGCGAGGGCGGC
The DNA here is from genome assembly GCF_013488225.1 of Sinorhizobium mexicanum. Lineage (NCBI taxonomy): Bacteria > Pseudomonadati > Pseudomonadota > Alphaproteobacteria > Hyphomicrobiales > Rhizobiaceae > Sinorhizobium > Sinorhizobium mexicanum. Next base: position 3,719,580 of record NZ_CP041238.1, on the reverse strand, counting down.
CAGCTCCCCGGCCACAAGGTCGACGCAACGGTCGCCAAGACCCGGCATTCGACGCCGGGCGTCGGCCTGATCTCGCCGCCGCCGCACCACGACATCTATTCGATCGAAGATCTGGCGCAGCTGATCTACGATCTGAAGAACGTCAACCCGGAGGCGGATGTCTCCGTCAAGCTGGTGTCGGAAGTGGGTGTCGGTACGGTTGCGGCCGGCGTCGCCAAGGCACGCGCCGATCACATCACGATTGCGGGCTTTGACGGCGGCACCGGTGCCTCGCCGCTGACCTCGCTGAAGCATGCAGGCAGCCCGTGGGAAATCGGTCTTGCCGAAACCCAGCAGACGCTTGTTCTCAACGGTCTGCGTTCGCGCGTCGCGTTGCAGGTCGATGGCGGCCTGAAGACCGGGCGCGACGTCATCATCGGGGCGCTGCTCGGTGCAGACGAGTTCGGTTTCGCGACCGCGCCGCTGATCGCCGCCGGCTGTATCATGATGCGCAAGTGCCACCTGAACACCTGTCCCGTCGGTGTCGCGACCCAGGATCCGGTGCTCCGGAAACGCTTCAAGGGCACGCCGGAACATGTCATCAACTACTTCTTCTTCGTTGCAGAGGAAGTGCGCGAGATCCTCGCTTCGCTTGGCGTGAAAAAGCTCGATGAGATCATCGGCGCTTCGGAACTGCTCGAGCGCGACCGCATGATCGAGCATTGGAAGGCCAAGGGCCTCGACTTCTCGAAGATCTTCCACAAGGTGGAGGCTCCCAAGGAAGCGACCTATTGGACCGAGCGCCAGAAGCATCCGATCGACGACATTCTCGACCGCAAGCTGATCGAGAAGGCAAAGACCGCGCTCGAAACCAAGGCGCCGGTTGCCTTCGAGACAGAGATCAAGAACGTCGACCGTTCGGCCGGCGCGATGCTTTCCGGTGCGCTCGCCAAGCGCTGGGGTCACAAGGGGTTGAAGGACGATACGATCAACGTCACGCTCAAGGGCACGGCGGGCCAGTCCTTCGGCGCCTTCCTCGCGCGCGGTATCACCTTCGACCTCGTGGGCGACGGCAACGACTATGTCGGCAAGGGGCTCTCGGGCGGACGTATCATCGTCCGGCCGCCGGAAAACGCCAACATCGTGCCGCATCAGTCGATCATCGTCGGCAACACCGTGCTTTACGGAGCAATCTCGGGCGAATGCTACTTCAACGGCGTCGCCGGCGAGCGCTTCGCGGTGCGTAACTCCGGTGCGATCGCGGTCGTCGAGGGGGTTGGCGATCACGGCTGCGAATACATGACCGGCGGCGTCGTCGTCGTCATTGGCGGAACGGGCCGCAACTTCGCTGCCGGCATGTCCGGCGGCGTCGCCTATGTGCTCGACGAGGAGGGCGATTTCGCCCGTCGCTGCAACATGGCGATGGTCGAGCTGCAGCCGGTGCCGGAGGAAGACGACATGCTGGAGAAGCTGCACCACCACGGCGGCGACCTCATGCACAAGGGCATGGTCGATGTCTCGGGTGACATGACGCGTCACGACGAGGAGCGGCTCTACCAGTTGATCTCCAATCATCTACACTACACGGGCTCGCCCCGTGCCAAGGAGATCCTCGATCAGTGGACGGATTACCGACCGAAATTCCGCAAGGTCATGCCGGTCGAATACCGCCGTGCGCTCGAGGACATGGAACGCATGAAAATGGCAGAGGCGGCCGAATAGGAGGCCCCGGTGAAACAGGCTCCCGGTTCATCAAAGACTGGTTCGGGGGCCCCTCACGCGCGCTTGCCAAGAGCGCCTGTTCAGACGCGAAGCTTTCAGGATGATACGATGGGTAAGGTAACTGGATTTCTCGAGATCGACCGGCAGGTGGCAAAGTACCAGCCGGCATCCGACCGCATCCGCCATTTCCGTGAATTCACCATTCCAATGTCCGACCAGGAGGTGCAGAAGCAGGCAGCGCGCTGCATGGACTGCGGCATACCCTATTGCCATGGCCCGACCGGCTGCCCGGTGCACAACCAGATCCCGGATTGGAACGACCTCGTCTACAACGGCAACTGGGACGAGGCGATCCGCAACCTGCATTCGACCAACAACTTCCCGGAATTCACCGGCCGCGTCTGCCCGGCGCCGTGCGAGGAGGCCTGCACGCTGAACCTCGAGGATGTGCCGGTCGCGATCAAGACGGTCGAGCAGGCGATCGCCGACAAGGCCTATGAGATGGGTTACATCGTGCCGCAGCCGGCGGTCACCAAGACCGGCAAGAAGGTCGCGGTCATCGGCTCGGGTCCGGCCGGCATGGCGGCTGCCCAGCAGCTTGCCCGCGCCGGTCACGAAGTCCATGTCTACGAGCGCGAGTCGAAGCCCGGCGGGTTGCTGCGCTATGGCATTCCGGACTTCAAAATGGAGAAGAACTTCATCGACCGCCGCATCGAGCAGATGCGCGGCGAAGGCGTCACCTTCCATTGCGGCATCAATGTCGGTGCAGACCTGCCGGTGCAGAAGCTCTTCGAGGACTGTGACGCTGTTCTTTATTGCGGCGGCTCCGAGACACCGCGCGACGCCGGAATTCCGGGCGTGGAATTTGCCGGCGTGCACGATGCGATGCCCTATCTGGTGCAGCAGAACCGCCGCCTCGGCCGCGAGAACATCGACAGTGTCGGCTGGCCCTCCGAACCGATCCTCGCCGGCGGCAAGCATGTCGTCGTCGTCGGCGGCGGCGATACGGCGTCCGACTGTGTCGGCACGGCGTTCCGTCAGGGTGCTGTCAAGGTGACGCAGCTCGATATTCGCCCGCAGCCGCCGGAGAAGGAAGACAAGCTCGCCGTCTGGCCGTTCTGGGCGACGAAGATGCGCACCTCCTCCAGCCAGGCGGAAGGTGCGGTTCGCGAGTTCCAGGTCGCGACGCTGGAGTTCATCGGTGACGAGGATGGTGTGCTTACCGGCGTCAAGTGCTGTCAGGTCGACGAGCGCCGCAAGCCGATCGCCGGAACCGAGTTCATCATCAAGGCCGATCTCGCTTTCATCGCCATCGGTTTCCGTGGTCCTTTCACCAACAGCGTGCTCAAGGACCTCGGCGACAAGCTGACGCTTAACACCGACCGGCGCGGCTCGACCAATGTTGTCGCCAATGAGCGGGACTACAAGACGTCGGTCGACAAGCTTTGGACCGCCGGCGACGTCCGCCGCGGCCAGTCGCTCGTAGTCTGGGCGATCCGCGAAGGCCGACAGGCGGCCCGGGCCATCGACGAGGCGCTGATGGGGTCGAGCGTCCTGCCGCGGTAGGCGGTTACGTGTGCATCTTTATACGCCGTCATCCTCGGGCTTGACCCGAGGATCCAAACACCAAGGGCACAGGACGCGCGAACGTCACTCCGATTCTCTGAAGAGCTTTCTGGGAAGAGGAAGCCTCGGCCTGGATCCTGGGGTCAAGCCCGAGGATGACGACCTCCAGGGTTCCATACCATCTCAATTCTGTTCCAGCGGCTTGGCGGTCACCGTCTGCTGCTTTGCCAGCCGGAAATCATCGACGCGTCCGGGCGGCGCCGCGACGACCTCGCCTTTTTCGATGAGCAGGTCGCGCGGGCTCTTGCCCGTGCTCTTCAACGGCGCATCGCCTCCGAGCAAGGCGGTCGCGCCATCGAGTTCCGGGTCGGTCAGGCTGATCGGCTGCGTCTTGACGATATCCTCGTTGGCAAGCGGAGCCGTGACCACTAGGTCCTTCAGTTCCTCGGCGCCCGGCACGTCCGTCGTGGCGGCGGCCTCGCCGAGCAGCTTGCGGATGTCCTTCTCGACATAGAAGGCGAGCTTGCGCTTGCCGGCCTTGGTCAGGTTGATGCCGTCCGAGCCGCGCAGGCGTACCTGCTGGCCATTGATGTCGGAGCCGGTCAGGACGAATTTGCCGCCCTCGTCGACGAAACCATCCCAGATGTCGATGAACTCACCGCCCGCCTTTTCCACTTCTTCGCGGAAGAGGCCGTTGAACGTCACCATGTCGGCGGTCATGGCGCTCGACTGGAACGGCGGCATGCCGACCCAGAGAACCGGCAATCCGTCCTTGCGGGCCAGAGTCGCGAGCGCGTTCACGCGCTTGCGGTATTCCTCCGTCCAGAGATCGGTGCGGAACTGCTCCTTGGCGTCGCCGATCTGCATCATCTGGCGGTCATTGGCGCCGAGGCTGACGACGATGACGGAGGGTTTCAGCTCCGTCGCAAAGTCCGGCAGCATCTTCGGCCAGTCGAAATAGTCGTTACGGACAAGGCCGGAGGAGCCGTTCGCGCGCGTTTCGATCACAACTCCCGGCGTCGTTTCGAACGCAGCCTTGAGGCCGTCGCCGAGGCTCGCGGCAATGAAGTCACCGACGACCAGCACCTTTTTTGCATTCGGAGATTTTGCGATAACAGGTGCTGGCGGCGGCGCTTCCGCCGGTCGTGGCTTGGCGCGCTGCGGGCGTGGCTGTCGCGACTCTGCCGGTTGTTGCCGGCGTTTCAACACCCGCCGTGGCGCGGGCTGGCGGGGATAGTCGTACTGATCCTGGTAGTAGATGCGCCTTTGGGGAATGAAGACACCGAAGAGTCGTTGCAGAACATTCCGCCGCGGGGGCGGCGGCTCCTGCGCTTCGGCCATCGTGGCAAAGAAAGCGGCAACGAGCATTGCCGCGGCACCCATGAAGATCGGCGCTAAACGAAGCGGACGCAGGAACCGTCTCGCCGATGCGCTTCTGATTGGCAACATGATCGCTTTCACCGTCGAACGCAGCAATTCAAAGTGCTACAGCAACCTTTGCGCCTTTTGACAAGACGCGCGGCGCTGTAGTGCACCCCACCATACGCCAAATCACGGCGATTTGGGACCGAAGGATCGGAAATCGCCGTGACCCAGAGTATTCGGTGAGGTTGCGTTAGTTGCGCAAAGCGCGCAGGAGGTGCTGCGTCGGTTCGCCGTCCGGCGTCAGGCCGTTCTGGGTCTGGAAGGCCTGAATCGCGGCCTTGGAGCCCGAGCCGAAATTGCCGTCGACTTCACCGTTGTAATAACCGAGCCCCTTCAAGCGGTTCTGCAATTCGAACTTCTCGCTGATATCAAGCGATCCGTCCGGGCGTGGCCAGCGCTGCTGCATGCCCGCGTAGCCGGCGATCTGGTCCGCCAGCAGGCCGACGCCAAGCGCATAGGAATCGGATGCGTTGTAGCGTTTGATGACGAAGAAGTTGCGCGTCATCAGGAAGCCGGGACCGCTGTTGCCGCCCGGCAGCTTGAGTTCGGCGCGCGTGTTCGGGCTGCGAAAACCCTTGCCGTTCGGCCGGAGGAAGCCGAGCGCTGCCCATTGGCCAAGAGTCTTCGTCTGGCCGGAATATTTCGCTGCATTCGCCGGCGGCACGACTTCGTAGCCCCAGGTCTCGCCCGGCTGCCATCCATTCTTCCTCAAGAGGTTGGCGGCTGTGGCCAGTGCGTCCGGGACAGAATTCCAGATGTCGCGGTGCCCGTTTCCGTCGGCGTCGACCGCATAAAGCAGGTAGCTCGTCGGAATGAACTGCGTATGTCCCATGGCGCCCGCCCAGGACCCGGTCAGTTCGCGCGGGGTGATGTCGCCGCTCTGGAGGATCTTCAGCGCCGCTATCAACTGGGTTCTGGCGTATTTGGAACGCTTCGCATCGGCATAGGCAAGCGTCGCGAGCGCGCGCGGCACATAGTGCAGCCGGTCATCCTTATCGAGGACGGCGCCATAGTTCGTTTCCATCGACCAGATTGCGAGCAGAACGTTCCTGTCGACGCCGAAGTGTCGTTCAAGCGAGTTGAGGGTGCGGGCATGCTTGGCGGCCATTTCCTGGCCGACCCGCTTTGTGTACGGATTGACACGCGAGTCGATATATTCCCAGATCTTGTGCTTGAACTCGGGCTGGTAGCCCGCCTTCTCAAGCACGACGGGATCGGGCGTCTTCACGCCGGCGAAGGCCTTGCGGTAGGTCGCCTGGGTAATGCCGCTCTTCGCAGCGGTCGCGTAGAAATTGTTGACCCAGTTCTGGAAGCCCGTGTCTGCATGTGCAGGTGCTGAGCCAAACGTGGCGGCGGTAACGACGAGGGCGGCGGCGATATGGCTAAAGAACGTCCTGCGGTTTCTGATCATCAGCTATCGGTTCCGTTTCTCAGCGAGCGTTCAGCCGGCGTTCATGCCGGACGGACTACTCCGGGTTTGCAATGTCGCCCGCAGCAGGCCGTGGACGGGCAGCATGCGGTTCTTCTTCACTCCGAACAGCGGAAACCGCATCGGATCAGGGGAGAAGCCTACAGAAACGAAGTCAACAAAGTCTTTACCATGAATAAGCCAGGTCGTCTTCCTTTGCAAAAAAATAGCGATCGGCGACTAATTCCAATCCAATTCCCCTTTTTCGGGCTAGAGTTGAGAAACATTGCAAGGAGGTGTCTATGACCGACAAGCGTAAAGTCCGCAAAGCCGTGTTCCCTGTCGCGGGCCTCGGCACGCGTTTCCTGCCGGCAACCAAGGCAGTGCCGAAGGAAATGCTGACGGTGGTGGACAAGCCGGTCATTCAGTATGTCGTCGATGAGGCGCTGGAAGCGGGCATTGAGCATCTGATCTTTGTGACCGGCCGCAGCAAGGCGGTGATCGAGGACTATTTCGACATTCAGGTCGAACTTGACCAGACGCTCCGCGAGCGGAACAAGAAGGCGGAAATCGAGCTTCTCGACGGCATATTGCCGAAGGCCGGCACCACCAGCTTCACGCGCCAGCAGGCTCCGCTCGGCCTCGGCCATGCGGTCTGGTGCGCGCGCGATCTCGTCGGCAATGAACCCTTCGCCCTGCTTTTGCCCGACATGATCATGAAGGGTGAGAAGGGGTGCCTCAAGGGCATGGTCGAGCTCTACGAGCAAAGCGGCGGCAACGTGATCGCCGTCGAGGAATGTGCGCCCGACCAGGCCCACAAATACGGCATCGTCGGCGTCGGCGACAAAATCGGCGACGGCTTCAAGATCACCAAGATGGTCGAGAAACCTGCGCCCGGTACCGCGCCGTCCAACTTCTTCATCAATGGTCGTTACATCCTGCAGCCGGAGATCTTCCCGATTCTGGAACGGCAGGAGCGCGGCGCCGGCAATGAGATCCAACTGACCGACGGTATGGTCAAGCTTTCCGGCGCGCAGCCTTTTGCCGCCTATCACTTCCGCGGCGATACCTATGACTGCGGGGCGAAGGACGGCTTCATCCTCGCGAACGTCGCTTTTGCGCTCGAGCGCGGCGACATTCGTCCCTCCGTCGAAGGGCCGCTGAAGGACTTGCTGCAAAGCCTGAAGTAATTTCCAACGGATCGAAAAGCCAGGCCGCGCCCGACAGCCGCGGCTGTTTTGTTTTCAGCTTGCGGAGCGTGTTGTGCTCCGCAAGACCGCACCGGCTCTCCTTGTGCGTTTCCTTTGAAGCACTCTCCTGAAATTGCTCCTAGCGCCGCAGTGTCAGTCCGACGCCGATACGGGCGGTATCGGTCGACTGGCCGCGGTCCCGGTTCGTCCGTTCGTAACTGACGTCCCCGGTGAGTGCGAGATAACGATTCATGTCCCAGGTCAGGCCGGCACCGGTTCGCCAGGTGGCTTCGTCGGAAGATGTGGCATCCGACGGGAAGTTGCGCAGCGTCAGGCTGTTCGACAGGCGAGCGACCAGCGTCGAGCGCAACTGGCGGGTAACGATGCTGGTCAGCGCATAGTTGATCGAGCCTGCATCGCCTGGCGTCGTCGAAGGATCGAGATAGGTTTCGAGGCCGAGCAGGACGTCGGTGCCTCTCTGCGGAGACCAGTTGACCCGGCCGTCAACCGACAAGCCGCGAAGATTGCCAAGGCGATCATCGTCGAAACGGTAGGTTTCGTATCCGAGTGCGAGTTCGCCATTGAGCTTTTCGCCCAGATCGACCTCCAACCCGGCACGGCCCGCATAGTTTTGATAGGACCGCTCGAAGCCGAACATGTCCTCGCGCAGATCGTAGTTCGACTTGCCGACCGATGCTTCGAGGAAGGGGATGAGGGCGGGGGACAGCTCGTAGCCGACGCGTGCGTCCAACAGGCCGATGTTGCGGTTGCGGTCCTCGACGGAAAGCCTGGTGCCGTTGTCGAGCTCGACGTCGCCATAGGTCCGACGCTCGAAATCGACTCCGAGCGATCCGCGTATGAGGCCGTAGTCGCGCTCGACCGCAGCGCCCAGCCGATAGATGTTGACGCCGGATTGGCTTTCGGCATTGGCAATAGCGTTCGGATCGTTGGCGTCTTCCCGTTCGAAGCTGTAACCGGCCCTCAGCCGTGCGGTCGTCTGGTCGCTGAGGTCGAGACGCAGTTCGGCGTCGACATCCGCGCGCGGTTCTTCTTCCCCCTCGCCGGACGTGTTGTTCTGCAGTACGCCTTCGCCGGTGACGCTTAGCTGGTGGCGGGACCAGTCGGAAGTCAGCGATCCCTTGAGACCCGTCTCGATAAAGCTGCGACTCTCGCTGCGGTCGCCTGTCTTCTGTCGCTCATGGTTGAAGGTTTCGCTGAGAGCAGGCTTCAGGACGAAAGTACCGATACGGATGCCCGTCGCCTGACCCTCGTAGGGGTCGATGCGCGTGCGCAGGCCATCGATCGTCTCCTCGCGCCGGTTCAGGCGGTTGAAGTCCTCGTCGAGCGCCGGAGGAAGGTCGCTGGCGGCAACGGCGCCGGTCGTTTGCGGGTCCGTAATCGCGGCGGTATTGCCGGTTGCACCGGTCGTGCCCGTTGCGGTGTCGGCAATCGGTGGATTGTCGAGGCTTTGCGCGACTGCGGGCGAGATGACGAAGATCGCGCAGCCTGCCAGGAGCCACGCCCGCATCCTCGGACGCAAGGCGCCCGCCGTGATCGAGCGTGAAAATTTGGGCTCCATGCGCCGTGTGTCCGCGAAAACGTGATTGCAATCGTTTCGCAACCGTAAAGGCGCGTGGTTAAGCAATCGTTTCCAAAAGGAAAATCCAGCTTGAGTACCGTTCCCGGCGCTTCGCTCAGGCGCGCTCGACAGTGAGGTGGCGGCCGCTGCTTGCCACGATGCGCACGCGCGCGCCGGCGGGCAGATCAGGCCCTTCGACCGCCCAGGTCGTGTCGTCCAGGCGTATGCGCCCTCGGCCCTCGGCGATCGGCTGCTCCAAGACCGCCGTGCGGCCAACGAGGCTTTCGCCACGCTTGTTGAGCAGCGGCTCGTCGCTCGTTCTCGAGGAGGAGACGAAGCGCCGACCGATGAGGACCGCGAACACCGAATGCAGCGCGAAGACGAGGACCTGGATCTCCCAGACCCAGAATGCCGTATCCCAGAGGAGGAGGGACAGGCTGCCAGTAGCGAGCGCTGCGAACCCGATCCATACCAAGAAGACGCCCGGCAGCGCCAATTCCGCCGCAAGCAGCACCAGGCCGAGCACCCACCAGCTCCAGGGGCCGAGTTCGAGGACGACGCGTGCGATCATGGCGACGCCCTTCAGGAAGTCGTTTCGGAGGAACTGGTGGCCGGACCCGTGCGCGGCGTCGACTGGCGCGGACGCGGCGCGCTGGGCTGGCCATCGCCGAAGACTTCTCTCGCGATGGCGCCGATGCCGCCGAGCGAGCCGATCAGCGAAGAGGCCTCCATCGGCATCAGCACGATCTTCTGGTTGTTCGCCGTGCCGATAGAAGCAAGCGCCTCGGTATACTTTTGCGCGACGAAATAGTTGATCGCCTGCACGTCGCCGGCGGCGATCGCTTCGGATACCATGCGGGTCGCCTTGGCTTCTGCCTCCGCCAGGCGCTCGCGCGCCTCCGCCTCGCGATAGGCGGCCTCGCGCTGGCCCTCAGCCTCAAGGATTGCCGACTGCTTGGCGCCCTCGGCGCGCAGGATCTGCGCGTTGCGAGCGCCTTCCGCCTCCAGCACCTGCGCGCGCTTTTCGCGCTCCGCCTTCATTTGCCGGGCCATCGCCTCGACCAGGTCTGTCGGCGGCGCGATGTCCTTGATCTCGACGCGGGTGATCTTGATGCCCCAGGGATTGGCCGCCTCATCGACGACGCGGAGCAGCCGGTCGTTGATCGCGTCGCGATTGGAAAGCAGCTCGTCGAGGTCCATCGAGCCCATCACCGAGCGGATATTGGTCATCGTCAGGTTAAGGAGGGCATTCTCGAGATGGGCAACCTGATAGGCGGCCTGGGCGGGGTTCAGCACCTGATAAAAGGCGACCGCATCCGCCGACACGCTGGCATTGTCTTTGGTGATGACCTCCTGGGTCGGCACGTCGAGAACCTGCTCCATCACATTCATCTTCGCTCCGATGCGATCGATGAAGGGAAAGATGACGTTTAGCCCGGGCTCCATGGTCTTCGTGTACCGGCCGAAGCGTTCGACCGTGTATTGATATCCCTGCGGCACCGTCTTGATCCCGGCAAATAGCACCAGGATGACGAGAACGACGAATGCAATGACTGCGATATCCATGCCGCCCACCGACATATCTCCCTCTTCGCAACTCCAACGTTCGGAGCGCCCCTGGGGTATGACGTGGCGATTCGCGGGAATATTTCAAGCGGCTGGCCGGACCGGATTCTGCTCTCGACGTCCCGACGTCATCTTGATTTCATGTTTACGCCCGTCACCCTAACCCTCTCCCCGCTCGCGCGGAGGAGGGGACTGAGGGCTCGCCACGAGTCTCATTCGCCCCGCTTGCGGGGAGAAGGTGGCCGGCAGGTCGGATGAGGGGCCGAGGTGTTCTTTAGAGCCAGCCCTCGAGCTCGCGGCGTACGATATGGTTGAGTACTGCCATGCCCTCGGCACTGTCGTTCAGGCAGGGGATATGCGCAAATTTTTCGCCGCCATTGTGATGGAAGCTTTCGCCAGCCTGGCCGGCGATTTCTTCCAGCGTCTCCAAACAGTCGGAGACGAAGCCGGGATTGATGACGGCAAGGCGCTTGACGCCGTCCTTCGCCAGCCTCTCGACCGTCTTGTCCGTATATGGCTGCAGCCATTCCTCCGGGCCGAAGCGGGACTGGAACGTAACCTGCAGCTTTTCCTCCGGCCAGCCGAGCTTTGCGCGCAGCAGCCGCGCGGTCTCTTGGCATTGGAAATAATAGGGATCGCCTTGATCGGAATAGCTCTTCGGAATGCCGTGGAAGGAGGCGAGCACGACTTCCGGCTCCCAGTCGAGCGTTGCAAGATGCTTGCTGATCGAGGCGGCGAGCGCATCGATATAGACCGGGTCGCCGGGATAGGCGGGAACCGTGCGCAACGCCGGCTGCCAGCGCATCTTCAGCAAGGCCTCGAAGGCCTTGTCGTTGACCGTCGCCGTCGTGGCTGCCGCATATTGCGGATAGAGCGGAAAAACGAGGACGCGATCGCAGCCTTGCTGCTGCAGCGCTTCCATGCGCGAGGCGATAGTGGGTTGGCCATAGCGCATCGCCCAATCGACGACGACCTGCGGCCGATCGGCAAAGGTCTTCGCCATCAGTTCGGCCTGGTTGCGGGTGTACGTGCGCAGCCAGCTTTCATTGCGTTCCTTGTTCCAGATCAGCTCATAGGCCTTGCCGACCTTGCCGGGGCGCGTGTTGAGCACGATGCCGTAGAGGATCGGATACCAGTAGAGGCGCGACCATTCGATGACGCGCCTGTCGCTCAGGAACTCCTTGAGGTAGCGACGCATGGAGGCGTAGTCGGTGCCGTCCGGCGTGCCGAGATTGACGAGCAGCACGCCGATCTTCCCGGATCTCCGGACAGCGTTGTCGATCGTCGGTTCGGCAGGTGCGGTCGTCATCTCGGTCCTCATGGGCACCTTTCCGTTGCCGGCGCCTTCAGTTTCAAACGCTTCTAAAAAGAAAAGCCGGCGCGGGAAAGGCCGCGCCGGCCCGAAAGTTGAGACAAATTGTCTTATTCGGCCGGGATCTGCAATTCGCGGCCGATCTCGAGTGCCCGCGGCGCCGGATTGCCGTTGGCGGTGGAGATCTTCCTCCACTCGATGCCGTGGCCGTAGAAAGACTCGGCGAGATCCCAGAGCGTGTCGCCCTTGGCGATGACGTGCTTCTGCGGTCCGGCAGCTGCGGTCCCGGTCGCAGGCTGCGCCGGTGCGGCTGCAGTGCTCTCAGCCGGTTTGGTCTCGGTTGCCGGCGCCTCCGTGCCAGCGGCCGTTGCACCTGCCGCCGCAGCGGCTTCCGTGATGCGGCCATCGGTATGGGGCTTGAAGGGCTGGTGCGCCGCGAGATAGTCGGCGAGCACGGTCTCCAGCCCCGGACCATAGTCGTAGGCGTTCTCGCCCTTGGTCTTGAAGACGGCATAGCCGTCGCCGCCGCCGCGCATGAAATTATTGCTGACGAGAGAATAGGTCTTTTCCGGGTCGAGCGGGGCGAAGGCTTCGCCCTCCTTCGCCTCTACCGAGACGAGCCGGCTGCCGGCCGGCTTGGAGCGGTCGAAGGAATATTTGAGGCCGGCCACCTGCGGGAAGCGCCCGCCGCCCTCTTCGACCTGGCTCAGGCCGTTCTCCAGCGCGGCGCGAATGTCGGCGCCCTTCAACTGGAAGGTCGAAAGCGTGTTCTGGAAGGGAAGCACGGTGATGGCTTCGCCCATGGTCACGTCGCCGGCGTCAATCGAGGCGCGCAGCCCGCCGCCATTGGTGATGGCGATCGTGACACCCTGGCCTTTGACGCGGTCGAGCATGGCGTCGGCCACCAGCGTGCCCATTTCGCATTCCTTCGTGCGGCAATTCTCGCGCGAACCGTCGATCGGCGCTTCGGTCTTGGCGATGACCTTGCTGCGCAGCTCTTCGATCGGCTTGGCGAGCTCCTTGATTCGGGCAAGCACGGCTTCATCCGGCTTGACCGAGGAGTCGATGAGAATCGGATCGCCCTTTGCGGCGTTCACGACGCCGCTGTCATCGAAGGTGACGACGAGGTCGCCGAGATATTTGGTGTAGGAGGCGGCCTGCACCACCGGCACCTTGTAGCCGCCGGGATTGTCGACCATGGTCGGGTAGGGGCCTTCCGCCTTCTCGTCGGTGTTCGACAGAAGGCTGTGGGAGTGACCGCCGACGACGACGTCGATGTCCGGAATTTTCGCGATCGCAGCGAGGTCGCGCGGGTAGCCGACATGGGTGAGGGCGATGATCTTGTTGACGCCCTGCTTCTTGAGCTCCTCGACCGCACTCGTAATCGTCGCGACATCTTCACCGATCAGGATGTCCGGTCCGGGAGAGGAAAGTTCGGGCGTGTCGTTGGCGACCGCGCCGACGATACCGATCTTCTGCCCGCCGACATCGAGCACGATCGAAGGCTTGATCCGGTCGCCGATCTTCGACTTGTAGCTCGGCAGCACATTGGCGGTTACGACCGGGAAGGTGACCTTGTCGAGGAAGCTCGCGAGCCCGTCTTCGCTTTCATCAAATTCGTGGTTACCAACGGTCATGGCATCGAATTTCATCAGGTTCAGGAATTCTGCTTCGGCCGCGCCCTTGTAGGTCGTGAAGAAGAGCGAGCCTTGAAAGTTGTCGCCGGCATTGAGCAGAAGCGTGTTCTTGCCCGTCAGTTCCTGGCGCTTCTGGTCGATCAGCGTCTTCAGGCGGGCGACGCCGCCAAAGCACTCGTTCTTGCCTTCCTCTTCCGCCGAGCAGGTCGACTCGAACTTGTTGATCGACTCGATGCGGGAGTGGAGATCATTGATGTGCAGGATGTTCAATTCATAATCGGCGAAGGCGGCGCCCGAAGAAAGGGCGAGAATAGACGCGGTCATGAGGCCGGTCCGTGTATGTCTGATCATGATCTTCTCCCGTTCTGCCTGTGGATTTCCGATCGATCGCGAAACCGCGCGGAAATGCTCGATCCCCTGACCGAGATGGCGTGCCGGATGTTTTCACCAGTTGCGGCCGACTTCAAGCGCTAAAGGCGCCCTTTCTTCGCCGGATTCCAACTACAGCGCCGCGCGTCTTATCAGACGCGCAAAGGTCGCTGTAGCACTTTGAATTGCTGCATGTCTTTGTCCTTAGATCGAGGTCGATCTAAGGAGACATGCAGTAGGTTAAGCCGGCTGCCGAACGACGCGATCGCCGTCTGCCAGGGTCGCGATGCCCAGTGCCGCAGGGCCTAGAGGTGCCGCACTTCGGCGGGTGTCTCTCCCCAATTGTCATTGCGGCCATCGTAGTAGGTAACCGGTGCGGCCAACAGCTCGTCGATGTCGACACCGTCGAGGCATGCGACATTGATATTGAGGTACGGACCGCCCGTCATGTTCGGGACACCGATGCGCTCGAAAGGATGCACGCCGCAATGCTGGCAGAAGAGGTGATGGGCGACCCTGTTCTTGCCCTGAAAATTCGTCAGTTCACACTCGCCTTCGACGAGACGAAAAGCTTCTGGCCTCACGCGAACAGACCACAGGCGCATCTTCGTGCAAATGGAGCAATTGCACTTTCCGGTACCGGCGCTGATGTCCAGGTCGGCCTCGAACCGAACCACGCCGCAATGGCAGCTTCCTGTGTAGGTTTTCAGCATCGTCGTCTCGGAATGGAACGAGGGTTCGTTATCAAAGGCAAAAGGCCCGCGCTTGGGCGGGCCCTAGTCATTTCAGTGGATGCGGACAGGGGCGTTTATCGCCTCGCCCATCCGCTTCAGCCGCGGCGCGTAAGCGAGAACTGAGCGCCGGAATCGGTGGTGCAGTTCAGCTGTGTCTGCGTGACGAGCGCGCAGTTGACCTTCGACTGGGTGTTGCGCACCAGTGACGTCATGCTGATTTCGACAAGCGTCGGGCTGACATTCACGTAGTTGCCGGAGGCGAGCAGCTGGTTGGTGTCGGTGGTGCGCGTCGAGAACGTCCCGCCGGCGAAGGTGGAAACGATGCCGTTCGGATCGACCCAGGCGCCCTCGACGCCGGCCGCCTGGCTCGGCGGCGGTCCGCCCATTTCCCGTGGCGACGACTGGCATGATGCCAGCGCTGCCGCGGCGGCCAGAAGGGTCGGAATGGCGAAAGGCTTCATGGGCGTTTTCTCCCGCGTCTTGTCTTGGCGGTTTCGGTCTGTGCGCGAAACCATGCCGCGATCATGAGTTGAAAGCAAGACCGTCACCGAAATCCCGGCGATTTTGGATTGAATCGCGCCAGGTCGTAAACGTGATCGATTCTAAGATGTTAGAGCGCGGTTCCCTCGTTCGCGAGGGTTGGCTTCGCCCTGTCGTGCAACTTTATCACTCAAATGAAAAGGCCCGGAGCAGTTATGCTCCGGGCCGTATTTTGCAACGTATGCGCCGCGATTCTCAGCGGAAGAGGATGTTCCGGAACTGCCACGGATCCTTGGTATCGAGGTCTTCCGGGAACAGGCCCGGACGACCATCGAGCGGCGTCCAGTCGGTGTAGTGTCCTTCGACCGGGCCGAGATAGGGGAGCTGCACTTCCAGGCAGCGCTTGTAGTCCATCTCGTCGGCTTCGACGATGCCCGCCTTAGGGTTCTCGAGTGCCCAGACCATGCCGGCGAGAACGGCGCTCGTCACCTGCAGGCCGGTGGCATTCTGATAGGGCGCGATGCGCCGGGTTTCTTCGAGCGACAGGCGCGAACCATACCAGTAGGCGTTCTTGTCATGACCGTAGAGCAGCACGCCGAGCTCATCGATGCCGTCGACGAGTTCGTTCTCGTCGAGAACGTGGTGCACCGGCTGCGCATTGCCGCCATTACCGAACATCTCGTGCAGCGAGAGCACGGCGTCGTTGTTCGGATGATAGGCATAGTGGCACGTCGGGCGGTAGGTGACCTCGCCATCCTTGTCACGCACGGTGAAGAAGTCGGCAATCGAGATCGACTCGTTGTGGGTGACGAGGAAGCCGTATTGCGGGCCCGGCGTCGGGCACCAGGTGCGCACGCGCGTGTTTGCGCCCGGCTGCTCCAGATAGATTGCCGCCTTGTTGCCCTTCTTTTGCTTCTTGGCGTTCTTGGGCATCCAGGTTTCGTGCGTGCCCCAGCCGAGTTCGGCCGGCTGCAGGCCTTCGGAAATGAAGCCTTCGACCGACCAGGTGTTCCAGAAGACGTCGAGCGGCTTGGGTTTCTTGCTGCGCTGCGTGTCGCGCTCGGCGATGTGGATGCCCTTGACGCCGGCCTTCTTCATCAGCTTCGCCCAGCCTTCGCGGTCGTCCTGATGCGGTTCCTCGTATTTCAGGCCGAGATCGTCGGCAAGGTTGAGGAGCGCCTTCTTGACGAACCAGGAGACCATGCCCGGGTTGGCGCCGCAGGTCGAAACCGCGGTGGTGCCGCCCGGGTTCTTCTGCTTTTCCTTGCGCACCGTCTCGCGCAGCGCATAGTTGGTGCGTGCGGCGTTGTCCATTTCCGGGTTGAAATAGAAACCGAGCCAGGGCTCCACAACCGTGTCGATGTAGAGAACATCGAGCTTGCGGCAGAGCTTCATGAGATCGAGCGAGGACGTGTCGACGGAGAGATTGACGCAGAAGCCCTGTCCGCCGCCTTCAGTCAGCAGAGGCTTCAAGAGTTCCTTGTAGTTGTCCTTGGTCACATAAGCCTTGACGTGACGCACGCCATGGCGCTCGAATAGCTCCGTGTCCTTGGCGTCTTCGCGCGGTTCGACCACAATCAACCGGTTCTTGTCGTATTTGAAGTGGCGCTCGATCAGCGGCAAGGTGCCGTGGCCAATCGAGCCGAAACCGATCATGACGATCGGGCCGGTGATCTCGCCATGAACCGGATAGGTGGTATCTGCCATTTTGGTCTTCTCCTGAGAAAACATCCCTGTGAGGTTGGTTGAAACGGGCGGAAAGCGGGCGATTGAGAGTCTCTGGCAATGCCAGCAACGCCGGGCGTTCGAACGCTCCGAGGCGCTGAAGGTTCTGGAGCGTCCTGCCCGCTTTCAGATGAAATCGCTGAAAGCGGATGCTCTAGAGCATAGTTTCCTGTCACAATAAAGGGCCGCCGCGTCAACCGCCACTTGAGACTTTGCTTAACCGGCAATCGCCAGCAACGCTGCGATCAGGGCTTCCCGCTTGCTTACAAGACCCTTGTATGCTGCCTGCGGCAGCGTCAATTCGTTGAGTTGGGTAACGAAGGATCGGGCAAGCGCTGCCGCGTCGGGCCGGCTTCTGAGCGCGGCGAGCGGATCGGAATAGATGCGGATCGTGAAGACGATCGCGCCGGTCTCCGGCAGTTTGCGAAGCGTCTGGCGCTCGATGCGGATGAAGGTGCCGTCTTCGGAAAGCGACACCGCCTCGGCGTCGGCCTGCTCGGATTTCGACTTCGGCAAATGCAGCGCGCCGTCGACGTTGATCGCCCAGTTGAAGCGTTCGACGAAACGTCCGGGCGAAAGATTGTCGAACATCCGGGTGATGAGTTCGGCATTGCGCGTGCCCTGACCGAAGCCGGGAACGGGCGCGTGAATCTCATGCATCGCCCGGCCGAATTTCTCCGCGAGCGACCAGGAGGATGGAAAGGCGACATAGGCTGCGGCAAGCCGCCAATCGCCCCCCTTGCGCTCCATGATCGCAAGGTCGTCCTGGATCAGGGAACCCGCGGTGACGAGGGCGGCATCGCCGGCGAGCGGCACCCGGCGCTTACCGACGACCATCGCGTCGCCCTCGCGCCGGTAGAGGGCCGGAAATCGGTTGGGCAGGTATCCGGTGAGCACGTTCAGGAGTTCGCCTTGCGCCGCCTCCGTTCCGGTCTCGGCAAGAAAAATGCTCTCGCGCATGGAGGCGAGTAGCCGCGCCTTTTCCTCGAGATAGAACTCAAGCGCATCGTCCGGTTCGATCCACCGCTCGGGATCGAGCTGGACGAGGCCGATCGTGAAGGGTTTCGACGAACCGTCGTAGGGGCTGTGTTTCATGCTGGGGAACCGAAGCTTCGCCACTTAACCATATTTCCCTTCCATTGGCATGGCGGGCATTCGGTCACAAGCGATTCGTGTTATAGCTCTTGCGCGTGTATATTCTTGCTGTAATTGCATTTCCCGAATGCGTTTGCCCGGAGGGATTGAGATTTGACCGTGATTGGCGACCATCTCCAGACCTTGATGGAACTGGAGGCTCGATCGCCCGTATTGATCGCGCTTTATGATCAGCACGACCGTTTGTGTTTTGCCAACGATGCGTTTCGCGCCGCCTATAATCTCGCTCCTGACGACTTTCCGACCTGGGCCGATCTGATGCGGCGCAACTATGCCTGCGGCAAGGGCACGGTGGTGAAGACGGACGACATCGAAACCTGGATTGCGGCCACGGTCCATCGGCGAGGCAAGATACCGTTTCGCGCGCTTGAAACCGACCTTCATGATGGCCGCTGGCTGTGGATGACCGAGACGGTCGATGCCAATGGCTGCATGCTCTGCATCGCCGTCGACATCACCTCGATTCGCGCCGACGAACGCGAGCTGCGGCAGGACCGCGATTTCGCAGTGCGGGCGTCGCAGGTGGACGAGCTCACAAGCGTGCCGAACCGGCGCTACACGATGGACAGACTTACCGACTTCATCACGAACTGCACCGGCAATCCCGACATGTGGGGTTGCGTCGCGATCATCGATATCGATTACTTCAAGGCGATCAACGATCGCTATGGCCACCAGCGCGGCGACGAAGTTCTGCTCGATTTCGCCCGGCAGATGCAGGCGATCGTCCGCCGTTCAGACTGCTTCGGCCGAATCGGCGGCGAGGAGTTCATGCTGATCCTGCCCGACACGACGGTCAGCGAGAGCCATCTCATCCTCGATCGGGTGCTGGACAAGGTGCGCAGCGCCCGCCCGCTTTCGAACATCCCGGAGTTCTACTACACCTGCTCGGTGGGGCTTGCGGAATATCGCGACGGGGACAGCGTCAACGATATCTATGCCCGCGCGGACGAGGCGCTCTATCTTGCCAAGCGCGAAGGGCGGGATCGCGTGAAACGCTATACGCTCGCAGGCTCAGACCCCGAGTTTTGCCCGGATCAGACCTCGTAGCGAATTGCCGAGATAAAGGCGCCCGCTTTCAAGATCGGCAGGCGTGAGACGAGAAACGCGAGCGCGGCGCTGGCAGATAAGGTCGGTGCGCAGCACGCCTGCAAGCAGGCCGCAGCTGATCGGCGGCGTTTTGAGGATGCCGCTTCCGTCATCGAGGAAGACGGACGTTATCGTGCCTTCGCAAACCTCGCCCTTTTCATTGAGCAGGATGACCTCGTCGGCCTCCTCCGGCGTGAACTCGCCGCGCGCAGCCTCGAAGATTTCGCGCCGTGTCGTCTTGACGCGGAGCAGCCGGTTGCCGGAATCGAGCCGTGTGGCAGCGATCCGCGCGCGCCAGACGGTGTCATCGGGGAGGGGGGCAAAGGGAGCGGTGGTCACGGCGATGGCCCCGTGGCGGTCGAGCGTCAGGCGGACCCGCAACGGACCGACAGCACCGCGCACTGCTTCGGTCAGGTGCGCTTGAGCAGCCTCTGCGCCGGCAAAGCCGAGCCGCCTCGCCGAGCGCGTCAATCGCGCGAGATGCAGCTGCAGCCGGACGAAGCCGGTCTCCGGCTCGAAGCGCAGCGTCTCGAGCAGAGAAAAATCCGTCATCGCGCGATCTCGGCGTCGCCGATGGCGAAGCGGGCCTTCAGCAGGCATTCGTCATATTCGGCCTCGGCCTTTGAATCGAAGACGATTCCGCCGCCGACGTTGAAGATCGCGCGGCCGTCCGGAAACAGGGAAATTGTGCGGATCGCCACGTTGAATCGCATCACCCCGCTCGGGGCGATGAAGCCGATGGCGCCGCAATAGGCGTCGCGCGGCCCGCTTTCCAGATCGTGAAGGATTTCCATCGCCCGGATTTTTGGCGCGCCGGTGATGGAACCGCAGGGAAAGAGAGCCGCAAAGATATCGGCGATGCCGGTGTCGGGCCGAAGCCTGGCCCTGACGTGGCTCACCATCTGATGAACGGTTGGATAGGTTTCGACGTCGAAAAGCTTTGGAACGTCTAGCGTTCCGATCGCGGTGACACGGGAAATGTCGTTGCGCAACAGGTCGACGATCATCCGGTTTTCGGCCTGGGTCTTTTCGTCTGCCCGCATCGCGGCGATGATCGCCGTGTCCTCCTCGGCCGTCGCGCCGCGCGGCGCCGTGCCCTTCATCGGATGCGTTTCGATCCAGCCGTCGGCGTCGACGCGGAAGAACAGTTCCGGTGAGCGCGAAAGGAGAATCGGGCCGTCGAGCGCCACAAGCGCCCCGTATTTCACGGGCTGGCGCTCGATCAGCGACCAGAAGGCCGCGCGCGGGTCGCCCGACCAGCGTGCATGGATCGGCATCGTCAGGTTCGCCTGGTAGCAGTCTCCCTGGCGCAGGTGCTGATGCAGGCGTTCGAACCGAGCGCGGTAGGCCGGAAAATCCCAACCGGCGCGTGGCTCTGAGAGGAAGGGCTCGTTTTCCACCCGTCGCTGCGGTTCGCCAAGAGGATGACCTTCCGCAGGCGCGTCGAAGACGCCGAAGGACATAAGCGGCGTCTCGCGGTTCTCCTCGGCAAAGGGTTCAAGCTTTTCTTCGAAGAGGTGGCCGGCCTCATAGGCCATATAGCCGGCGAGCCACTTTCCGGCTCGATGAGCGCTTTCGATTTCCGCAAGCCCGCGCCGGAATTCGCCTCGCGTACGCGCCGTGATAACGCGCGAAGGTTCGGCGAAAACCGTCGTCCGGTTTTCGCTGTCGTCCCGGAAAAGGACAAAGGGCGCATTCTCGATCATCGAAGCTGGTCGTCGTCCATTCAACATCGGGCCGCTGGGGTGTGTCGCTATCCAAAGTGCTACAGCGGTCTTTGCGCGTCTGAAAGACGCACGGCGCTGTAGTGGCTTAGGCCGCCTTATCAAGCGCCTCCAGTTCCTTGATCAGCCCCTCAATCATCGACAGTCCCTGCGCCCAGAACGACGGATCGGTCGCGTCGAGCCCGAACGGCGCCAGCAGTTCGGAATGATGCTTGGTCCCACCGGCCTTCAAGAGCTCGAAATACTTCTCCTGGAAGCCCCTCTCGGCCTTTTGGTAGACGGCGTAGAGCGAGTTCACGAGGCAATCGCCGAAGGCGTAGGCATAGACGTAGAAGGGCGAGTGGATGAAGTGGGGGATATAGGCCCAATAGGTCTCGTAGCCTTCGGAGATCCGGATCGCGGGACCGAGGCTTTCCGTTTGAACCGAAAGCCACATCTCGCCGAGGTCGTCGGCGGTGAGCTCGCCGTCCTTGCGGGCGCTATGGACCTTGCGCTCGAATTCATAGAAGGCAATCTGGCGCACGACCGTGTTGATCATGTCCTCCACCTTCTGCGCGAGCATCGCCTTGCGCTCGCGCTTATCCTTGGTCTGGTCGAGGAGCGCGCGGAAGGTCAGCATCTCGCCGAAGACGGAGGCGGTTTCGGCAAGCGTCAGCGGCGTCGAAGCCATCAGCGCGCCCTGGGCGCCGGCGAGCACCTGATGCACGCCATGGCCGAGCTCGTGGGCAAGCGTCATCACGTCCCGCGGCTTGCCCATGTAATTGACGAGCACGTAGGGATGAACGGAGGGAACCGTCGGATGAGCGAAGGCGCCGGGCGCCTTGCCGGGACGGACGGGTGCATCGATCCAGCGGTCATCGAAGAAACGCCGGGCGATCGTCGCCATTTCCGGGGCGAAGGCGTGATAGGCGGAGAGCACCGTGTCCTTCGCCTCGTCCCAGGGGATGACGGCGTTAGGCGTGTCGGGGAGCGGGGCGTTGCGGTCCCAAAAATCCATCTGCTCCATACCGAGCCATTTCGCTTTCATGGCGTAGTAGCGGTGCGAGAGGCGCGGATAGGCGGCCTTCACCGCAGCGGCCAGCGCGTCCACGACTTCCCGTTCGACGCGATTGGCGAGATGGCGGCTGTCGGCGATATCCTGAAAGCCACGCCAGCGGTCGGAGATTTCCTTGTCCTTGGCAAGCGTATTGGTAACCAGCGTGAAGGTGCGGATGTTCGCCTTGAAGGTTTCGGCGAGCGCGATCGCCGCCTTCTTGCGGGTTTCCGGCGAGGGATCCTGCAGAAGATTCAACGCAACCTCGAGCGGCAACGCCTCGCCGTCGACATTGAAGGTGAGCGCCGCGACGGTTTCGTCGAACAGGCGGTTGAAGGCGCTCGCGCCGGTCATCGATTTTTCGAGGAAGAGCTGCTCCAGCTTGTCCTCGAGCTGATAGGGCTTGTCCTTGCGCAGGTCGAGGATCCATGGCTTGTAGTGTGCCGCAAGGCTGTCCTTTGTCAGAGCCGCATCGATGATGCTGTCATCGATGCGATTGAGTTCCAGCGAGAAGAACAGGAGATGCGCCGACATGTCGGTGAGCTTCGACTGGACGTCGCCGTAGAGCTTGCCGTTGGCCGGCTTGGACGTGTCGGAGAAATAGGTGAGCCCGGCAAAGGAGGCGATCCTCCCCATCAGATCCTCGAGCGCCTCGAACTCCTTCACCGCGGCACCGATACCCTCGTCTCCGGTCTTGCCGGCGGCCGCCGTCAGCTTGCCCTTCCATTTGTTCTCGAAGGCGATCGCGTCTGCCTCCGCCTTGGCCATGTCGGAGCGGAATGCCTCTGACGTGGAGGATGCGTAAAGATCTTCAAGCCGCCAGGACGGCAGATCGCCAAGGTCGGCGGCGGCTCCATGCGCCTGTCCCGCCGTCGCACGAAGCGCGGATTGAGTGGCTGAAGCGGCAAGGTTTCGAGGAGATAGCGGCATCTTAGGATTCTCGCATTGGTGGCTGAGGTAACAAGCCATATGGGGCCCATTGCTATCGCCGCCAATGGATAAAATGCAAGCTTTTCTCAAAACATGATGTTCAGTCCTCTATGGCACGAATAGCTGGCATGATTTGGCACATGAGGTTGGCCAAAGAGTACTGCGTGTCCAGAGCAGGAGGCTTTCGTGACATCACATATTCTTGTCATCGATGACGATCCGGTGCAGCGCCGGTTGCTGACGAACATGATCGAACGGCTGGGTCACGTCGCGCATCTCGCCGACAACGGGCGAAGCGGACTCGAAGTGCTGGTGCGCAAGGGTGGTATCATCGACGTCATCCTGCTGGACCTCCTGATGCCCGAGATGAACGGTCACGGTTTTCTCGAGGCGCTCGCCGAACGCGGCGTCGATACGCCGGTGATCGTGCAGACCGGACAGGGTGGCATCGAAACGGTTGTCCACGCGATGCAGGCCGGGGCCTTCGACTTCCTCGTCAAACCGGTATCTCCGGAGCGGCTCGCGGTCGCGATCGGCAACGCGCTGAAAATGGCGCATCGCGATGGCAAGGTGAAGACATCGCGGCGGTCACGCGGCGGGGCGGTTGGTTTCGACGACATCGTCTCGGCCAGCCCGGCGATGATCCGGGTCATCGACCTTGCCCGCCGTGCCGCGCAGTCCAACATCCCGATCGTGCTTGAAGGCGAATCCGGCGTCGGCAAGGAGATGGTGGCGCGCGCGATCCAATCGGCGAGCGACCGCGCGGGCAAACCATTCGTCACCGTCAATTGCGGCGCGATCCCGCACAATCTGGTCGAAAGCATCCTGTTCGGTCACGAGAAGGGCGCCTTCACCGGCGCAACCGAAAAGCACACCGGCAAGTTCGTCGATGCGGATGGCGGGACGCTCTTCCTCGATGAGATCGGCGATCTGCCGCTCGACGTTCAGGTCAAGCTCTTACGCGCCGTCCAGCAGGGCGAAATAGAGACTGTCGGCGCGCGCCATCCGCAAAAGGTCAATGTGCGGCTGATCTCGGCCACCAACAAGGACCTCATCAACGAGGTGCGTGAAGGACGGTTCCGGGAAGATCTCTATTATCGCCTCAATGTCTTCCCGATCACCATTCCGGCGCTGCGCCGGCGCAAGGAAGATATCCCGGTGCTGGTGCGCGCCTTCGTCGAGCGCTTTGCCGCCGAGCAGAGGCTCAATCAGCCGCTGACAGTCTCGAGCGGCGCGATGGCGCTGCTGACGGCCTATGATTGGCCGGGCAACATCCGCCAGCTCGAGAACGCGATTTTCCGCGCTGTGGTGCTTGCGGAAGGCAACGAACTCACGGTCAAGGATTTTCCGCAGATCGCGACCCAGATACCCGGCTACGTCGTCGCCGATCGTTCCGGCTTCTCCTGGGGCGAGGCCGGGCCGGAGCGCGTCCCGGCCGCCGGCGGCTATGCGTCGAACGCTCATGCGGATTTGAAGGTGGCGGAGCAACCGGCGTCCCGGGAGCAGATGCCAGACAACCGTCTGGAGAACGCCATCGCCAGCGTCGATGAGGGTGGCGATGTCCGCAAGCTGGCCGAGGTCGAGGAGGAACTGATTCGCTTTGCCCTGAAGTTCTACCGCGGACAGATGAGTCAAGTGGCGCGAAAACTCGGCATCGGTCGCTCGACGCTCTATCGAAAGCTCAAGGATTACGGCATCGATCCCGACGATCCGCTGCGTGAGGCCGCATAAATTCGACGCATTCACGCCTCATTAGCCGTGCAATTGGGGCACCGCCGTTTAGACCTTGTTAGTGGACTGTTCACTATATTATAAGGGGCGGTGGCGACTGTGGCATAATTGCCATGCTGTCACCTTATTTGACAGTCATCTGAGACAACAAAGCACGGTTGTCCGTCGGACGGGGATTGAATGCCAAATTTGTTCGGTTTGAAGAAGCCAGTCGGCTTCTTAGCGCGGAGAATCTGCTCGGCGATTGCCCGCAAGGCGCCGCAGGTTCTTGCCTCCATCGCTTTGGCGGCGTCCCTCGTCACACCTGGCATGGCGCCTCCGGTCGAGGCGGCCGGTCAGACCCGGACCTTGAAGCTTTATTTCATCCATACCAAGGAAAAGGCGCAGATCACCTTCAAGCGCAACGGCCGCTACGATTCCAGGGGATTGCAGGAGATCAACCGTTTTCTGCGCGACTGGCGGCGCAACGAGCCGACGAGGATGGATCCGCGGCTTCTTGATCTGGTCTGGGAAGTCTACCAGAAGAGCGGCTCGCGCGACTATATTCACGTCGTTTCCGCCTATCGCTCTCCCGCCACAAACAGCATGCTGCGGTCCCGCTCCAAGGGCGTCGCCAAGAAGAGCCAGCACATGCTCGGCAAGGCGATGGATTTCTACCTGCCTGACGTGAGGCTCAAGTCGCTCCGCGAAATAGGCATGAAGTTCCAGGTGGGTGGTGTCGGCTATTATCCGACCTCCGGCTCTCCCTTCGTGCACATGGACGTCGGCGGCGTGCGCGCCTGGCCGCGCATGACCCGCAATGAGCTGGCACGTCTCTTCCCGGACGGGAAGACCATGCACGTACCGTCTGACGGCAAGCCGTTGCCGGGCTATCAGCAGGCTGTTGCGGATTACAAGCGGCGGGTCGGCGCGTCGGCGATCGAGGTTGCCGGCGGCGGTGCCAAGGGACCGGGTGACGTTGCCAGCGGCAAGCGTAGCGGCAACCTGTTCGCCATGCTCTTCGGCGGTGGCGGTGACGAGGATGAAGAACCAGCGGCAATCGTCGCCGGCGCTGCGGAAGACGGCGAAAGCGAGACTCCGGCCAAGGCTCAGACTGCATCTGCGCCGGCCGGGCAGGAGGCGCTTCCGGGTGTCGCGGGTTCGGTCGCCGGCCAGACCTCGGAAGAACAGCAGAACATCAATGCACCGGTTCCGGCCGCTCGGCCGGCCTTCAAGGATGCGCCGGCAAATGGTGGCGTAGCGGTTGCGCTTGTCGCGCCCGCGCAAAACAACGCCCAGGAGGCGCTGGCTGCGGCCATGCAGCAGACGCCGACCGTGCCATCGGAGTATGCGGATCTCAGCACGCTGAAGGTGCCGGTTCCGCAGATGCTTGACCGTCGCGATATGAATGCGCTGATAGCCAATGGAACGCTTGTGGCGTCCGCCGACGCCGCGGCCGGAGATGCTGAGGCACTCGGTTTCGTGCCGGTGCCGGGGATGCGTCCGGCCGGGGAAGCCGCGCTTGCGGCCGTTGCCGAAGCTCAGGTTGGTGTCCCGGCTTTCGCAGATCGTCGGGTCGTGGCATCCGCCGAGGCGCCGCGTGACACCGCTGCCCAGGCGACGACGCGCGTGGCGCTTGCTGCGCCGACGACAGAACCCGAGCCGACCGCACAGCCGATCGAAATGGCGGCCTATGCGCCCCGCTCGGATGCAAGCTTGAAGGAAACCATCTTCGATAGCGCCTTCGACACCGAAGCCGAGGTGTCGGCAAAGGGCAGCCGGCCGAAGAAGCAGGATGCCGAGGCAGCCAGCCGCTCGTCTGTCCGCACCGAGCCGAAGCTGACGCAGAAGATCATTTCGGAATGGGCGCTCTCGACCGGTCGCGTCGCGACCCTTTCGAAGCCGGTCAAGGCGCCGCGCTTCGTCAGCAAGACCCTTCGCGCAGCGCCAACAACGGTCTATGCCGCCGGCTTCACGAGTGGTGTGCGCGTAGTCGATACGGCACGCTTCAGCGGCAACGCAGTGAACTTCATGGAAGTGAAGAAGTTCAGCACCAACTGATCGCCGTCATTCCCGAGAAAACAAAAAAGCCCGCCGACGGCGGGCTTTTTGTTGAGATCGGCCAGAAGAGCTTATGCTGCGTCCTCGGCTGCGGGAACCATGCCCAGCGCCTGCAGGTAGGTGTCGAGGATCGCTTCCTGTTCCATGCGCTCGTCATGGTCCTGCTTGCGGATGGAAATAACCTTGCGCAGGATCTTCGTGTCGAAGCCCATTGCCTTGGCCTCGCCGTAGACATCCTTGATGTCGTCCGCGATGGTCTTCTTTTCCTCTTCCAGCCGTTCGATCCGTTCGATGAAAGCACGAAGCTGGTCGCGTGCGACGCCGTGAGCATCCGACATGATCTTCTCCTTTTATGGGGAATGAATTTTCTGGGTGCTGTGACCTGCCGCGAACCGCCGCCGAGGTCAAGGGCGATTGCGCAACAACGGCGCTATTTCCCGGAACACGATCCTGGAAAACTGCGACGCGGCTTTCCGCCGCCGTCGCGTCTCCCGCGCGAGTGGAATCGCGAGGAAGCTATTCTTTCGGGCGGTTGCGCTCGAAAGCGGCCTTCTGGTCGGCGGATGCGTCCGTCTGATACCGCTGACGCCATTCCTCATACGGCATGCCGTAGATGATCTCGCGCGAATCGTCCTTGCTCATTTCCATGCCGGAGGCCTCCGCCGCCTCGCGATACCAGTTGGAGAGGCAGTTGCGGCAGAAGCCGGCAAGGTTCATCAGGTCGATGTTCTGGACGTCGCTGCGCTCGCGCAGATGCGCCACGAGCCGCCGGAAGGCCGCGGCCTCGAAGGCGATCTGCTGATCCTGACTGAGTTCGGTCATGATGGTCTCCTCTGCGGCGACGCCCGTCCGAGCAGACGTGCAAACGGCTGTGTAGTACTTTGAACGTTTTATCCTCAAATCGGCGCGATTTAAGGAAGCTTCAGCGGTCAGTCGTCGTATGCACCCGTGCGCGAGGGGTGGCGCTGATAGCCGTGCAGCGTCGGCAAGCCGTTGAGCTCCGCCAGGATGGGGGCGAGGCGCCGGGCCCAGGCAGCGACGCCGGTCGCGTCGGCGATCAGGTCCTGGCGGATCTCGATCAGCGCATGGGCAATGCCCGGCGTCATGCAATGCCGATACATGGTATCTCCGCGCAACGCCCCGTCATAGGGCTCGTTGTTGCCGACGACGATATCGCCCGCTGCTTCGAGCCGTTCGATCAAGGGAAATACGGCGCGCGGATCGTTGTCCCAGAGCACTGCGGCGTGCCACGGCCGGGCGACAGCCTTCCAGGCCGGCGTGAAGGAATGAAGCGAGATGACCAGCGGCGCCTTGCCGCCTGCTGCGGCAGCCCGCGCGATGGTTTGGGAAACGGCCTGGTGGTACGGACGGTGGAAGCGGTTCAGCCTGTTCTCCCATTCCTCGTCGGTGATCGGATGGTTGCCGGGGATGATCGCGCCGTCGGAGATCTTCATGATCAGCGTCGGATCGTCCTCGCCGCGGTTCGGATCGATCAGCAGCCGCGAAAAGCAGCCGAGCACGGCCGGCGCATCGAGCGCTGCGGCCAATTCCCGTGTGAGCGGTTCGACGCCGATGTCATAGGCGATGTGTCGGGTGAAGGCACTGTCGGGAAGGCCAAGCCTTCCATATTCCGGCGGAAGACGATTCATGGCGTGGTCGGCTAGAAGAACGAGACCATTCGCCGGATTGCCTTCAATGATCTCGTAAGGGGAATAGTCCTGCATGCCGCTCCTGCTCGATCTGCGAACGCGAGTTCCTGATCGCATGCAGAACGGCCCTTCGCAAGAAAAAGGCGAAACTCTTGTGCCTTTTGTCACCAGAATGCCAATTGTAATCGATTAGTGTTGCGTTGACTTTCAGGGCTGGGCATCGCAAGAAAGTGCCACGCAAATCAAAACGGAGTTCCGTTGGAAGCCGTGTCTAGATATCCTTTTTCCAAAGCGAAACCGGGCCTGGGAACGTTCTGGGCTACCCTCCTGTTTTTATTGGCAACCTCTGGGTCGTTTATCTTCGCGGACGAGGCTCATGCCGATTTTCGTGTCTGCAACGGCACGCAAACCCTGGTTGGCGTGGCGATCGGCTACCGCGCCAAGGACGGCTGGGTGACCGAAGGCTGGTGGCAGGTGCCGGCAACGACCTGCGCGACCCTGATCGAGGGCGAGCTTCAATCCAGATATTATTATCTCTACGCGGAAGATGCGGCTCGTGGCGGCCGCTGGACCGGCGGGGTCAACATGTGCGTGGCCGAGAACGAGTTCAAGATCACCGGCGTGCAGGACTGCTTCGCGCGCGGCTTCCAGCGTATGGGATTCAAGGAATATGACACGGGGCGGCAGGGCAGCTGGATGGTTCAGCTTTCCGACACGCCCGGCACGCAGGAAAGCCAGAATTGATGAAGCGGAACAGAAAAGTCAAAATCCTCGCCACGCTCGGGCCGGCGTCGGCCGACGAGCAGATGATCCAGAGGCTGCATGAGGCGGGAGCCGATCTGTTCCGTATCAATATGAGCCATGCGAGCCATGACGTCATGCGCTCGCTGATCGAGAAGATCCGCAGTGTCGAATCCCGTTGCGGCCGACCGATCGGTATTCTGGCCGATCTGCAGGGGCCCAAGCTGCGCGTCGGCAAGTTTGCCGAGGGCAAGGTCGAGCTCAAGATCGGGCAGACCTTCACGCTCGATAACAAGGAGATCCCCGGCGACAACACGCGCGTCTATCTTCCCCATCCGGAAATCCTCGAGGCGGTGAAGCCCGGCGATCGCCTGCTGATCGACGACGGCAAACTGCACCTCAGGGCCGAGAAGACGAACGGCAAGAGCATCGTCACGACCGTTGTTTCCGGTACGAGGATATCGGACCGCAAGGGCGTGAGCCTGCCCGACACGCTGCTCGGCGTCGGCGCGCTGACCGAGAAGGACCGCGTCGATCTCGATGCCGTGCTGGCGACGGGGCAGGTCGACTGGGTGGCGCTCTCCTTCATCCAGCGGCCGGAAGATCTCGCCGAAGTCCGCAAGATTGCCCGCGGCCGTGTCGGCCTGATGTCGAAGATCGAAAAGCCGCAGGCGATCGAACGCATTGACGAGATCATCGAGCTTTCGGACGCGCTGATGGTGGCGCGCGGCGACCTCGGCGTGGAGATGCCACTCGAATCCGTTCCCGGCCTGCAGAAGCAGCTGACGCG
Organism: Sinorhizobium mexicanum; assembly: GCF_013488225.1. NCBI lineage: Bacteria > Pseudomonadati > Pseudomonadota > Alphaproteobacteria > Hyphomicrobiales > Rhizobiaceae > Sinorhizobium > Sinorhizobium mexicanum. The sequence continues at coordinate 3,690,006 of NZ_CP041238.1, read as the reverse complement.
CGCCTGTCGGCGTGCCGGCAAGCCGGTGGTCGTCGCCACCCAGATGCTGGAGTCGATGATTTCCTCGCCGGTTCCGACCCGTGCGGAGGTGTCCGACGTGGCCACGGCTGTGTTCGAAGGCGCCGACGCGGTGATGCTTTCGGCCGAATCCGCTTCCGGCGAGTATCCGGTCGAGGCGGTTTCGACCATGGCTTCGATCGCGAGCAATGTCGAGCTCGACCCGCACTATCCGGGCATCATCTATGCGCAGCGCACGCCGCCGGAGGCGACCGGAGCCGATGCTATTTCTCTCGCGGCGCACCAGATCGCGGAGACGCTGAAGCTCGCGGCGATCGTCTGCTATACCTCATCCGGCGCAACGGGCTTGCGCGCCGCACGCGAGCGGCCACAGGTGCCGGTCATCGCGCTGTCGCCGATTGTCGAGACCGCAAGGCGCCTTTCGGTCGTCTGGGGCCTGCACTGCGTCGTAACCGAGGATGCAAAAGATCTCGACGACATGGTCAACCGGGCCTGCCGCATCGTCGCGGCGGAGGGTTTCGGGAAGCCGGGCGACCGCATCATCATCTCCGCCGGTGTCCCGCTCGGAACGCCGGGTGCCACCAACATGCTGCGCATCGCCTATATCGGCTCGGATGGGCTGACCGGCGTATAAGGCTCTTCCTGCATTGAAGCGTCGTTGACCGCAAGGCGGGCTTCGGCCCGCCGTGCTGCCTCTTGAAGGTCCCGCGGCTTGCCGGCCAGTTTCTCAATCGCTGCAATGACGAGGTCCGTCACCACGTAGTCCGGCTTGTGACCGAGATTGGCGACCCATAGCAGCTCCGATCCGGCAATGTCGCGCGCAAGGCTGCGCGCATGGATATCGGCCAGAACGATGGCGTCGCTGTCGCCGGTGATGATGACCGTCGGTGCCGCGATCTCGGCATAGCGCGGAGAGACATGCGTCACATAGGCATGCAGGTTGGCAACGTCGATCGCATTGTTGAGAAAGGTCATCGGCCGCAGCACCAGATGCGGAGCGGTCTTGCCGACGTAATCCAGTGGGCGCTCATTGGGTGAGAAGATCGAGCGTGTAGCGCTGTCGATGCGGCGCAGGCCGAGCGGCGTGGCAACCGTGTGGGCGAAGAGCCAGCCGAGGCCGGGCAGCGTCGCCAATGCGAAGTACCAGTCGATTCCGCCGGGCCAGGGATGTGTCGCCGGTGCGAGAAGAACGACACCTGCGGTTCGTTCAGGGTGGTGGAGCGCAAAACTTGCGGCAATCGCAGCGCCGAAGGAATGGCCCACGACGATGGCGCGCTCGATGCCGCGTTTTTCCATCAATCTGGCGATCGCCTTCGCCTGACCGTCCGGCCGGCCATTGACGCTTCCGCCCCGCTCCGAATAGCCGTGGCCCGGCCGGTCGACGAAAAGCAGCTCCGCCCGGCCCTCGAGTGCCGGCCTGAAAGCATGCATCTGATCGAGCAGATTGCCGCCGGCGCCGTGGATGAAGACGATCGGCGGTAGATCGGGGCTGCCGGGTCCGGAGAGGTGGACGCAGTTCATGCGGAAGCCGCCGACATCGACGAGGGCGCCCCGGTTTGGGAAGAGGGCGGATATGCGTCGTGCCTGCCAGACACTATAGCCGACACTGGCAATCGTCAGGATGGCGAGAAGCAGCAACGCCGCGAGCATGATCGGATCGGTCTTCCCCAATTTGCGTTTGAGAAAGATGCAGGTTCTACGCATGTGCCCTTGGAAGCAAGCCCAGGCTAGCGCTGTCCGGGTCACTTCGGCGAATCTGCCTCATCTAGAGCGCCGTAGGTTCAAGTGAACGCACAGAGGACGCTCCAGCACTTGGATTCTAGAGCATCTTATCCGCTTTCAGTGATTCCACTTGAAAGCGAGATGCTCCAGGATGGATAAGCTTGTCGTCGCGGCTCAAGTCCGGCTGCCCGCCAGCTTCTCGGCCAGCTCGCCCAGCTGCTCCTGTGCCTTTCGATCCGACGGGTAGATGTCGAGGAACTGTTGCCAGGCCCGCATCGCCAGCTCGTCCTTGCCAGCGGCGCTGAGCATCGTGGCCATGCCCGCAAGGGCACCGAAATGCCGTGGTTCGATCGCGAGCACCCGATTTATGTCGGACATCGACTTGCGGTAGTTGCCCATTTGATAGTGCAAGGTGGCGCGGCGATTCCAGCCTTCCACGTAATTCGGAGCAAGAGCGATCACCTGGTCGAGAATGTCGAGTGCGATGGGTTTCTTGTCGTCGGCAATCGCCTTGTCGGCCCATTGCATCAGGAGGTTCACCGTGGCACTGCCGGAATCCTGCCATTCCATGCGGATGCGGTCGGCCACCTGTCGCGCCTTGGCTTCATCGCGTTCCTTCTTCAGGTCGGCGAACAAGGAATCGAGGCGCTGCTTCGGTGTTGTGAGGTTTGCCGTTTCCGTTTGCGGCGCAGGCTCTGCGGCCTGCGCATTGCCGGGGGAGGCGGCGAGCGCGGCAAGACATGCCAGAATCGAGGTCACAAAAATACGCATGGCGGACATCGTAGCCCGCCATGGAACAAGATCAAATCAAATATGGGGGATCACCAGAAGCGAACCGCCAATCAGGCAGGGCAACGCGATTGCTGCCCGGGGCGTCAGCCCTGACGTGCCTTGAAGCGCGGGTTCTGCTTGTTGATGATGTAAACGCGGCCCTTGCGACGAACCAGACGGTTTTCGCGGTGACGGGCCTTCAGCGACTTGAGCGAATTTTTGATCTTCATTTTCCTGATCCGCAGGTTTCGGGGAACGAAAATTCGCCCGGTAATAACAATCAAAAGCGCGCCATTCAGCGCGCTCCAAGTAGGCAGGCACATACCGTGTCGCCCTTATCGTGTCAACCGCAAGACAGGGGATTTTCCTTCCGCACAGCGCAAATCTGTGGCGTTCCCTCAGGTCAGGCGGGTGAAATGGCCCATCTTGCGGCCGGCGCGTGCTTCGGCTTTGCCGTAAAGGTGAACGAGCACGTTGCGTTCGACAAGCAGGCCTGGGACCTCCGCAACATCGTCGCCGATGAGGTTCTGCATCACGCAGTCCGAATGACGCGACGGGTCGCCGAGCGGCAGGCCGGCGATCGCGCGGATATGCTGCTCGAACTGTGAGACGACGCAGGCCGCTTCCGTCCAATGGCCGGAATTGTGGACGCGCGGAGCCATCTCGTTGGCGACGACGCTGCCATCGGCCAGCACGAAGAACTCGACTCCGATCACGCCGACATAGCCGAGCGCGTCGAGTATGGCGGTCGCCGCCGCTCGCGCAGCCTCTGCCGTGCCGGCGCCCACCGCCGCGGGCACGGTGGACGTATGCAGGATGCCGCTCCGATGCACGTTCTCTGCCGGGTCGAAGCAGGCGTTGCTGCCGTCGGGGCTGCGCGCAGCGATGATCGAGATCTCGCGCTCGAACGGCACGAAGCTTTCCAGGATGAGCGGCACCTGCCCCAGGGCCATGAAGGCGCCGGCGGGGTCGTCCGCGGTCGAGCGGAACACGCGCTGGCCCTTGCCGTCATAGCCGAGCCGCCGGGTCTTGAGCACGCCCGAGCCGCCGAAGTCGGCAAGCGCCAGCTCCAGGTCGGCCTGGCTGTCGACGGCGTGAAAGCGCGCCGTGGCGATACCGCAGTCATTGATGAAACGCTTCTCCACGAGCCGGTCCTGCGCCACTTCCAACGCCTTCGGCGGTGGGAAGACCGGGCGCGTGGCGGCCAACCTTATGGCTGCGGAGACAGGTACGTTTTCGAACTCATAGGTGATGAGGTCCGAGACCGCGGCGAGCTGGTCAAGCCCGTGCGCGTCGTCGTAAGGCGCGACGATCTGGGCGTTCGCGACCTGTGCAGCGGGACAGTCCGGCTGCGGTTCGAGGATGACGGTGCGGAGATTCAGGCGGGCAGCCGCCATCGCCAGCATGCGGCCGAGCTGACCGCCGCCAATGATGCCGATGGTCTTCATGCCTCGTCCACCGGGTACTCGGCTACCGAGACGGTCTGCTGTTCGCGCCAGTCGTCGAGGCGGTCGGCGAGATCGTCGTCGCCGAGTGCGAGGACGGCGGCGGCAAGCAGCGCCGCATTGATCGCTCCGGCCTTCCCGATCGCCAGCGTGCCGACGGGAATACCGGCCGGCATCTGCACGATCGACAGCAGACTGTCCTGACCGGAAAGCGCCTTCGACTGCACGGGGACGCCGAAGACCGGCAGCGGTGTCATCGATGCGCACATGCCCGGCAGGTGCGCCGCGCCGCCGGCGCCGGCGATGATCACCTTGAAGCCTTCGTCACGCGCGCCCTTGGCGAAGCTTACGAGCCGGTCCGGTGTGCGGTGCGCGGAGACGATGCGGGCCTCGTAGGCGATGTCGAGCGCTTCGAGCGTGTCGGCGGCGTTCTTCATCGTCTCCCAGTCCGACTGGCTTCCCATGATGATGGCGACGGGCGGGGTGGTCGTGTCTGTCACGTCGGTCTTGATCCGTTTCAGGCGATGATGTCGGGGATGATCTGGTCTTCGATCTTGCTGATCTTGTCCTTGATGGCCAGCTTCTTCTTCTTCATGCGCTGGATGCGCAAGGCGTCGCAGCCGGTCTCAATCATGGCGTTGATGGCGACGTCGTAGTCTTCATGTTCCTGCCTCAGGCGCGCGATGGTCAGTCTGAGTTCGGCCTGGTCCTGGTCCGGCATGCAAAACGATCCCCATAAGCCCGATCGCATTTGATCTGCGATCCGGAATTTTCATGCGCCGCTCTACCACATCTTGGGCGGTAACGGGAAGTTATCAGACGTCATCATTTCGCCTTCGACAAATGAAAAATGGCATGGCAGACTGGTAAGGTTACAAACCATGGACCATCCGGCATTTACCTGCCGGATGCAAGCAAAAGGAAGGGACTGCCAAATGACCATTGAGGCTCATCTTGCAACGCTTGAGAAAAAACATGGCGCCCTGGAACAGGAGCTCCACGCAGCTCTCAACTCACCGTCCTGCGAGGACGAGTTGATCAGCGACCTCAAGCGGAGGAAGCTGCGCATCAAGGACGAAATCGAAAGACTCCGTTCCTCGACTCACTGATTCTGAACGGTATTTCGGGTGGCGTTGTCTTCTTTCCCAGTGACAACGCAACAAGGTCAAGAACCAATCCCATCACGGAATATACGGAACACTCGACCGGGCCTGACGCCCGGTCTATTTCTGTCGGGCATTCAGTTTCAGACCTTCTTCCTTATGCATGTCGTTATCCCAAAACCACTGTGCACTTTTTGAGCGACATGCATTAGGACCAAAACTGGTCGAGCCACAGGTTCAGCTTGTCAAAGCCCGGCTTGTGGATCGCATAGATCCGCCGCGTTCCGCTCGATGAAACCGACACGAGATTGCAGTCGAGCAGCGCCTTCAGGTGTTGCGACACTGCCGGTCGGCTGATTGGCAAGCCTTCGGCCAATTCGTTCACCGTCTTCGGCGCGCGTCGCAGTTCCTCCAGCAGGTAGCGCCGGTTCGGATCCGCGATGGCATCGAATGGGTCCGCAATGGTCATGGCCAGACGTTAAGCGAATTCTCCATAAGCAGCAAGAAAATTGTGCGATGCGGCATAATCGATTTTGCTATGCAACAATTTCGCGAGCGTCACCTGGCGGCAATGAGACCCGCAACGCTGTCCCAGACGAGTCTCGACCCGGCGATAAACGCCATCGTGTACATGAATGGATAGAAGACCTGCGGCTTCATCCGGCGGACGATCCAGGCGCCGCAGGCAGTCGCCACCATCGCCAGCGGAAAAAGCGTGGCGGATGTCTTCAGGTTGCTGATATCAAGCTGGCCGAGGGCGAAATAGGGAATGAGTTTCACCGCGTTGAGGACCGCGAAGAAGCGCACGATGGTGCCTGTATATTCACGCGGATCGAGCTTCAGCGGCAATGCGTAGATCTGAAAGGGCGGGCCGCCGGCATGGGCGACGAAGCTGCCGTAACCGGCAAAGGAGCCCCAGAGGGCAGCTGGTCCGGCACGCTGCGTCTTGGGCGCGATCGGGGCACCATTGCGGCTGCGCCAGACGGTATAGACATAGCGCAGCACGAAGAGAACCGTAATGAGGCCGATGATCAGCCTCAAGGCCTCGCGCGGCACATAGGCGGAGGTCGCCCAGCCGATGGCGATGCCGGCGATTGCGCCGGGCAGCAGCATCGTGAGCGTTTTCTTGTCACCATGTTTGCGCCAGATCCACAGGGATACGACATCCATGGCGATGAGGATCGGCAGCAACAGCGCCGCTGCCTGAACAGGCGATACCGCCATCGACAGGATCGGAACGCCCATCAAGGAAAGCGCCTCTCCCATGCCGCCCTTGCTGAGGCCGACGAGCAGGACTGCGGGGATGGCGACGAGATAGAAGTCGAAATCCGGAAGCATGTGTGGCGGTTGATCCTTTTGTCATCTCCGTCTATCGGTTTTCCCGAACGAAATCGAGTGGCGGCTTTCGCGCCTACAGCGCCGCGCGTCCAATCGGACGCATCATGGTCGCTGTAGCACTTGGAAGTGCTGCATGATTTTGTACTTAAATCGATTCCGATTTAAGCAATCATGCAGTGAAGCAGGCGCCGCAGGGAACGGATATCATGAGCAATGTAGAAAACCGCTGCCGCCTCGTGCTGGTCGTGCCGGAAATGACGGATCTCGCACAGCGTTCGAAGGTGCTGGCCGACGCTTTGCGGGGAGGCGACGTGGCGTCCGTCATCCTGCCGCAATACGGCCTAAGCGACGCCGAGTTCCAGCAGCACGCCGAACTCTTGGTGCCGGTGATCCAGAAAGCCGGCGTGGCGGCGCTGATCGAGGGTGACACGCGCGTCGCGGGACGCGCCAAGGCGGATGGCCTGCATATCGTCGGGGGACCCGATGTGCTCGGCGATGCGATCGAGAAGCACACGCCGAAGCTGATCGTTGGAGGCGGCAATGCCTCTGACCGCCACCATGCGCTCGAAATCGGCGAAGTCAGGCCGGATTACGTCTTCTTCGGTCGCACCGATGGCGACATCAAGCCGGAGCCGCATCCGAAAAATCTGGCGCTTGCCGAATGGTGGGCGTCGATGATCGAGATCCCCTGTGTCGTCATGGGCGGCACGGATCCGCAGTCGGCGCTCGCCGTCGCCGAGACGGGGGCGGAATTCGTGGCGCTACGTCTCGCCGTCTTTGGCGACCCGGAGCAGGCGCCGGCGGTCGTCGCTGCCGTCAACGCGCTGCTTGACGAAAAAGCGCCACGGTTTGAAGATTAAGACGGTCCGATGTTGAGCCGCTTGTCGTCGAAGCCCAGCCGGGTTGCAGTCCTTCTCATGGCCGTCGCACTCGCGGCGGTGCCGGTTCGCGCGCAGCAGCCGACGACGGGCGCGCCTGCGGACGAGGGGGTCCCGGACGAGGGGAATGTACCAAAGCGCGGGCGGATCACGCCCTTCAACGGAGCGATCCTGCCGGAAGCTGCGGCTCCGCAGCAGAAGCTCGAGACCCCGGCGCCGAAAAAAACGACGGCCGGAGACGGCAACACGCCTTCCAAGGGCGTCAACGTCATCGATCGCATGGGCGCACAATTGCCGGCGCTTCCGGCGGAAAAACCATTCACCGGAAAGGTGGACGATGCCTATGGCGCTTTCCAGCGCGGCTACTATCTGACGGCGATGGATCTGGCGCTCCCGCGGGCGCAGCTCGGCGATCCCGCTGCCCAGACGCTGGTTGCATCGATCCTCGAGCAGGGCCTTGGCATTGCCCGCAACGCCGAGCAGGCCGCCTTCTGGTACGGCCAGGCTGCCGATAACGGCGATCCGGCGGCCATGTTCAAATATGCCCTGATCCTGATGGAGGGGCGCTACGCCAAGCGCGACAGGAAAAAGTCCGAAGAGCTGATGAAGAAGGCGGCCGATCTCGGCAATGCTTCGGCCCAGTTCAATTACGGGCAAACGCTGGTTGCCGACATGCCGGGCGAGAAGGGCCTGAAGGCGGCAATGCCCTATTACGAGAAATCCGCCGAGCAGGGCATCGCCGATGCGCAATATGCCCTTTCGCAGATTTATATCAATGTCGACGGCATAGAGGAGAGCAAGCGCGCGCGTGCCCGCGAATGGCTGTTGCGCGCCGCCCGCGCCGGTTACGATACCGCACAGCTCGACATCGCCATCTGGTTCGTCGAAGGGATCGCCGGCGACCGCAACCTCGAAGAAGGCTTCGCCTGGATGAAGCGCGCGGCGGAAAGCGGCAATGTCGTCGCGCAGAACCGGCTGTCGCACCTCTATGTCAACGCGATCGGCACGCGCCCCGATCCGGTCGAGGCGGCGAAGTGGTACGTGCTGTCGCGCCGCGCCGGCCTCAAGGACGATGCGCTCGAGGATTTCTATCTCGGCCTCACCGAAACGCAGCAGAAGTCAGCGCTCGCCGCCGCGAACAAGTTTCGTTCTTCCTGACGCGAGCTGCGCCAAGATGGCAGTCACGGGCGTGGTCTACCGGCCGCAATGCTATTTCGCTTGAACTTCTGCGGCTTTTGTGGTCTTGAAGCCGCGGTTTTGTCCGCAGCCTCCCCATTTCTGATTTCGGCCCTGCGGACGGAGTGACTTCACTCGGTTTTTTGACGACGAAACTCGCAGCTTCGCTTGCGCCTGGCGAGACACGTCACAGAGGTTCAATGTCCGGTTCGAGAGCGCTCGACCGGCCTTCGCTATCATAAGGATCGCCACATGGCCCGTTCTGCCCTTCTCAATGTCATGGTCCAGGCCGCATTCAAGGCCGGCAAGTCGCTGGCGCGCGATTTCGGTGAAGTGCAGAACCTTCAGGTCTCACTGAAGGGACCGGGCGACTATGTTTCCCAAGCCGACCGCAAGGCCGAACGGATCATCCGCGAAGAGCTGTTGAAGGCGAGGCCGACCTATGGCTTCCTCGGCGAAGAGGGCGAGGAGATCAAGGGGACCGACGGCGCGCATCGCTGGATCGTCGACCCGCTCGACGGCACCACCAACTTCTTGCATGGCATCCCGCATTTTGCCGTTTCGATCGGGCTGGAGCGTCAAGGCGAGATCGTCGGTGCCGTCGTCTTCAATCCGGCAACGGATGAACTCTACACCGCCGAAAAGGGCGGTGGTGCTTTCCTCAACGACCGCCGGCTGCGCGTCGGCGCCCGCAAGAACCTCTCGGATGCCGTCATTGCCACCGGGACGCCGCATCTTGGCCGCGGCAATCACGGCAAATATCTGATCGAACTTCGCCATGTCATGGGCGAAGTTGCCGGCATCCGGCGTTTCGGTTCCGCCTCGCTCGATCTCGCCTACGTGGCCGCAGGCCGCTATGACGGCTACTGGGAACGGGATCTTGCCGCGTGGGATATTGCGGCCGGCATCCTGCTCATCCGCGAGGCCGGCGGCTGGGCAACCGATGTCGACGGCGGCAGCAAGCCGGTCGAGGACGGCTCGGTCGTTTGCGGCAACGAATATATCGCCAAGGCGCTGCGTGACGTGATCCATCGCCCGATCCCGGCGAAGTAAACAACAGCCTGTTCGTTAGGGTCTGCGGCCTCCGGTGCGTTATGTCCCGGGGGCCTTCGTTTTCCCTTCAATTTGGCGCAAAGTTCCACTAGTCTCCGGGCCGGAGCGGTGCCGTGCCGCGGCTGACTACGCAATTCTCGAGTCGGACTTGATTTCGAGAAATGCCGCGGCAATTCAAAGTGTTGCGGCAACCCTTGCGTGTCTGAGGGCGCGCGGTGCTGGAGTGAACCCGGGAGTCTGGCTAACCTATGACGAAACTCAATCTGTCCGGATGGAGCGGTCGGGAGAACGTGGAGGAGAACTACAATCCGCACAAGCTCTCGAGCCCCATGCCCTATTTCTGGACGATGGTCCTCTTTCTGATCATCGTCGGTTTCGTCGCCGCCATTCTCTTCCGGCAGGCCCGTGATGCCTTCGCCGGCAATCCGGGCCTCAATGGGCTCATTCTCGGCGTTCTGCTGATCGGCATTCTGCTCGCCTTCAACCACGTCCTGGGCCTGCGGCCCGAGGTCCGCTGGTTCAATTCGTTTCGTGCCGCGGGAAGCGCCGACAAGGTCGGGCGCGATCCGGTCCTGCTCGCGCCAATGCGGTCGTTGATTGGCGGTCGCCAGACGACAGCGATTTCCACGATCGCGCTGCGCTCGATCCTTGATTCCATTGCGACGCGCCTCGACGAATCGCGCGACATAACTCGGTATCTCGCCGGCCTTCTCGTCTTCCTTGGCCTCCTCGGCACCTTTTGGGGCTTGCTCGGCACGATCGGCTCGATCAACACCGTCATCCAGTCCCTGGACGCGGGCAGCGGCAGCACCGAAGATTTGCTTGGTTCGCTGAAGAGCGGCTTGTCCGCGCCGCTCAGCGGCATGGGAACGGCCTTTTCCGCCTCGCTCTTCGGCCTTTCCGGATCGCTGATCGTCGGTTTCCTCGACCTGCAGGCCGGCCGCGCCCAGAACCGCTTCTACACGGAACTCGAAAACTGGCTTTCCTCGGTGACCGATGTCGGATCGGGAATGTCCTCGCCGATCAGTATTGCAGGAGAGCCGCCCATCGAGGAACTGCGCCGGCTGACCGATCAGATCACGCGGCTCAACCAGGAGGGTGGCGCAAACCAGCGCACGACGGCCGCGATGGCCTCGTTGGCCGAAGGCATCCAGGGCCTCGTCAAGAATATGCGCGGCGAGCAGCAGATGCTCCGGGATTGGATCGAAGCGCAGCAGGAGGAAGCGAAGGCGATGCGCAAGACGCTCGACAAGCTGACATCGCGCATCGGCCAGGCCGAGAGGATCACGGTGCACGGCGACAAGTCGATTGCGCAGCTCAGCCGCGTAGACGAGAGCGGAGGCGACTGAGCCCATGGCCCTTGCACGCAAAGGTCGCAGTCACCGAACGATCGATTATTGGCCGGGCTTCGTCGACGCGTTGTCGACGCTGCTGATGGCGATCATGTTTCTCTTGAGCGTCTTCGTGCTGGCGCAATTCCTGCTTGGGCGGGAAATCAGCGGCAAGGACGAGGTGCTGAACCGGCTGAACAGCCAGATCAACGAACTGACGCAGCTTCTCGCACTGGAAAAGAGCGGCAAACAGGATCTCGAGGATTCGCTTGCCAACCTCCAGGCCTCGCTTACCCAGTCCGAAGACGAGCGCTCGCGCCTGCAGGCGTTGCTCGACCAAGGCGCCGGCAGCACCGAAGCGGCCAACCAGAAGATCGGCCGGCTGGGATCGGAGCTGGAATCGGAAAAGCAGGTCAGCGCCCGTGCGATGAGCCAGATTGAGCTCCTGAACCAGCAGATTGCGGCGCTGCGCAATCAAATTGCGGCGATCGAAGGGGCCCTTCAGGCGTCGGAGGCAAAGGATCAGGCGTCCCAGGCCAAGATCGCCGATCTTGGCCGCCGCCTGAATGTTGCGCTTGCCCAGCGCGTGCAGGAGCTTAACCGTTACAGATCCGACTTCTTCGGTCGATTGCGGGAAATCCTTTCCGACCGCGAAAACATCCGCATCGTCGGCGATCGCTTCGTCTTCCAGTCGGAAGTGCTCTTCCCCTCAGGCAGCAGCGACCTCAATCCGGAGGGGCAGGCGGAGATGGCCAAACTCGCCGCGGCGCTCCTCGACCTCGCGAAGGAAATCCCCGCCGAGATCAACTGGGTCCTGCGCGTCGATGGCCATACCGACAATGTACAGCTTTCGGGATCCGGCCGTTTTGCCGACAACTGGGAGCTGTCGTCCGCCCGTGCGACATCGGTCGTGAAGTTCCTGATGTCCAGGGGCGTGCCGGCGGACCGGCTGGTCGCCGCAGGCTTCGGTGAATTTCAGCCCATCGCCGAGGGTGATAACCCTGAAGCTCGGGCTCAGAACCGGCGTATCGAGCTGAAGCTGACGGAGAAATAGCGGCGGCTCCGATCCCTTGAATTGACCTTGACGTCTGCGTAACAGTTACGTCGAAGGATGCTGCTGCAGCATGATTCCGTGAACCGGATCCGATCAAGGTAAAATCATGCAGCAATTCAAAGCGCTACAGCGGCCTTTGTGCGTCTGAAAGACGCACGGCGCTGTAGGGAGGGCGCCTTTCATGGATTGTGATGTGCTGGTCATCGGTGCGGGCCTTGCCGGGCTCGTGGCGGCGTCCGAAGCTGTGGCCCGTGGCCGCAAGGTGATCGTTCTCGATCAGGAGGGGGAGCAGAACCTCGGTGGCCAGGCTTTCTGGTCGCTTGGAGGACTGTTCTTCATCGACAGTCCCGAGCAGCGGCGCATGGGAATTCGCGACCATCGCGATCTCGCGCGGCAGGACTGGATGGGTTCGTCGCGATTCGATCGGCCCGAAGACCATTGGCCGCGGCTCTGGGCCGATGCCTATCTCGACTTCGCCGCCGGCGAGAAGCGCTCCTGGCTGCATTCGCTTGGGCTTCGCTGGTTCCCGGTGGTCGGCTGGGCCGAACGCGGAGGCGGGCTCGCCCACGGCCATGGCAATTCGGTTCCGCGCTTCCACGTGACCTGGGGCACCGGTCCCGCCGTTCTCGAACCCTTTGTCCGACTCGCCCGGCAAGCGGAAAGCCGCGGCTTGTTGCGGTTTCGCTTTCGCCACCGGGTGGACGAATTGGTGACGACCGATCGTGTGGTGACTGGCGCGCGCGGGGCGATACTCAAGGCGGACCCGGTGGCGCGGGGAGAGCGCAGCGCCCGCGACGTCGTCGGTGACTTTGAGATCTCGGCCGGAGCGGTCATCGTGAGCTCCGGCGGCATCGGCGGCAATCACGAGCTCGTGCGCCGAAACTGGCCGCGCAAGCGGCTCGGGCAACCGCCGGCGACGATGGTGAGCGGCGTGCCGCATCACGTCGACGGCCGCATGTTAGAAATTGCAGCCCGAGCGCGCGGCTCCGTCATCAACGCCGACCGCATGTGGCACTACACCGAAGGTCTCAAGAACTTCGACCCGATCTGGCCGGATCACGGCATTCGCATTCTGCCGGGGCCGTCCTCATTCTGGTGCGATGCCGACGGCAACCGCTTTGCAGCACCTGCAATGCCGGGTTTCGATACGCTACAGCGCCGCGCGTCTTTTCAGACGCGCAAAGGACGCTGTAGCACTTTGAATTGCTGCATGTCTTTGTCCTTTAATCGGCTACGATTAAAGGCGACATGCAGTAGGCACCTTGGAGGCGATCCGCCGCAGCGGCCACGATTACAGCTGGTTCATCCTGACAAGAGCGATCATCAAGAAGGAGTTCGCCCTTTCCGGGTCGGAGCAAAATCCCGATCTGACGGGCAAGAGCTTGGCGCTTCTCCTGAAGCGGCTTGGGCGAAATCCGCCCGGCCCGGTCCAGGCTTTCATGGACAAGGGCGAGGACTTCGTCGTGCGCGACCGGCTGGAGGATCTCGTCGAAGGGATGAACTGGCTGACGGGCGAGAACCGGCTTCCGGCCTCGCACCTGAGAGCGCAGATCGAGGCGCGAGACCGCGAGATCGTCAATCGCTTCTCCAAGGACGCCCAGGTGATCGCGATCCGCGGGGCGCGGGCCTATCGCGGCGATCGTTTGCTGCGAACCGCGAAGCCCCACCGTCTTCTTGACCCGAAGGCCGGACCGCTGATCGCCGTTCGGCTGCACATCCTGACGCGCAAGACGCTCGGCGGCCTGCAGACCAATCTCTCCGGCCAAGTGCTGGACCTTTCCGGGCAGCCGGTGCCGGGGCTCTATGCGGCGGGCGAGGTGGCTGGCTTCGGCGGTGGCGGCATGCATGGCTACAACGCGCTCGAGGGGACCTTCCTCGGCGGCTGCATCTTTTCTGGCCGCGCCGCGGGGCGGAATGCGGCTGCGGATGTTTGAGCCCGCGACTGTCCCTCACCTAACCCTCTCCCCGCATGCGGGGAGAGGGGACTTGGACGCTCGACGGTTGTCGCGAGTCTCCTTCGCCCCGCTTGCGGGGAGAAGGTGGCCGGCAGGCCGGATGAGGGGTGTTTGAGCGTCAATCCATCTGGATATTGGCGTCGCGGACGACCGGTGTCCATTTCTCAAGCTCGGCCTTGACATGCGCGGCGAGCTCCTCGGGCGTCGAGCCGACGATCTTCGCGCTGAACTCCTCCATGCGCTTCTGGACCGCCGGATCGGCAAGCGCCTTCTTTGCCGACTCGTTCAGTCGCGCGATCACCGGTTGGGGCGTGTTCGCCGGCGCAAAGAGCGCGTTCCAGGTATAGGTCTCGTAACCCGGAATACCGGATTCGGCGATCGTCGGAATATCGGGGAACGACGGCGCGCGTTCGGCGGTGGTGACAGCAAGCGCCCGCAGGGTCCCGGCCTTGATGTGTCCCGATGACGAGGGAAGATTGTCGAACATGATCGGAACCTGGTTGCCGATGACGTCATTCAGCGCCGGCCCGGAGCCCTTGTAGGGGATATGCTGCATCTCAACGCCGGCCATTTTCTTGAAGAGCTCGCCCGAGAGGTGAAGCGGCGTGCCGTTGCCGGATGAGGCGTAGCTGTACTGGTCCGGCGCCGCTTTGAGCAGGGCGAGCAATTCCTGGACATTCTTGGCCGGCAGTTCCGGATTGACGACCAGCACGTTCGGAACGATCACGAGGAGCGAGATGGGTGCGAAATCCTTCTCGGGGTCATAGGGCTTCGTCTTCAGGATCAGCGGGTTGAGCGCGTGGGTCGCAACCGTCGCCATCAGGATCGTATAGCCGTCCGGGTCGGCGCGCGCGACGTTGGCCGCGCCGAGATTGCCGCCGGCACCCGCCACGTTCTGGACGACCACCTGCTGGCCAAGATCCTCCGACATTTTCTGGGCGATGATTCTCGCGACCACGTCGGTCGAACCACCGGCAGCGAAGGGGACGACCAAGTTTATTGACCGGTCCGGAAACTCCTGCGCTTGCGCCGTCGTGCCAAGGCTCAGCGCAGAAAGCGCGGTCAGGCCGAAGGCGATAGCGGCGCGGCGGGTCAGTCTCGTGAATGCCATGCGGAAATCCTCCCAAACTCGTCGTGACGATGCCGGCCGCGAAAGGCCGGGTCCTTAAGAATAGGGTCCGGCTCCCGCTGTGCAATGGCGGAGGTTGGATCAGCCGCGGTTGGACGACGAAAGTCTAAGTCCGTGCTGCCACGAAGAGCGATTCCGCGCCGTGGTCGAACTGCAGCCGGGCGAGTTTCGCGTAAAGGCCACCATGGCGGATCAGCGAGGCATGGGTGCCTTCCTCGACGACGCGGCCATGATCCATGACGAGGATGCGGTCGGCCTTGAGCACGGTCGCCAGCCGATGGGCGATGACGATCGTCGTGCGCTGCCGCATCAGCCCATCGAGCGCCGTCTGCACCAATGTCTCGCTCTCGGCGTCGAGCGCGGAGGTTGCCTCGTCCAAGAGAAGGATCGGCGCGTTCCTGAGGATTGCCCGCGCGATCGCGATGCGCTGGCGCTGACCGCCGGAAAGTGTCACCCCGCGCTCGCCGACATGCGTGTCGTAGCCCCGGTCCAGCTTCGCGATGAATTCGTCAGCCTGCGCGGCGACGGCTGCTGCGCGGACGGCTTCCCGGCTCGCATCCGCTGCGCCGAAGGCAATGTTGTCGTGCACGGAGGCGGCGAAGATCGTTACGTCCTGCGGCACGATGGCCATGCGATCACGCAAGTTCTTGGGGTCGACCATGCGGGCGTCGATGCCGTCGATGGTAACCGTGCCTTTGACCGGATCATAGTAGCGCAGGAGCATCGAGAAGACCGTGCTCTTGCCCGCGCCCGAGGGGCCGACGATGGCGACGGTTTCCCCAGGTTTGACCGCGAAACTCAGGCCGTTCAGGCTCTTGTAATCCGGGCGCGCAGGATAGGCGAAGTGGACATCCGCAAATGCGATGGCGCCCTGGGCCGGCACGGGCATTGCGATCGGATGCTCGGGCGCCTGGATCTGGGGTACCTCGGTCAGCAGTTCGTTGAGGCGCTCGGCGGCACCCGCCGCCTGCGACAGCTCGCCCCACACTTCCGAGAGCGCACCGAGACTGCCGGCGGCGAAGACCGAATAGAGCAGGAACTGGCTCAGCGTGCCCGCCGACAGCGTGCCGGCAAGCACGTCGCGCGCGCCAAACCAGAGCACCGCGACGACGCTGCCGAACACCATGGTGATGGCGAATCCGGTGAGGATCGACCGCGCCCTGATCGCCGCGCGGGCGGCACCATAGGCGTCTTCCACCGCGCTGCCGAAATGTCGGTTGGCGCTTTCCTCGGCGTTGAAGGCCTGAACCGTACGGGCTGCTGCAATAGCCTCGCCGGCATAGGCGGAGGCTGTGGCAAGGGTGTCCTGCGCTTGCCGTGAGCGTCGGCGGACGGACCGGCCGAAACCGACGAGGGGGAAAACAATGACCGGGATCGCTGCAAGCACGAGGCTCGAAAGCTTCGGGCTGGTATAGATCATCATGCCGATCGCGCCGAGGCAGAGGATCAGATTGCGCAGCGCCACCGAGGCAGTGGCACCGACGGCAGACTTGATCTGTGTCGTGTCGGCGGTCAGGCGCGAAACGATCTCCCCGGACTGGTTGACGTCGAAGAAGGAGGCGGAAAGCCGCGTGACCTTCGCGAAGACATCGCGGCGGAGATCGGCGACGATACGCTCGCCGAGCGAGATGACGAAGTAGTAGCGTGTAGCACTGGCAAGGGCCAGGACGATGGCCAGCACCATCAGCATGGAGAAATAGGTATTGATGAAGCCGGAATCGGAATTGGTGAAGCCATTGTCGATCATCCGCCGGACCGCCAACGGCAGCGTCAGCGTGGTGACGGCAGCGACCGTCAGCGAGATCGCCGCTCCGATAACCAAGCGGCGATAGCGCGCGAGATATGGCAGCACTGCGGCCAGTGGGCGAATGGATCTGCGTGCTGGCGGTTGGTTTTCTCGTCTCGACACATGACCCCCGATCGCCTACAGCGCCGCGCGTTGGATTGGACACGCTAAGGTCGCTGTAGCACTTTGAAATGCTGCACGATTGTGTCCTTAAATCGATCCCGATTTAAGAAATCATGCAGTAGCGCGGGAGGGCTTCCTTGATAAGTCTTCCGCGCGGCACTTGTTATCCCGCAGACCTTCATGTATAGGCACGGCATCGAATTGGGGAGCCGTAGCCCAGTGGTGGTCTGCGGCTTCATTTACGTGTTCGGTCCCAAAGTCGCAATGCCTTGCGACAATTGGACCCTGGAACTCTAGGAAGATTGTTATGAAGGCAGACATCCATCCCGACTACCACATGATCAAGGTGGTCATGACCGACGGCACCGAATACGAAACCCGCTCGACCTGGGGTTCGGAAGGCGCCACCATGAACCTGGAAATCGATCCGAAGTCGCACCCGGCCTGGACCGGTGGCAGCCAGCAGCTCGTCGACCGCGGCGGCCGCGTCTCCAAGTTCAAGAAGCGCTTCGAAGGCCTCGGCCTCTGATCGCTCGCCTCTCCGGCGTGTTCGAAGCCCGGCTTTGCCGGGCTTTTTTGTTGCCTGCCCCAAGCCGGACCGCGGCCAACACGAAAAACCCGGCGTGTGGCCGGGTTCGAGGTTGTCTGGGAAGGTCGGTGTGCCGGCGTCAGTTGGTGCCGAAGGCAGTCTGCAGCAGCTTGAGCTGCGCCTTGACGCCGTTCTGGTTGTCGGGAACGAAGGTCGTCGCCTCCTGCGGCCGGTAAATCTCGCGGTCGAGTATGGCGACGCGGTTCTGCAGACGGAGCGACCGCTCGATCAGGTCGCGGAACATCTCGGGAAGGTCGTTCCAGCCCGGCGCATTGCGATCGACGTTAAAGCTGTCGAGGCGAACCTTGCTCTTTTCCGAAAGAACCTGATCGCGGCTCATTTCGCCGTTGTTGACGGCGCGCTGAAGGAGGAGCCAGGAAGCCATCTGCATCAGGCGCGTAGTAAGCCGCATCGACTCGGCGGCGTAGAGCACCGAGGCCATGCGCGGCAGCGCCTTGGAGGCCAGACGGCCCGGTCCGTCGAGATAGCTCGCGGTTTCCTCGACCAGGCCCATGCCTTCTGCATAGAGTGCCTTGAACTGCGCCGAGGACGCAGCGTGTCCCGCGAAACTGACGGTATTCAATCCTCTCTCGGACATGGCCTGTTTTCCCTGGTTCAAACGCATCACGGTCAGGTAACGGGCGACTCCGGGAAAAGCTCCCCTAGGTCCCCTCTATGGTTGAAGAATGATCCCTTACCGTATTCCGCGCAAGGGTATTCTTAAGAAAGGGTTAATCTCCACAATTCTTTGAAATGCCTGTTCACTACTGCATGATTCCTGGAATCGGGGTCGACTTGCTGACAAAATCATGCGGCAGCTCAAAGGGCATCTGCGTCCCTTGCGCGTCTAACGGGACGCGCGGCCCTGAAGACAAAAAAAGAGCCGCGAAAAGCGGCTCTCAAGGTAAAACAGGGAGAAAAATCAGACCCATTCGCCAGTCGGAGAAAATGTCTGAGTCCGGGGGAACCGGATGACTCGACAATCACCGAAAATGCTTAATTTGCCGTTAAGTTGCATTCACTTCGGGTCGCGTAGCAGGACGCGCGAATACAAAGAAGGCGCATTCAACTTGTGATCGATTCTTATGAGCTGAGACGCGGGATGCGGGCGGAAAACCGCGCACACTTTTCCTTCATCCCTCTACCGAAAGAGCTTGTCGGCCGCGGAGCGGCTTGCCGACTTGCGGGTCCGTTCGGCTTCCAATCGCGCAATCTCCTCCGTCAGGAGCGCGATGCGCGCCGTCAGCTCATCGACCGAGAGCAGCGACAGATCGCTGCCGATCTCGTGTGCTGTTTTCTTCTTTGGAAGGTCGTCGTCAAACAGGCTCATTCGATCTCTCCTCTTCCTCGGGGTTGTCTCTGACATCCTCGTCGCGCAGTTCATCCAGCGGCGCGGCACGCGGCGAAAGCTGGAGGCTTTCCGGCGTCGTCGGCGTACCGGCATTGACCGGCGAGAAGGCGTCGCGCTCGTCGACCGGAACCGGCGCACGCCGGCGGCTGCGAACCATCGCGTAGGCGGTGATCAGCATATGCGCGCAGGCGGTGATCATGAACAGGCCATAGGGGCCCGTCGCAGTCATCACCGGTCCACCGATCGTCGGGCCGATGATCGTGCCAATGCCGTAAAGCAGCAAGAGGCCGCCCGAAACCTTGACGAATTCTTCCGGCGTGGCGAAGTCGTTGGCGTGGGAGACCGCGATCGGATAGAGCGCATTGGCGGCAGCACCGTAGATGGCGATCAGCGTCAAGACGATCCAGACCTGGCTCGGTTCGACGAGGAAGATCAGAAGACCTGCAAGTGCGCCGATGCCGGCCAGCACGGCCAGCACGTAACGCCGGTCGACACGGTCGGAAATACGGCCTGCAGGCAACTGCATGATGGCTCCCGAAAAGATCGCCACGCTCATCATCGTCGCCACGGTGCTGTCGGAAAGACCAGCCTGGCGGCCGAAGACGGCGCCGAGCGTGCCGAAGGCGCCGTTGGCGATGCCGACCAGCAGGATGCCCAGAAAGGAGACCGGCGAATTGCGATAGAGGCCGCGCAGATCGAGCCGGACCTGTTTCAGCGGTTGCGGCGTGGCGGCCTTGGAGAGCAGCGTCGGCAACATCGCGACGCAATAGAGAATGCCGCAGATCATGAAAAAGAAGGTCGTCGTCGTCTCGCCGAACGGAATCATCATCTGGCCGCCGACGACGCCGAAAAGCGTGATCGCGATATAGAGCGAGAAGATTACGCCACGACTTTCATTGGTGGCGCGCTCGTTCAACCAGCTCTCGATGATCATCGACGTGCCGGCTGTCGAGAAACCGGTGACCGCGCGCAACGCAACCCACCAGATCGGGTCGACCAAGATGCCGGTAAGAAGGGCGATGATCGCGATCAAGGACGTGAAGACGCTGAAGGCACGCACATGGCCGATGCGCTTGACGACGTTAGGTGCGAAGAAGCAGCCGAGAACGAAGCCGGAGGCCCATGAAGTGCCAAGAAGGCCGAGAATGGTCGTCGGATATCCCTCCGCCGTGCCGCGGACCGGCAGGAGCAGACTCTGCAGACCATTTCCAAGAAAGAGAAACAGGGTACCAAGCAGGAGTGCGGTGACGGGAAGCAGGTTTTTTCTCATCATCAATCCGAAAATCGTTCTGCCGTCAGCAAGCTAGGGGCGAGTACCCGCAATTGCCAGCCGGATTTTGTGCCGCCTGTCATTGCAAATCGGCGGCGGAAACAATAGCCCTCTATGCGACGAAAAGTGACGGCGGTATGACGCCGAAGGGAGAGATGAGAAAAAGTGCACAGGCGTTTTCCGCCCAATTGTGCTTTGTCCTCGCGGTCCGTCACGGCGAACAGAGCATTGCGGGAATGAACGAATGTCGAAAATCCTGATGGCACTCCTGCTGCTCGCGATGGGCGTCCAAATCATCAAGCCACTTGGCATCCCGGGACTCCGGCAACGCCGCGATTTCTGGAAGATCGCCGTTTTCGCGATCGCGGTGATGATGATCACCGTGCTTGTGCGGCCGTAGATCTAACTCTTTGAACCACGCAATTCCGCGCGGAAAACGTTACGCGCCTTTGCTGGAATCGCTTTCACCGCGGCGACGTGTGTTCGCAAGGCAGAACCTGGGCTGGCCAAGACCGCGCTGAGCGGGTTCCATTTGAAACAGAACCGTCGCCGATGCTGCGCTATTCTGATCCGAGGGTGCTGAAGTATCCGCACGACATTCAGACTATAAGGGGCTAAGTTAGCTTGTTCGGACACAAGATGAAAATCGAGAGTCTCTTGGAACGTCGTCTGACCGCTATCCTTGCTGCCGATGTCGTGGGTTACAGCCGTCTCATGGGCACCGACGAAGCCGGCACGTTGGCAGCGATGAAAAGACATCGCCGTGAGTTCCTGGAGCCCAAGATCGCAAACCACAAGGGGCGTGTCGTCAAACTCGCGGGCGACAGCATGCTCGTCGAATTCTCGAGCGTGGTGAATGCCGTCGCCTGTGCGGCGGAAATTCAGCGCGGCATGCTCGCCAGGAATGAAGGCCTCCCAAGGACCAGGCGCATCGAGCTCAGGATCGGCGTTCACCTCGGCGACGTCATCGTCGAAGACGGCGACATTTTCGGTGACGGCGTAAACGTCGCGGCCAGGCTCGAGGGCTTGGCCGACCCCTCCGGCATCGCGGTTTCGGCGTCGGTCCGCGATCACGTCGGCTCGCGGCTCGACCTCGGCTTCGTGGATAAGGGCGAGCATGCGTTGAAGAACATCGCCCCGAGTGTGCGCGTCTACACCATCTCCTTCGGCGACATGGCGGCTCAGAAGCCGGCGGAACCCGCCACCATCACGGTGGAACCCGGTTATGAGCTTTCGGTTGCAGTTCTTCCCTTCACGAACATGAGCCACGATCCGGAGCAGGAATATTTCTCCGACGGCATCACCGAGGACATCATCACCGATCTGTCGAAGATTTCACGCCTGCACGTCGTCGCCCGCAACACCGTCTTCACCTACAAGGGCAAGCCGGTGAAGGTGAAGCAGATCGCCCAGGAACTCGGCGTCCGCTTCATTCTCGAAGGCAGCGTCCGCAAGGTGGGCGAGCGGGTGCGCATCACCGGCCAGCTCATCGATGCGCAGACCGGCGGGCATCTGTGGGCAGACCGCTACGATCGCGAACTCACGGACATTTTCATGATCCAGGACGAGATCACGCATGCGATCGTCGACCAGCTCAGGATCAAGCTGCTGCCGGAAGAGAAAAGGGCGATCGAGAGCGATCCGACCACCTCCGTCGAGGCCTACACCTACTATCTCCGCGGCCGGCAGTTCTCGCGTACCTGGACGCGGTCCTATCTGCTGCTTGCGCGCCGGATGTTCCTGAAGGCGGTCGAACTCGACCCGAACTATGCCCGTGCGTATGCCGGCATAGCCGAATGCGAATGTGCGATCAGGGACTGGCACGAAAAGGAGTTTCCGCTCGAGAGCATTCTCGAGATGAGCGCAAGGGCGCTGGCCCTTGATCCAAATCTCGCGGAAGCGCATGCCTCACGTGGGTTGGCACTAAACCACGAAGGGCAAACGGAGGAGGCGGGTCGCGAGTTCCGCCAGGCTCTGGCGCTTGATCCTTCACTTTATGAAGCGAACTTATATTATGGTCGTTTCCTGTTTGCGTTAGGTCGGTTTCAGGAAGCGGTCGAATTCTTCCTGCGCGCGGCCGAGATCAAGCCGGACGACTATTTTTCGCCGATTCATTTGATGGGTTGTTACTTCTCGCTCGGGATCGAAGCCGAGCGCCAGCGCTGGGCTCGGATCGGCATCGCGCGGGCCGAACGCGCGCTCGAGCGGCATCCGGAGAATGCCAGCCCGGCCCATCGCGGCGCGCTGGCACTTGCGCACATGGGCGAACCCGAGCGCGCGAAGGAATGGGTGGCTCGCGCGCTTGCGATCGATCCGGACGACGTGGTCGCGCAATATAATGCCGCCTGCGTTTATTCGCTTCTCGGTGAGGGCGAGCGCGCGCTGGAACTCCTTGAAACCGTCGTGCCGCAGAGTTCCTGCTATCACCTCCATTGGTTCAAGCAGGACTCCGATCTGGACGCCATTCGCGATCACCCCCGCTTCCGCGCGCTCCTCGATGCGCTCGAGGACGACCAATCAGCAGGGTGCTGATGTCGGATCTCGCCGGCGTTGCGCGATCAAATCTCGATCGTACCGCGCATCACCGTCACACAGTCGCCCGAGATGCCGACTTTGCTGATCGAACCCTCTCTCTTGCTGACGCCGACCATGATCAGACTGCGGCGCCCCATCTCCACGCCCTGTTCGACCACGATTTCCACTTCGGCGTCGGCCTCCGGAACAAGCGATACGAGATAGGCGCCGAGTGCGGCAGATGCGCTGCCGGTTGCCGGATCCTCGATGACATTGTCGAGCGGCGCGAACATGCGGGCTCTTATTTGCCACGGATGTTGCTGCGTTCGGGCGTAGAGGAATAGGCTGAAGCTGTCTTCGGCGAGCGGATAGCGGCCATTCGCCTCGTCAAAGGCGCTGACGTTCGGACGCGCTGTCGCGAGCGTTTCCACATCCCGGACTTCGGCGACGGCGAAGGGGAGGCCGACAGAGATCCGCACCGGCGCGTGGCAGCGGTCGCTCATGCTTGCCGGGGGGAGTGAGGCGCAGGCGGCGATGGTCGCTGCGTCAATTGCGGGGCCGACGACAAGCTGCTGCGGCGCGACGATGCGCGCGCCGGTAACAACGCTATCTTGGCGCAAGAGAGCAATCTCTACCAGTCCCGCCTTTTCCTCGAAACGCAGGTGGTCGCTCGGCACCCTGCCGAAGACTTCCGATTGTCGACCGAGCACAAAGGCGGTGCCGACATTCGGATGCCCGGCGAAGGGTACTTCGGTCGTCGGCGTGAAAATGCGCACGCGGGCTGTGTTTGCGGGATCGTCCGGCGGAAGCACGAAGGTGACTTCGGAATAGCCGAACTCGGTGGCGATAGCCTGCATCTGAGCCTCGCTTAAGCCCCGCGCGTCCGGGATCACGGCAAGCTGATTGCCGGCAAAGCGTTCGGAGGTGAAAACATCGACGGTGACGAAGGAAACTTTGGTCATCGAAGGCTCCTGATCGATCGGACTACGGATTTAGAGCCTTGTCTCATCGTCTTAAACAGCGAACTTGTCTCCCTGACAATCGCCTGCAAGGCGCGCCTAGGGCCCTGCTCGACGCAAAAGCCCGGCGACATCGCTGCCGCCGGGCCTTCTCCTCTCTTCACTCTAACGCGCTTTTGGTTGCCCATCGGGTTTATCCGAAAACCGCTCCCGGTTTTCGGTCCGATGAAGCCGCTCAAGCGGCCTTTTCGAGGTCCTTTTTCCAGCTGCCCTTGGCGGCGAGGCTGCACATCTTCGCCCGATGCGTGAAGGCGCGCTGGCCGGCGGCGACGTTTTCCGCCTTGCCGTTCCAGGCGTTGAGAGCCTCCTGCTGCAACGCGCGGCCGTAGGAGAAGGTGAGCTTCCAAGGCAGGTCATGTGCCGTGTTGATGGCGGAGAGATGCGCGGTGGCTTCTTCCGTCGACTGGCCGCCGGAAAGGAAGGCGATGCCGGGAACAGCAGAGGGCACGGTGCGTTTCAGCACCTTGACCGTACGCTCGGCAACTTCACTGACAGACGCCTTGCGGGCTTTCTTACCGTCTATCACCATGCTCGGCTTCAGGATCATGCCTTCGAGCTTGACGCGGGCATCGCCGAGTTCCTCGAAGACGGTGCGCAGCACCCACTCGGTGACCTCTTCCGAGCGCTCGATCGAATGATCGCCGGGTGCGCCGTCCATCAGCACTTCCGGCTCGACGATCGGCACGATCTTCGCCTCCTGGCAGAGGGCCGCGTAGCGGGCCAGTGCATGGGCGTTAGCCTTGACCGCACCCCAGGTCGGAAGGGCGTCGGAGATGGCGATCACGCCGCGCCACTTGGCGAAGCGGGCGCCGGCGTCATAGTACTTCGCAAGGCGCGCCGCGAGGCCATCGAGGCCTTCGGTGATCGTCTCCTTGGCGAAATAGGGCATCGGCTTTGCGCCGGTGTCGACCTTGATGCCGGGAATCGACCCGGCCTGCCGAATGACCTCGACGAGCGGCGTACCGTCGGCCGCCTTCTGGAACAGCGTTTCCTCGTAGAGGATGACGCCGGAAATGTAGTTGCGCATCGCTTCGTCGGACCGCAGCAGCATCTCGCGATAATCGCGGCGCGATGTCTCTGTTGATTCCAGTCCGATGCTGTCGAAGCGCTTCTTGATTGTTGCGGTCGACTCGTCGGCAGCGAGCAGGCCCCGGCCGTTGGCGACCATGGCAACCGCAATATCTTCCAGTCTTTCGCTCATGTTTTTTCTCCTTAGACAGCGCCGATCACCAACGGAGCGGGCGACGAATGAAAACAAGTTCGGTCTGAGGCGCAGATGCGTCCGCCGCGTTCCGAATAATGGCGCGATAACAGAAGAAATTGTCCGGGAAAATGGTGTGAAAATCGACTAAAACGATTTAAATTATTTTAATCGTTTGAAATATCATAATTATTTTTGTGTCTCCCGACCCGGGCCCACATGTTTGCCCGGGTCGGGAAGCCTGCATCACTTCTGCTGGTGCAGAATGTCGACACCCGGCAGCGGCTTGCCTTCCATCCATTCGAGGAAGGCGCCGCCGGCCGTCGAAACATAGGTGAAATCGTCCGCAACTTCGGCGTGGTTGAGGGCTGCGACCGTGTCACCGCCGCCGGCGACGGAGACGAGCGAGCCGGCCCGCGTGCGGGCCGCCGCATGCTTGGCGGCAGCGATGGTCGCCTTGTCGAAGGGCGCGATTTCAAACGCGCCGAGCGGACCGTTCCACACCAGCGTCGTTGCACGAGAGATCCAGTCGTTGATCGCGGCAACAGATTTCGGGCCGACATCGAGTACCATGGCGTCACCCGGGATTGCCTTGATGTCGACGACTTCGTTGTCGGCACCGGCCTTGAACTCGCGGGCGACGACGCCGTCTTCGGGCAGCACGATGGCGCAGCCGGCAGCAGACGCGGCGGCAACGATCGACTTTGCCGTGTCCGCAAGGTCATGCTCGCAGAGCGACTTGCCGACGTCGATCCCCTGCGCGGCAAGGAAGGTATTGGCCATGCCGCCGCCAATGACGAGGGCGTCGACTTTCTCCACCAGGTTCTGCAGGAGGTCGATCTTGGTCGAAACCTTGGCGCCGCCGACGATGGCGACGACCGGGCGCTTCGGATTGCCGAGGCCTTTTTCGAGCGCTTCCAGCTCGGCCTGCATGGTGCGGCCTGCATAGGCCGGAAGGCGATGGGCCAGGCCCTCGGTCGAGGCGTGGGCGCGATGGGCGGCGGAGAAGGCGTCATTGACGTAGATGTCGCCATTGGCAGCCAGTGCCGTGACAAAAGCCGGATCGTTCTTTTCCTCGCCCTTGTGGAAGCGGGTGTTTTCAAGCAGGAGCACATCGCCGTCGTTCATCTCGGAAATGGCATTGGCAGCCTTGTCGCCGGTGCAATCGGCGGCGAAGTGAACCCGCTGGTCGAGAATTTCCTCGACGGCGGGTGCGATTGCTTTCAGCGACATGTCGGCGACCGGCTCACCTTTCGGACGGCCG
The DNA here is from genome assembly GCF_013488225.1 of Sinorhizobium mexicanum. Classification (NCBI taxonomy): domain Bacteria; kingdom Pseudomonadati; phylum Pseudomonadota; class Alphaproteobacteria; order Hyphomicrobiales; family Rhizobiaceae; genus Sinorhizobium; species Sinorhizobium mexicanum. The sequence goes on along the minus strand of NZ_CP041238.1, from coordinate 3,663,916 downwards.
AAATGGGCAAGCAGGATGACCTTGGCGCCCTTTTCGGAAAGCTCGCGGATCGTCGGGACAACGCGCTCGATGCGGGTCGTGTCGGTCACCTGGCCATCCTTGACCGGCACGTTGAGATCGACGCGCACGAGCACGCGCTTGCCGCCAATGTCGGTCAGGTCGTCGAGGGTCTTGAAAGTCATCAGATGTCTCCGGTCAAAGTCTACGGAAAAGAGTGGGATAGTCGGTGACAAGCCCGTCCTCGTCGACGGGAAGATCGGCTACGAAGCTCCGGTCCTCGGCCTCGTAGCGATAGAGCTTGCCGTCTTCGAGGCAGGTATAGTGTTGGCCGTCGGTCACCGGTTGGAGGGTATCGAAGGGCACGTAAAGCATTTTGAGCTTTGCCGTGCCGGCCTTGCGGCTGAGCTTCAGCCTGCGGATCGGAAGCGTGTTGGTGAAGGGAGTACCGGCGAGGTCGATATCGATGCAGCCGTCGAATTCAGGAAGGGCGACGCCGTTGAGGTCGCGCCAATGTCCCTGCCGGTCCGAGAGCAGGTGCAACGTCCTGCCTTCGGTCGTTTCGATCAGGAACGACATCACTTGCCAGTGTGCGTCGCAGTCGATCCGGTAACGCAGGCCATAAGGGCGGCCGCCGCGCTCGCCGATGACGACACTTTCGGCGCGGATGGCCGCGCCGGCCGTTGCTTTAAGAGCCCTGAGGCTCAGATATTCGAGCCCTTCCCCTTCGAGCGGGCGCCATCGCACCGTCGTTGAGGAAAGGGCCCGAAACATCGGTCTTAGAGGAGCTTGCCGAGGGCGACCGCCGTATCCGCCATACGGTTCGAGAAGCCCCACTCATTGTCGTACCAGGACAGGATCGACACGAACTTGCCTTCCATCACCTTGGTCTGGTCCATGTGGAAGACCGAAGAATGCGGATCATGGTTGAAGTCGACCGAGACGTTCGGCTGAAGCGTATAGCCGAGAACGCCCTTGAGCGGACCGTCGGCGGCAGCCTTGATGGCGGCGTTGACCTCTTCCTTGGTCGTCTCGCGCTTGGCGACGAACTTGAGGTCGACGACCGAGACGTTCGGGGTCGGCACGCGCACGGAGATACCGTCGAGCTTGCCCTTGAGCTCCGGCAGGACGAGGCCGACTGCCTTGGCAGCGCCCGTCGAGGTCGGAATCATCGACAAGGCCGCGGCGCGGGCACGGTAGAGATCCTTGTGCATCTGGTCGAGCGACGGCTGGTCGTTGGTGTAGGAGTGGATCGTGGTCATCATGCCGTGATCGATGCCGATGGCATCGTGCAGCACCTTGGCAACCGGCACCAGGCAGTTGGTCGTGCAGGATGCGTTGGAGATGACGAGGTGGTCCTTCGTCAGCTTGTCGTGGTTGACGCCGTAGACGACGGTCAGGTCAGCGCCGTCGGCCGGGGCCGAGACGATGACGCGCTTGGCGCCGGCTTCGAGGTGGGCAGCCGCCTTGTCGCGCGCGGTGAAGATGCCGGTGCACTCCATTGCGATATCGACGCCGAGTTCCTTGTGCGGCAGTTCCGCCGGGTTGCGGATGGCGGTTACCTTGATCGGCTTGCCGTTGTTGATGACGATGGTGTCGCCGTCGACCTTCACGTCAGCCGGGAAGCGGCCATGGATGGAATCGAAACGCAGCAGGTGGGCGTTCGTCTCGACCGGGCCGAGGTCGTTGATGGCGACGACTTCGATGTCGGTGCGGCCGGATTCGACGATCGCGCGGAGCACGTTGCGGCCGATGCGGCCAAAACCGTTGATGGCGACTTTCACTGTCATGTCGGGTCCTTCCCTGTCAGAATGGCGTTTTACGAATAGAGGGCGCCTTGGGAAGCGCCCTCCGGCTTGATCAGGACAGTTTGGCTTCCGCGGCCGCTACAACCGCTTCCGGCGTGATGCCGAAGTGCTTGTAGAGATCCTTGTAGGGACCGGAAGCGCCGAAGCTCGACATGCCGATGAACGTGCCATCAGTGCCGATGAAATGATCCCAGCCCTGGCGGATGCCGGCTTCAACCGCGATCTTGACCGGCGAATGGCCGATGATCGCCTGCTGGTAAGCCTCGCTCTGTTCGGCAAAGAGCTCGAAGCAGGGAACCGACACGACGCGCGTCGAAACACCCTTGGCGGTGAGCGTCTGGCAGGCCTTGACGGCGATCTCGACTTCCGAGCCGGTGGCGAAGATCGTCACCTTCGCGTCGCTTGCGGAAATCAGGTCATAGGCCCCGTGAGCGCAGAGGTTTTCTTCCTCATATTCGGTGCGCACGGCCATCAGGTTCTGGCGCGTCAGCGCAATGCCGGACGGGCGGTTGTGGCTTTCGAGCGCAAGCTGCCAGCATTCGGCCGTTTCCGTCGCGTCGGCGGGACGGAACATCAACAGGTTCGGAATGGCACGCAGCGCAGCCATGTGCTCCACCGGCTGATGGGTCGGGCCGTCTTCGCCGAGACCGATGGAATCGTGCGTCAGCACGTGGATGACGCGGATGCCCATCAGTGCCGCGAGGCGGATCGACGGACGGCAATAATCCGAGAAGATCAGGAAGCCGCCGGAATAGGGGATCAGGCCGCCGTGCAGCGCCATGCCGTTCATCGCCGCCGCCATGCCGTGCTCGCGCACGCCATAGTGGATGTAGCGGCCTGAGAAGTTGTCCGGCGTGATCGAATGGGTCTGGCTGGTCTTGGTGTTGTTCGAGCCGGTGAGGTCGGCCGAACCGCCGATCGTCTCGGCGAGAATGCCGTTGATGACTTCGAGCGCGTCCTCGGAGGCCTTGCGGGTCGCGGGCGACGGCTTGGTTTCAGCGAGTTTCTGCTTGTAGGCGCTGATTGCGGAGGCAAGGCTGCCTTCGAGCTCGCCGGCGAAGCGCCTGACGAACTGTGCCTTCTTCTCGGTCTCGGTCTTTTCGAGGCGCTCTTCCCAGTCTTTGCGCGCCTTCGTCGAGCGAAGGCCGGCGAGGCGCCAGGCATCGAGCACGTCCGAGGGAACGGTGAAGGCCTCGGCCTCCCAGCCAAGCGCCTTGCGCGTGGCGGCGATTTCCTCGGCGCCGAGCGGCGAACCGTGGACCTTGTGCGTGCCGGCCTTGTTCGGGGCACCGAAGCCGATGACGGTCTTGCAAGCGATCATCGTCGGCTTGTCGGACTTCTGTGCCTGTTCGATCGCGGCGGCAATAGCATCCGGATCGTGGCCGTCGACCGCGATGGTGTTCCAGTTGCAGGCGCGGAAGCGCGCGTGCTGGTCGGTCGAATCCGCGATCGAGATCGGGCCGTCGATCGAGATGTTGTTGTCGTCCCAGAAGACGATCAGCTTGTTGAGCTTGAGGTGACCGGCCAGCGCGATCGCTTCCTGGCTGATGCCTTCCATCAGGCAGCCGTCGCCGGCGAGCACGTAGGTGTAGTGCTCCATCAGGTCGCTGCCGAACTCGTCACGCAGCTTGCGCTCGGCGATCGCCATGCCAACCGAATTGGCGAGGCCCTGGCCGAGCGGACCGGTGGTGGTCTCGATGCCGGCCGCATGGCCGTATTCCGGGTGGCCGGCCGTGCGCGAGCCAAGCTGGCGGAAGTTCTTGATCTCGTCGATGGTGATGTCCTCGTAGCCCGTAAGATAGAGCAGCGAGTAGAGCAACATCGAGCCGTGGCCGGCCGAAAGCACGAAGCGGTCACGGTTGGGCCAGGCGGGATTCTTGGGGTCGAAGCTCAGGTACCGCGTGAAGAGGACGGTTGCGATATCGGCAGCGCCCATCGGGAGACCTGGATGACCGGAATTTGCCTTCTCGACGGCGTCCATGGAAAGGAAGCGGATCGCATTTGCCATCCGATCGTGTTTTTCGCGAGAGATCATGACTGTTCCGTTTGGGTTCGGTGGTCAGGGACGGTCTCTATCCTCCAAGACCGTATGAGAAGCGGCAGACACATAGCAGGTGCTCCACGCGAGTCAATAAATACGGGCCTTCCGCGGCCAAATGGCGACGTGCTTTTCGATATCGTTCTTGTGCGGCAGCATACAGTATGAGTGCGATTGCTCGGGAGCAATGATCCACAGCTTCCGACGGCGTTTTGCCGCACGGGGCATTGTTGAGGCTTATGTAATGGGTTTAAAAAGAATCGAGGCGAAGTAGCGGACTGCGTCCGGCGATTCGGCTCTTCCGGAGCGCCGCGTTCGCGGAACGCGCTCAGACTCTATAGCGCCGCGCGTCCAATCGGACGCGCCAAAGGTCGCTATAGCACTTTGAAGTGCTGCATGATTTTGTCCTTAAATCGATTTCGATTTAAGGAATCATGCAGTGGCAGGTTGATTTAGAGCGGGGCGGAAATCCGCTTCACACATTTCCTCATCCCGCTCTAGCGAGGTATCGGAGCATGCCGGCAAAGACGGTCAAAGCGGCGATCGAGGAGCTACGGAACGCGGTCCACTCGCTCGAGGGCGCGATCGACGGTCGTTTCGACAAGGAACGGGATTTGAGCGAGTTCGAAGGCGAGGTGCGGCGGGTCAATACCGATCGGTCGCGGCTCGCACAGGAGCTCGACCAGTCCCAGTTCCGGGCCAACCGGCTGGAAGAGGTCAACCGCGAAGTTTCCCGTCGTCTGGTCACGGCGATGGAAACCATTCGAGCGGTGTTGGATCGTTGAGGTTTACGCGATGGCTCAGGTAACGGTGACGATCGACGGCAAGGCTTACCGCATGGCCTGCGAGGAAGGTCAGGAAGACCACCTGAGCGACCTCGCGGCGAGATTCGATCAATATGTGAGCCATCTCAAGGGGCAGTTTGGAGAAATCGGCGATCTGCGGTTGACCGTGATGGCCGGCATCATGGTCATGGACGAGTTAAGCGAGGTCAATCGCCGGCTCAAGAGCCTGGAGACTGAACTGGGCAGCCTGAAGAGCGGCAACGACGTTGCGTTGTCGGAGCAGGCGAGGAGCGAGGAGGCACTGGCCTCGGCACTCAGCGAAGTCACGGCCCAGATCCACAACATCGCGGCCAGGCTCAACGGTCGCGCCGCCGCTCCAGCCAACGGATAGACTTCTAGAAAAACGCCTCTGGCGAAAACGACAAAGAGCCTCTATATCTGAGGCCGCGATCTGCGCTTCCCGACAGGAACCACAATCCCCGGGGCCATACACGATCTCAAGGGAGCTGTCCCTGGCCGGACTCGTGGGTTCGGACACACGGCGCCCACCTACTTAGTAGGCACCCGGGATCGTAAACTATCCACCGGTCGTCGTGGATCGCACCTTTCCTTTTCGTGGCGGATTACTGAGCGCAGCGTGTCTGATCGGACGCGCAAAGGTCGCTGTAGCGCTTTGAATTGCTGCATGTCTCCTTAATCGAGGTCGATTTGAGGAGATGTGTACTAAGTGCCCGAGAAGGCGCTGCGGATGGCGTCAGCCATGGCATCGATCGTCGGCGATCGGCTTTCCAGCCGGGTGCGCAGCACGACATTCGACATGTCGACGATGCCAAAACCGTCTTCCTCGGTCAGCTCGCGACAGCCGGGCGGAATGGCGCTGCGCGACAGCGGCGCGATCGCCAAGCCGGAAACCACGGCCGCGATCAGACCGCCGCTCGTTCGGCTGACATAGGCTACGCGACTGCGTTTTCCGCGCCTCTTCAGACTCTGCATCGCCAGTTCATCGCACCACCCGCCCGTGGCGTATGTGTATGTGGCTATCGGCAGAGGCTGCCGCTCATGTGTGCCGTGTTGATCCGAAGTCACCCAGACGGTGGGATCCACCATGAGGACCTCGTGCTTCGTGCGCCCGCCGGGCTCGAAAACGACAGCAATGTCGATCTCACCTGCCTCAAGCGCCGTCCGGTTGGACATCGAGGTGCCCTGCTGCACCGTGACCTCCACGCCCGGATGTATGGCGGCAAACGCGCCCAAAGCCCTCGGAAGGGTGGAGTTGATATATTCCTCGGGAACCCCGATCCTGACCGAACCGTCGAGCGCGGGCTGGCGCATGGCCGCCGCAGTATCGTCGAGGAGCGCGACGATGCGCCGCGCGTTGTCGACAAGGCGCTGGCCTTGCGTCGTCAGCACGACGCCGCGCGAATGTCGGTCGAAAAGCGTGTCGCCAAGCGCGTCTTCAAGCTTCTTGATCTGCATGCTTACGGCCGACTGGGTGCGCCCGACGCTGTCGGCCGCCTTGGTCAGATTGCCGGCATCGGCAACTGCAAGGAAGGTTCTCAGGAGGTCGCTGTCGAGTGGAAGAGACATTTTAGGGCCATCAGAAAATCTGATGGTAGCTATGTTTGCAATTCGTTTGTCGGATGTCAACGGAGGGTGGAGGATTCAACACTGTCGAGCGCCTTCCGGAGACCTGCTCATGAGTGTGTCCTTCCTCGCCGGTTCGGCCGGCTCCTCCTTCGCCATGCAAGTGCAAGGCCTTTTGGCGCGCTGGCGCGCGTGGCAGGCCTCGTACGCTGCGCCGTGCTGCGAGGCACCGTGGCACAATCCCCGATTGCTGAGGGACGCTGGACTGCCGAGCGAGCCGCGATGGCCCACGGATCTTGACGCCACGCGCCTCGAGTCGCTCTATCGCTCCCACTGGATGTTATGAAGCAGTTCGAGCCTTGCGGCGCGAAAGATGGCTTCCGCGAGATTGCTTGCCTGAAGCTTCCGCATCGCCTCATCGAGCGCGCCGTTGATGCGTTCCATCGGAATGTCCGTCTCACGCACCATGTCCTGCCTAGTCCTGCCGCAGGCGGCGAGCGAGAGGCAACGCAGTTCGAGGGGGTCGAGTGGATTCATCTGTCTGCCCGTCCGCTCTCGCCCGCCCGCTCAATCTTGCCCGTAAGACCGCGGCGTCGCATTTTCTGCGGGATTTGGCCTCAGCTAATTAATTGAAAACCCGAACTTACTTGCACGCGCAAGCTGACGCGCGAAAGCGGAACCGTGCGCTGTGATGAATGGAGCGCTAATGCTGTGCCGAAGTGGGAAAGGTGCGCAGGATTGTCGCGCGGTGTTGCAAAAGCGGCGGCGGCGTGGTTCCAGCTACGGTGCGCATTGCGCTATGAAGGGCAAAAACCGCAGGAAGAGGTCGTCGGATGTCTCCGAAGGATTTGAAGGCAGCGCTGCGAAAGGAACGCCTGGCTCTGCGTGATGAAATGCCGTTGGAGGTGAGGATCGAGGCAAGCCTTTCCATGGCCGACCACGCCGGCGATATCATCGCGCTCGATCCCGGCCATGTCGTTTCCGGTTTCTGGCCAATCCGCTCGGAAGCGGACATCCGTCCGCTGATGGTGCGGCTCAAGGATCGCGGCGCGCGGCTATGCCTGCCGGTAATCTTGGACAAGAAGACGATCGTCTTCCGCGAACTCGCCGACGGTATCGCGGTGGTCGAAACCGGTTTCGGTACGACCGGCCCCGGGCCGGAAGCGCCCGAACTCGATCCCGACATCATGCTCGTGCCGTTGTCGGCCTTCGATTCGGTCGGGCACCGGATCGGCTACGGCGCCGGTTATTATGACCGGGCAATCGAGCGATTGCGCCGCAAAGGTCACCTGCCGCGACTGATCGGGATTGCTTTCGACTGCCAGGAAGTGGCATCAGTGCCGGCTGAACCGCACGACGTCGCGCTGGACGCGGTGCTGACGGAGAGCGGTTTTCGGCATTTCAGACAGGATTGAACGGGTATGCGACTTCTTTTTCTGGGAGATATGGTTGGCAAGACGGGCCGCACGGCGGTCTGGGAGCGCCTGCCCGGATTGGTCGGCGACCTGAAGCTCGACTTCGTCATCGTCAACGGCGAGAACGCCGCAGGCGGCTTCGGCATCACCGAAGACATCTTCCTGGAAACGATCAATGCCGGGGCTGACGTGGTGACGACGGGCAACCATGTCTGGGACCAGAAGGAAGCGGTGGTCTTCTGCGAGAGGCATGACCAATTCCTGCGCCCTGCGAACTATCCGGCCGGGACGCCGGGGCGTGGCTCCAATCTCTTCTTTGCCCGCAACGGCGCCCGCGTGCTGGTCGCCAACGTCATGGGTCGGGTTTTCATGCATCCCGAGCTCGATGATCCTTTCAAGGCAGCCGAGGCGATCCTCGACGCCTGTCCGCTCGGCGAGCAGGCTGACGCCATCGTCTTCGACTTCCATGCCGAGGCCACAAGCGAGAAGCAGTGCTTCGGACACTTCGTTGATGGCCGCGCCAGCTTCGTGGTCGGAACCCACACCCATGTTCCGACCGCCGACCACCAGATCCTCAACGGCGGCACCGCCTATATCAGCGACGCCGGCATGTGCGGCGACTACGACTCGTCGCTCGGCATGGACAAGGAAGAGCCGCTAAATCGGTTCATCTCCAAGATGCCGAAGGGCCGCTTCGAGGCGGCTTCCGGCCCCTCGACCATCTGCGGCGTCGGCGTCGAGATTTCCGATCGCACCGGGCTTGCAGAGAAGATCGCGCCGCTGCGGCTCGGTCCGAGGCTCAGCGAAACGATCCCCGAGTTCTGGGCGTAAACCGGGCGCCGCCGGCGCGAGCTTGCATTTTTCCGCCCGATTCTTGCGCTTGCCGCCGGCTGTCTGCGGCGGTCGTATCGTCTTCCCGGAATTGCGTTTTTTCAAGTGACAGCCCTGCCAAATGGTGGCAGGTTAGCGTCAAAATCAGAGCCGCACGAGATGCGGCCGCTGTTTGCAAGTTTTCCATTTAATGCCACCCGTATGCTCCGGCCTCGGGTTTCGATGTCGCCAGCCCGAACGAGATCCACGCCGGGCGATTTCGGCTTTCAAGTGGTTTCGGAGGACGTGCATGTTGCGAAAGTGGCCGTTGCCCGCGATCTTCAGCGTTTTGTTCTTTCTACTCCCCGCATCGTTTGCGGCGGCCCAGAACGCACCTCCGGCGCCGACCGTGACCGTCGCCAAGCCGGTCGTGCGCGACGTGATCGACGCTGACGAATTCATCGGTCGCTTCGAAGCCGTCGACGAGGTCGCGGTCCGCTCCCGTGTCGGCGGCTATCTCGATCAGGTCTTCTTCACTGACGGCGCGATGGTGAAGAAGGGCGACAAGCTCTTCGTCATCGACCAACGGCCGTTCCGCACCGCTCTCTCCCAGGCCGAAGCGTCGCTTGCAGCGGCGCGATCGACACTTGAATTCGCGGAGAACACGTTCAAGCGGACGGAGTCGCTCACCGGAAGCGGCACGCTTTCCGTGTCCAAGCTCGACGACGACCGCCGTGCGCTGCTCGCGGCGCAGGCGAATGTCCGGGGTGCGGAAGCGGCCGTCGAGCGGGCCAAGCTCGATCTCGAGTATACGACGATCACCGCGCCGCTGAGCGGCCGCGTCGATCGACGCCTGATCTCGCCGGGCAACCTCGTCCAGGCGGATCAGACGGTGTTGACGACCATCGTTTCGCTCGACCCGATCGACTTCTACTTCGATGTCGACGAGCGTCGCGTGCTTTCCTACGCCCGCACCGCACGGGAGCGAGGCAGCGCCCTACAGGAGGGCGGCGGGGCGCTCAGCGTTCTGGTGACGATCGCCGACGCCACCGAACGACCGTTCGAAGGCAAGCTCGACTTCTCGGAAAACAGGGTGGACAACCAGACAGGCACGATGCGGCTGCGGGCTCGGTTTGAGAACCCGAAATTCGTCCTCCAGCCCGGTCTCTTCGGGCGCGTGGAGGTTGAAGGCTCGAATACTTATCGAGCGATCCTCGTTCCCGATGAGGCGATCGCGGCCGACCAGAACGAACGCGTCGTCTACGAGGTTGCTCAGGATGGCAGCGTCATGACCAAGCCCGTACGCCTTGGGCCGCGCCTGCACGGCTATCGGGTCATTCGCAGCGGCATGACGGGCGAGGAGACGATTATCGTCAACGGTCTCATGCGCGTCAGGCCCGGTGTGAAGGTGAAGCCCGAGCTCGTCGTGCTGCCGCAGGAAGCGGCGCAGTCGGCGGAGAGCGCCCAATGAGGTTCGCCCATTTCTTCGTCGACAGGCCGATCTTCGCCTCGGTGCTTTCGATCGTGCTGCTGATCGTCGGCGGCATCGCCTATTTCCAGCTTCCGGTGGCGCAATATCCGGAAATCGCACCGCCCACCATCGTCGTACGCGCTTCCTATCCGGGGGCGGATGCCGAGACCGTCGCCAACACCGTCGCCACGCCGCTCGAGCAGGAAATCAACGGCGTCGAGAACATGCTCTACATGTCCTCGTATTCGACGGCCGACGGGTCGATGGCGCTGACGATCACCTTCAAGCTCGGCACGAATCTCGACCAGGCGCAGGTGCTGGTGCAGAACCGCGTTTCGGTAGCCGAGCCCCGTTTGCCCGAGGAGGTCCGGCGCATCGGCGTCACGACGACCAAGAGTTCGCCGGACCTGATGATGGTCGTGCATCTGCTGTCGCCGAACGACCGCTACGACCAGCTTTACGTCTCCAACTATGCCCGCACGCGCATCCGCGATCTTCTCGTTCGGCTGGACGGCGTCGGTGATGTTACCCTCTTCGGCGAGCGCGAATATGCGCTCCGCGTGTGGCTCGATCCGCAGAAACTCTCCGCCTACGGCATGACCTCCGGCGACGTCGTCGAGGCGCTGCGCGAGCAGAACGTCCAGGTTTCGGGTGGTTCAATCGGCGGCCCGCCCATGTCGGCCGACAGCGCCTTCCAATACACGGTTACGACCGACGGGCGTTTCAGCGATCCACGGCAGTTTCGCTACGTGATCGTCAAGGCCACGGAAGACGGCAGGCTCGTGCAGTTGCAGGATGTCGCCCGCGTCGAGCTTGGCGCCCGCGAATACGTCACCAACAGTTACCTGAACGGCAAGCCGGCGGTCGCGCTCGGCATCTTCTCTCGTCCTGGCACCAATGCGCTTGCTGCAGCGGAAGCGATCCAGGCAACGATGACGGAGCTTTCGAAGGATTTCCCTGACGGGCTGGAGTACCGGATTATCTACAATCCGACGGAGTTCATCGCGGAATCGATCAATGAGGTCTACAAGACGATCGGCGAGGCCGCGATCCTCGTGGCTCTCGTGGTGATCGTTTTCCTGCAATCCTGGCGCACGGCGATCATCCCGATCGTGGCCATCCCCGTCTCGTTGATCGGCACCTTCGGTCTGCTTTTCGCCTTCGGATTCTCGCTGAACATGCTGACGCTCTTCGGGCTGGTGCTTGCGATCGGCATCGTCGTCGATGACGCGATCGTGGTCGTCGAGAACGTCGAGCGCAATCTCGCTCTAGGCATGACGCCGAGGGAGGCGGCACATGTGACGATGGATGAGGTGGGCGCGGCAGTCGTCGCGATTTCGCTCGTCTTGACCGCAGTGTTCGTGCCGACCGCCTTCATTCCGGGCATAGCCGGGCAGTTCTATCTGCAGTTCGCCGTGACAATCGCGGTGGCGACGGTGATCTCGGCGATCAATTCGCTGACGCTGTCGCCGGCGCTCGCCGCCGTTTTGCTGCGTCCGCACGAGAACCATGAGCACGAGAGCCGCAATCCGATCACGCGGCTCGGCCGAGCCTTCGCCAACGGCTTCAACCGTGGCTTCGATCGCATGGCGGACGGCTACGGCTGGGTGGTGCGCCACCTCGTCAAGACACGGATGGCGCTCGTGGCCGCGCTCGTTGTCTTCGTCGCCCTTCTCGGCGCCACCGGATATATGGCGCAGGTGGTGCCGCGCGGCTTCATACCGACGATGGACCAGGGTTATGCGATCGTCGTCATCCAGCTTCCGGACGGCGCATCGCTCGAACGGACCGACGCGGTCGTGCGGCGGGCATCGGAGATGATCAGGGAGGTGCCGGGCGTCAGGGACGCCGTCGCCTTTGCCGGTTTCAGCGGCGCGACCTTCACCAATGCCTCCAACGCTGGCGTCATCTTCACGCCGTTCGACAGTTTCGAGGAGCGGCTCAAGAACAGGCAGAGCGCCACCCAGATCATCGGCCAAATCTTCGGCACGATGCAGAGCATCCAGGAGGCCTTCATCATCGCCATTCCGCCGCCGTCGGTGCGGGGCATCGGCAATGCCGGCGGCTTCAAGATGCAGATCATGGACCGTCAGAGCGCCGACATGCGGCGCGCCCTCGGGCTTGCCCGCCAGATGATGGGCATGGCCAGCCAGACAGAAGGGCTGACAGGGGTCTTCACCACCTTCTCGGCGTCGAGCCCGCAATTCTTCCTGGCGATCGACCGCGACAAGGCGCGGGCGTTGAACGTGCCGATCCCGAATATCTTCGAGACGCTCTCGATCAATCTCGGAACGTCCTATGTCAACGATTTCAACGCATTCGGCCGTGTCTACCAGGTTCGCGCCCAGGCCGACGAGAAATATCGGGTGGAGCGGGAGGATATCCTTGCCCTGAAAGTGCGTTCCGCATCGGGGGCGCTGGTGCCGCTCGGGACGCTCGTCGAGATCCGCGATACCAGCGGCCCGTCGCTTGTCCAGCGCTACAACATGTATGTCTCCGTGCCGCTCCAGGGTAATCCGGCGCCGGGCGTCGCGACCGGCACTGCGCTTGACAAGATGGAGGCGCTCGCCGCCCAGGTCCTGCCGCAGGGCACGACCTTCGAGTGGACCGAGCTTGCCTTCCAGGAGCGTCAGACCGGCAACACGGCCGTCTTCATCTTTACGCTTTCGGTAATCTTCGTGTTCCTCGCGCTCGCCGCGCAATATGAGAGCTGGGTGCTGCCGCTGGCGATCATCCTGATCGTGCCGCTTTCCGTTCTCGCCGCGCTTCTCGGCGTTGCCATCCGGGGTTTCGACAACAACGTACTCACGCAGATCGGTCTTGTCGTGCTGATCGGCCTTGCCGCGAAGAATGCGATCCTGATCGTCGAATTCGCCAGACAGGGGGAAGAGGAGGGCAAGACGCCGGTCGAGGCGGCGATCGATGCAAGCCGGCTGAGGCTTCGGCCGATCCTGATGACCGCCTTCGCCTTCATCCTCGGCGTCGTGCCGCTGGTGATCGCGACGGGTCCCGGGGCCGAAATGCGGCAGTCGCTCGGCACGGCGGTCTTTTCCGGCATGTTGGGTGTCACCTTTCTCGGCCTTTTCCTGACGCCCGTCTTCTATGTGACGCTGCGCTCGCTGGGCCGGAAACGCGTGAAGGCCGTCGAGGAACCACCGGGCGCACCGGCGGAGTGAGTGCGTCTCACCGATCCTGCGCGGCCTTTCAAACTGTTATGGCGTCGGTTGCGCCCCTGAAAGACGCACAGCGCTGTAGAACGCATTCAGTCCCCGTGTTCGAGAAATGCAGACAATGACGCGATTGTGAGCACCAGCGCCCGTTTGTTGCTGGACGGCGCCGCGACCTTGAATGATCCTGCCACCCGCTACAGCGCCGCGCGTCTTATCGGACGCGCGCAGGACGCAGTAGCACTTTGATTGCTGCATGCTTTTATTCTTGAGTCGGCTGCGATTTAAGGAAACGTGCGGCGAAGACGCGTGTGAGAGGTGAAGGATGCTGCTCCGATACCTTGCCTACACAATGGCCGCCATCTGGCTGATCCATACGTTCTGGCCCGAACATGCGCATGCGCAGCAGCCTTCGCCGCCGGTGAGCCAATGCCAGGCGATCGCGCGGGCCACGCCGAAAGCGACATTCGCCAGCTTCACGGTTCCGGGGGTAACGCCGGCGACAGCGGCTGACAGCGAAGTCAACATCACCTATCTCGGCCATTCGACGTTCCTGATCGAAACGCCGGGCGGCATTTCGATCGCCACCGACTACAACGGCTGGTTCCGGCCCCCGGCACTACCGACCGTGGTAACGATGAACAAGGCCCATTCCAGCCACTATACTTTGACGCCCGACCCGGCCATCCGGTACGTCCTGCATGGCTGGGGCGATGATGGCGAGCCGGCCGACCATGATCTCGTCGTCGGCGACGCCTATATCCGCAATGTCACGACGGACATACGCTCCGGCTACGGAGGCATGGAACACGACGGCAATTCGATCTTCATCTTCGAGGTTGCCGGCCTCTGCATCGGCCATCTCGGTCACTTGCATTACGAACTCGACGACAGCCATTACCGCCAGATCGGACGGCTCGACGTGCTGATGGTACCGGTGGATGGCGGCTTGACCATGGGCGCGGAAAGCATGAGCCGCGTCGTATCCCGCCTGCGCGCGGCGCTGATCCTGCCGATGCACCGGCCGCCGTTGATCAACGACTTTCTGGCGATGTTCGGCGACGATTACGACAAGAGCTTTGCCACGGGGTCAAGCGTCAAGGTGTCGCTGCGTTCCCTGCCGAGCAAGCCATTGATCTACGTTCTCCGGGGTGCCTGAGCCGCCCACGGCGGCGAGCTGCGCTTTGACGGCGCCGCATTTGCGCGCATTGAAAAGACGACGCCCCCTGCTGGACGGGGCGCGGCAATAAAACTATAAGGCGCCCCATCCCAATAAATTCATGCATGCAGAGGGCGCCATGGCTGGCCATTCACAGTTCAAGAACATCATGCACCGCAAGGGCCGTCAGGATGCGGTGCGCTCGAAAATGTTTTCCAAGCTCGCGCGCGAAATCACGGTCGCCGCAAAGTCGGGCATGGCAGACCCGGCGATGAACCCGCGCCTCAGGCTGGCGATCCAGAATGCAAAGGCGCAGTCGATGCCGAAGGACAACATCGAGCGGGCGATCAAGAAGGCGTCGGGTGGCGATGCGGAGAGCTACGAGGAAGTCCGCTACGAGGGCTACGGCCCGGGCGGCGTCGCCGTCATCGTCGAGGCGCTGACCGACAATCGCAACCGCACCGCCTCCAATGTCCGCTCGACCTTCACCAAGGCTGGCGGCGCACTCGGCGAAACCGGCTCGGTTTCCTTCTCCTTCGATCGCGTTGGCGAAATCACCTACAAGCTTTCCGTCGGCGATGCCGACAAGGTCATGGAAGCGGCGATCGAGGCCGGTGCCGATGATGTGACGACGGACGAGGACGGCCACACGATCATCTGCGGCTTTGAGGATATCGGCGAAGTCTCCAAGGCTCTCGAAGACGTTCTTGGCGAAGCGGAAACCGTCAAGGCGATCTGGAAGGCACAGAACACTGTGCCGGTGGACGAGGAAAAGGCACAGTCGCTGATGAAGCTGATCGACAACCTCGAAGACGACGACGACGTCCAGAACGTCTATTCGAACTTCGAAGTTTCGGACGAGATTCTCGCCAAGCTTTCGGCCTGACATTTCTTTGATCGATCAAAAGACCCGCGTTCCGAAATGGAGCGCGGGTCTTTCTTGTTTCAGCCACGGCCTTTCAAGCGGCCGCAGCGAGTTGACGCTGCGCCTCGCCAAACAGCTTCAACGAATGCAGCCGCGCCTCCATGTCGAAGATCGGCATGGATATGATCAACTCGTCGGCTTTGGTTTGCTCGATGAACGTCCGGATCTTGCTGCGGATCGTTTCAGGACCGCCCACCACGGCATAGGTCATGGCATGGTCGACGAAGATTTTCTCGTCACTGCTCCAGAGGCCATCCATGGATTTTACCGGCGGCGGGAAGCGGCCGCGCGCATTGCGGCGGAGTGCAACGAAGGACTGCTGCATGGAAGTGAAAAGATAGTCTGACTCCTCGTCGGTATCGGCGGCAACGCCCATGACGCCGACCATTACATGCGGCTTGTCGAGTTGCGGCGACGGCGTAAAGCGCTCGCGGTAGATTTCGAGGGCGGTGAGCAGCATATCGGGTGCGAAATGCGAGGCGAAAGCAAAGGGAAGGCCGAGGATGCCGGCGAGGTGAGCGCTGAAGTGGCTGGAACCGAGCAGCCAGATCGGCACATTTGAGTCGGCTCCGGGCACGGCGATGATCTTCTGGTCTTCGGTGCCCGGGCCGAGCAGCGCCTGGAGTTCGACGACATCGTTCGGAAAATTGTTGGCGCTCGTCTCCATGTTGCGCCGGAGCGCCTGTGCCGTCCGCATGTCGGTGCCGGGCGCGCGGCCAAGGCCAAGGTCGATGCGGCCTGGATAAAGGGCAGCAAGCGTGCCGAATTGTTCGGCGATGACGAGGGGCGAATGGTTGGGCAGCATGATGCCGCCCGAGCCGACGCGGATCGATCGTGTCGCCGACGCCACGTGGGAAATGACCAGCGACGTCGCGGCGCTGGCGATTCCCTTCATTCCGTGATGTTCGGCGAGCCAGAAGCGCTTGTAGCCGTTCTCCTCGGCTGCGGTTGCCAGCCGACGCGAGTTTTCAAGCGACTGGGCGACGCTGCCGCCCTCGGTGATCGGCGACAGGTCGAGAACGGAGAAGGGGATCATGGCAAGACCTTCAATTAAGAGAAATTGATCGATCGCAATGTAGGTTCAAGTTTCTTAAAGCCAAGAGCATTCAAGCCGTTTTCGTTAAACCGCCGGCTTTCCTGTGTAATGTTTTTGTTTTGTTCACTTTTTGCTGGCAGCGTCCGGCTGACCGACATAGGGTGAGGCATGCAGAACACGATTCGCATCATCGGCATTGATCCGGGGCTTCGGCGCACCGGCTGGGGCATCATCGAAACCTTGGGCAATTCGCTGCGTTTCGTAGCCTCGGGCACGGTGACATCCGACGGCGAGATGGACCTTGCGTCACGCCTGTGCCAGTTGCATGACGGGCTTGCCGATGTCGTGCACAGCTACCAGCCCCACGAGGCCGCGGTCGAACAGACCTTCGTCAACAAGGACGCGACCGCGACGCTGAAGCTCGGCCAGGCTCGTGGCATCGCCATGCTCGTCCCGGCGCGTGCCGGTCTCCGAGTGGCTGAATATGCGCCGAACGCCGTGAAGAAGGCGGTGATCGGCGTCGGCCATGGCGAGAAGCAGCAGATCCACATGATGCTGAAGGTGCTGATGCCAAAGGTTGAGTTCAAGGGCAACGATGCCGCCGACGCGCTGGCGATCGCCATATGCCATGCGCACAACCGGCAGGCGATTACCAGCCGGCTTGCGGCTCTCGCCGGCTAGGCCCCCTGTCGGAATCGGTTTAACGGCTACGGTCCAAATCCATCCAGAAAGACAAGATCAGATGATCGGCAAGCTCAAGGGCACCATTGACGAGATCGGCGAGGATCACGTCGTTCTCGACGTGCACGGCGTGGGATATGTCGCCCATTGTTCGGCGCGCACCCTCGGCAAGCTCGGATCGGCGGGCGAGGCGGCGGTGCTCTTCATCGAGACCTATGTGCGCGAGGACCAGCTCAAGCTTTTTGGCTTTCTGACTGCACTCGAGCGCGAGTGGTTCCGATTGCTCCAGAGCGTCCAGGGCGTGGGGTCCAAAGTGGCGCTGGCGGTGCTTTCGACGCTGACGCCGGGCGAGCTTGCGAGCGCGATCGCGCTGCAGGACAAGACATCGGTTTCGCGCGCCCCCGGCGTCGGACCCAAGGTGGCCGTACGCATCGTCACCGAGCTCAAGAACAGGGCGCCTGCCTTTGCCGGCGAGCCATCGGCTGCGATCAGCCTCAAGCAGGAACTTGGCGAAGGGGTTGCCTCGGCTCCGGTCGCGGACGCCGTTTCGGCCCTGACCAATCTCGGCTACTCGCGCGACCAGGCTGCAAACGCCGTTGCCGCGGCCTTGAAGAACGGCGGCGAGGGCGGCGACAGCGCCAGGCTTATTCGTCTCGGGCTGAAGGAACTGGCGCGGTGAGGGCGCGAACCCTCCTGCGGTCACAAAGCAATGGAATGACGTGATCCGCGCTGGATCCGACAATGCGATGACAATATGGTTGAGCGCGTGGACACGGTGATGGTGGTCGGCTTTGGTCCGCGCACCGCAGGGCGCGGTGCAGCCCGAAATGGAAGTTTGACATGAGTGAAGCCGCACGCCTGATTGCGCCGGAAAAGCGAGGCGAGGACCTCGATGCGACGCTGCGTCCGCAGTCGCTGGACGAGTTCACCGGCCAGGCGGAGGCGCGCGCCAATCTCAAGATCTTCATCGAAGCGGCGCGCAATCGCGGCGAGGCGCTCGACCACGTGCTCTTTGTCGGCCCGCCCGGTCTTGGCAAGACGACGCTCGCACAGATCATGGCCAAGGAACTCGGCGTCAACTTCCGGTCGACCTCCGGGCCGGTTATCGCCAAGGCCGGCGATCTCGCGGCGCTGCTCACCAATCTCGAAGAGCGCGACGTGCTGTTCATCGACGAAATCCACCGCCTGAATCCCGCGGTCGAGGAAATCCTCTATCCGGCGATGGAGGATTTCCAGCTCGACCTCATCATCGGCGAGGGACCGGCGGCGCGCTCCGTGAAGATCGACCTGTCGAAGTTCACGCTGGTCGCGGCGACCACCCGCCTCGGCCTGCTGACGACGCCGCTGCGCGACCGCTTCGGCATTCCGGTCCGTCTCAATTTCTATACGGTCGAGGAGCTGGAGCTGATCGTGCGCCGCGGGGCGCGACTGATGGGCCTCGGCATGACCGACGAAGGGGCGCGCGAAATCGCCCGCCGTGCACGCGGGACGCCGCGTATCGCCGGCCGCCTTCTGCGCCGGGTGCGCGATTTCGCCGAGGTTGCACGAGCGGAGGCCGTGACCAGGCAGATCGCCGACGAGGCGCTGACGCGTCTGCTCGTCGACAGCATGGGGCTCGACCAGTTGGACCGCCGCTACCTGACGATGATCGCCCACAATTTCGGCGGCGGACCGGTCGGCATCGAGACGATTGCGGCCGGGCTTTCCGAGCCCCGCGACGCGATCGAGGACATCATCGAACCCTACCTGATCCAGCAGGGCTTCATCCAGCGCACGCCGCGCGGTCGCGTGCTCACGGCGAACGCATGGAAGCATCTCGGTCTCAATCCGCCGAAGGATCTCGAGACGACCCAGTTCCGCCTGACGCTGGAGGACGACTGAAATGTTCACGCGCCGAGGATTCCTGCAGACGCTCGGGGGCGGTTTTGCAAGTTTCGCGGCACTCGGCAGCTATGCTTTTGCCATCGAGCCGCTCGCGCGGCTGAATATTGCGCGCTATCATTTGACGCCGTCCGGCTGGACGCCAGGTCTGAAGCTTCGTGTGGTTGCTCTTGCCGATCTTCATGCCTGCGAGCCGTGGATGTCCTCCAGGCGTATTGCCTCCATATGCGCGCAGGCGAACGATCTCGGCGGCGACATCACGGTTCTGCTCGGAGACTATGCCTCCGGCATGAACCTGGTCACGCGCTATGTCCACTCCAGTGAGTGGTCGAAGGCGCTCGCGACGCTCAAGGCTCCACTCGGCGTCCATGCGATCATGGGCAACCACGATTGGTGGGAGGACAGGACCGCGCAGCGAAACGGCGGCGGCGAAACCTTCGGCCACCGGGCATTGGCGGATGTCGGCATTCCGGTCCACAGCAACCGTGCGATCCGCCTGGAAAAGGACGGACACGGGTTCTGGCTTGCCGGCCTGGAGGACCAGCTTGCCCTTCTGCCCGGCAAGAAATGGGGCCGACGCTCGATGACGGGTCTTGATGATCTTGATGGAACGCTGGCGCAGGTGCGCGACAACGCGCCGGTCATCCTTCTGGCACACGAGCCCGACATCTTTCCGGAAGTGCCGGCGCGAGTCTGCTTGACAATGTCCGGCCATACCCATGGCGGACAGGTTCGTTTCGCGGGTCTCGCGCCAGTCGTACCGTCCCGCTTTGGCGACCGGTATGCCTATGGCCATATCGTCGAAGAGGATCGCAATCTGATCGTCTCCGGTGGCCTTGGCTGTTCGATCGCGCCAATTCGCTTTGGCGTTCCGCCGGAAATTGTCGTGGTTGATCTGGGGTAGCGTGCTTTTCGCGCAATCGGCCCTGCCTCTGGCTGCAGCCACCTTCTCCCCGTTTTGACCGGGAGAAGGGAGAAGCCGTGCCGCCCCGCGCAGATCAACTGGATCGTGAAGGGCGTCGCAGCACGCTCCTGTGTCCTCTCCCGCTTGCGGGGGAGGGTGAGGGTGAGGGCTATTGTGATCTGACATCCCTCACCATTTCTATGATCGTCGCCGCCAGTCGTTCAGGTCCACCGGGCGCCCAGCCGAGCGCACGCAGCTTATCGGTCGACATTTCCTTGAAAGCAGCCGTCTGCGCCGCAGGCGGCAGAGCATGGGGACAACCGGTTGCCTTCTTGAAAATGGCGAGGATTTCACGGTTGTCGGTGAGCACGTCCGAGACGTTGAACACCTTGCCGGAGATCTTGGCGGTCTCCGCTTCCAACACAAGTCTCACGGCCTGGGCCACATCGTCGCCGTGGACCTCGGTGCCGCTGCGTGGCGGAATCGCTCTGCCTGCGAGATGGTCGGCAAAGAGACCGCTCCATTTGTGCTTCCGCCCGGTACCCGCCGGCCCGTAGACGCCCGTCACACGCAGGCTGGTGGTGGCGAAGCCGTGGCCGGTCATTGCTTTCAAGGCGTCTTCGCCGGCCAGCTTCACCGTTCCGTAGAGCGTGTCGGGCATCGCGGGCGACGTCTCGGCGACAACAGGGGCCGGCGTTTCACCATAGACGGCGCGGCTCGACAGAAACACGCAGCGGCGAACCCCGGCAGCGCGGGCCTCGTCGAAGAGGCGGACCGAGCCGTCGAGATTGGCGCGGCGGAAGCCCTCCGGGTCTGCGCCTTCGCCGCCACGATACTTACCCTCGACGTGTTCGAAGGCGGCATGGACGAAATAGTAGATGTCGTCGAAAGCGGCGATCTGGTCTGCGTCCGGGTCCAGGCGGAGCGGAACATGGGGGATCGGCTGTGAGAAGAACCCTGTGGGCGGGGGAGTGCGCCCGCCGACAGCAACCTTGTAGCCGCGGGCGACGAGGTGCTCGACGATGAAGCGGCCCACAAAGCCGCTGCCGCCGGAAACAAGAACGCGCGTCATCCGGGCACGCTGCCAGCTGGCGCCGGATTGTCGAGCGTAGCCAGATCCGGAATATTCTCTCCGGTCAGGTAGGCATGCCAGAGCTCGATCAGCGGGCGAAGAACCTCAGTGCGCGGATGATCAGCCTCCCACGGTTTCTCATACTGGTAATGCAGCACGCCGATGGAGCGCCAATCCCAGAGCGCCGGCAGATTGAACCAGACATATTGCAACATGTTCATCGTCACCGGCAGGCCGTGCCAGTCGGGAAAGAAGCCTTGCAGGAAAGTCTGGTCGGTGCGCGGCCAAAAAGCCCCGGGCGAGTCCAGCACCGCAAGCATCCTGTCGAACGTCTCGATCGACGGTTCAGCGACGAAGACGCCGGAGTTCAGCCGATGAAAATCGCCAAGGTTCTCATAGACGTTCGGCGCCGCGGAAAATTCCGGGTAGCGGAAGAGCTTGTCGATGTTGCGCAGGACGATCGCGTCGGCGTCGATGAAGATGCAGCGCTCGTATTCGACGAGCTGCCAGAGCCGGAGCTTGCAGAAATTGTCGAGCGGCGAGTGGAATTGGGGTTTCCGACCCTTGGTGAAGGGGGCCGTCTCGTGGACGTTGCGGCGGGCATGGCGGGCGTTGAACTCGTCGGAGAGCGGCAGGAGCTCCGTTTCGAGGAGGCGGCAATCGAATTCCGTGAGCGGCTCGAGCGAGGCGGCATCCACCCCACCGGTGTAGAGCACGACGATATCCGCCGGCGTTCGGGTCAGCCGGATTGACCGCAACAGTGCGCGTGCGCCGAGCGCATAGTCGGCATTGGTGACGAGCGTCACGAAGGCGTGGCGGGCGGCAGGGGGCGAGGAGGGGCTGAGCCCTCCCGGCTGGGGCGTCACAGGGGTCATGAAACGGATTTCAGCCGCTTGCCTTCCGGATCGTGATTGATCAACGGTGCAATGTCCTTCGTCCAAGCGGAAACTGCCGGGACACGCGAACGATCGACACGGTAGGCGAATTTCTTTGCCACATCGACGATTTCCGAGAGCAGTCCGTCCTGAAGACGGATCGGATCGAGGCCAAGCGCCAGGAATTTCTCGTTGTGGACCACAAGGTCGTTCTCTGCCGCCTCTTTTCGCGGATTTGGAAGCCAGGCGATCCTGGATCCGGTCATCGCGGCGATCATCTCGGCAAGATCACGGACGCGATGCGTCTCGGTCATCTGGTTGAAAATCTCGACACGGCTGCCGCGCGCGGGCGGATTGTCGAGCGCGAGCTCGATGCATCGGACCGAATCCTGGATATGGATGAAGGCGCGGGTCTGGCCGCCGGTGCCGTGTACCGTCAGCGGGTAGCCGATCGCTGCCTGGATCAGGAAGCGGTTGAGCACCGTGCCGTAATCGCCGTCATAGTCGAAGCGGTTGATCAGTTGCTGATGCCGGCGCGTCTGTTCGGTATGCGTGCCCCAGACGATGCCCTGGTGCAGGTCGGTGATCCTGAGACCGTCGTTCTTGGCGTAGAACTGGAAGAGAAGCTGATCGAGACACTTGGTCATGTGGTAGATCGAGCCGGGATTGGACGGATAAAGGATCTCCTGGCTTACGGTCTCGCCCTCCGTCGTCTCGATCCCGACCGGCAGATAGCCCTCGGGGATCGCCGCGCCGACGGTCGAATAACCATAGACGCCCATTGTGCCGAGATGCACGAGGTGGGCGTCGAGGCTGAGTTCCACCAGCGCATTGAGGAGATTGTGCGTGGCGTTGACGTTGTTATTGACGGTGTAGTTCTTGTGCCGGTCGCTCTTCATTGAATAAGGAGCGGCGCGCTGCTCGGCGAAATGGACGATTGCATCCGGCCGATGCTCGGCGAGCCAATTCTTGAGAAGCTCGTAGTCGCGGGCGAGGTCGATCAGGTTGAAATGGATGCGCCGGCCCGTCTCGGCATGCCAGATGCGGGTGCGCTCCTGGATGGAGTCCATCGGAGTCAGCGACTGGACGCCGAGTTCCGTATCGATCCAGCGGCGCGAAAGATTGTCGAGGATGTGGATGTCATGGCCCGCATCGGACAGATGCAGCGCGGTCGGCCAGCCGACGAAACCATCACCGCCGAGGATTGCAATCTTCATGCACGGTTCTCCTGATCGCGAAGAAGGACATGGTGAGGTGATAGGATAGGATTGTGACAAAGCTGCAATGCTTGCAAATGGCTTTTTGTTCCTGCACAGGAAAAGCAGAATCCCCCCGGAGAATGAGACGATGTCACTAATTTCGCTCGCGGGCGAACTGACCGAAAACGGCCACCGACTCGTGCAGCGAGTCTATTATGAAGACACCGATTTTTCGGGCGTCGTCTATCATGCGCGTTACCTGCATTTCATGGAGCGCGCCAGAACCGACTACCTGCGGCTGCTCGGCGTCGAACAGGCGTCGCTTGCGATCGAAGGCGATACGGAAGGCCTGGTCTTCGTCGTTCACCGTATGGAGATCGACTTCAAATTGTCGGCGCGCATGGACGACATCCTGACGATCGAGACGACGACCGAGAAGGCGGGTGGCGCCAAAATGGTGCTGCAGCAGGAGATTCGTCGCGACGGGGTGCTGCTGATCGCTGCCAAGGTCATCATCGCGGTCATCAACGGGCAGGGCCGGCCACGCCGGTTGCCGGAAGCGCTGGCTGTAAAGTTCCTGGCGGCGGGCCACAAGCTTCCGACTCGGGTCGAGTGACCCGACCACGCAATCTCAATCATCGCAGATCAGTCGCCAACCGAACCGAGTATCTTTTTCGTCAGCGACTGCTTGATTTCGCCGATATCCGCCCACGGATCGGTGCCGGATTCGATGCGCTCAAGAATGTCCGGAATGTGGAATGTGTTGGCGGCTGCAAGGCCTTCGAGTTCCTCCCAACTGACCGGAGTAGCGACGGGGCCACCCGCGCGTGCGCGGGTGGAGTAGGGGGCGATCGCGGTTGCGCCGCGGTCGTTCCGGAGCCAGTCGATGAAGATCCGACCCTTGCGCTTCGCCTTCGACATAGTGGCGATGAAGTGGTCCGGATCGCGATCTGCAAAACGTTGCGCCATCTTCTTGGCGAATCCCTTGGCCCCCTCCCATTCGGCATGCGGCCGAAGTGGCACAATCACGTGAACGCCCTTGCCGCCGGTTACCATGGCAACTGTTCTGAGGCCGATATCTGAAAGTTCGTCGCGCAGCGCGGCCGCCGCATGCTTCACCGTGCCGAAGTCGACGCTGGGATCTGGGTCAAGATCGAAGACCAGACGATCAGGCTTCTCCAGCCGGTCGATCGTTGCGCCCCAGATGTGGAACTCCAGCGTGCCCATTTGCACGGCGGCAACGAGGCCCTCGGCGTCGCGAACGTACATGTACTTCTCGGTTTCGCCTGAGGCCTCCTTGATTGGTGCTTCGCGAATCTCCTGCGGAAAGCCGTCGCTGGCATGTTTCTGATAGAAACAGTGCTGCTGTCCGCCTTGCGGGCAACGCACCAACGAAACCGGGTGGTCGGCCGCGAAAGGGAGCATCCTGTCGGCAACGACTGCATAGTAGCGGGCGAGGTCGATCTTGGTGATCCCCTGACCTTCGAAGAGAATGCGATCCGGATGCGAGATGTGCACGCCGAGAATATCGGCATCACCCTTGGCCGGCGCCACTGTCCGCGGCCTGGTCGCACGTTTGCCCTTCCCGGTCTCCGCGGCGTTCGTCGGATTCGGTCTTTCCAGTTTCACGGCCTTGGCCTCCTTGTCCTCGCGCAATCCCTCGAATGAGCCATGGCGGATATGTCCGTCAGCCGTAAACTCGGTGAAATCCACCTCTGCGACAAGATCCGGCTTCAGCCAGACGGAATTCCGGTCCCTTTCTCTCGGCACGCTGTCGAACGGTGACGTCTTGCGTCTGCGTTTTGCGAAGGCGGCCGCGAGCTCTTCCATGGTCTTTTGCCCGAAGCCGGTGCCGACGCCGCCTCGGTATACCAGCTTTTCACCCTCGAAGGTGCCGAGAAGGATCGATGCGAAAGCACGCCCTTTTTTCGTCGATGGGGTATAGCCGCCGATGACGAACTCCTGGCGTTTCGTGCACTTGACCTTCAGCCAGCTTCGGGTGCGTCCGCTGCGATAGGGAGCATTCGCCTCCTTGGCAAGAATGCCTTCCTGTCCGGCCTTGCAAATGGCGGCAAGCACGTGTTCGCCATTACCTCGAACGTGCTCGCTGTACTGAACGGTCGAGGTGGCGCCGAGCGTATCGAGCAAGGCCTTCAGTTGCTCCTTTCGCTCGATAAGCGGCTTGCGGCTCAAGTCCTTGCCGTCGAGTTCGACGACATCGAACGCGTAGAGCCTTGTGCTGGCGCCGGTCCTCAGCGCTTTTTGCAGGGCCGAAAAGGTCGAGCCTTCCTCCGACAGCGCCACCACTTCGCCGTCGATCAGGGCGGACTTGCAATCGAGCTCGGCCAAAGCGGAGGCAATCGCTGGAAACTTCTCGGTCCAGTCGAGACCATTGCGCGTATAGCAACGGACAGTGCCGCCGCCGATGGCAACCATCAAGCGGTAGCCATCGAACTTGGCTTCGTTCAACCATTCGTCGCCGGCGGGTGCTTTGCTAACCAAGGTCGCAAGCTGCGGTGCCTTGAAGGGGGGCAGCTTTCCGGAGGATTTTCGCGTTGGGCGCTTGCGTCGATTGTTGTTCTCGGCAACTGCGCCAGCCTTGAGATTGGCCGCCGTGCTCTGGTTCGAATGCCAGACGCGTCCCCGTTTTTCGCCCTTGCCCGTGGCAATTTCATCCATGGTGCGGCCGGTGCGGACACTTGTCAGGTTCTCTTCGACGAGGTGTTCCCCGTCCTCTGAGGCATCTTCGTCCCTTTCCTTGATCAGCAGCCAGCTTTCGCGCTTCTCACCGTCTCGCGGCCGCATGCGCACGAGCGCCCAGCCACCGCTCATCCGATTGCCATGCAATTGGAACGAGAGTTTGCCCTTGTTCAGGCCTTCGGACGGGTCGCCTTCCGGCTCCCACCAGCCGGTGTCCCACAGCATCACCGTGCCGCCGCCGTACTCCTCTTCCGGTATCGTACCTTCGAAGTCGCCATAGGCCAAGGGATGGTCCTCGGTGCGCACCGCAAGGCGCTTGTCTTCCGGATCGAGGCTAGGGCCGCGCGTTACGGCCCAACTTTTCAGCACACCCTCCCATTCGAGCCGGAAGTCGTAGTGCAAGCGGGTGGCATCGTGTTTCTGGACCAGAAAGCGTTTCCTGCCGGCGTGTGCCCGGGCGACCGTTCCCTTGGGCTCGCTCGTCCTTCCAAAGTCGCGGCGTCGGTTGTATTCGGAAAGGGGTTCATTGCGAGCAGCCATGGATCGTCCTCACGCCGATTTCCGCCGACGGCGCGAGGCGGATTGCGCCTTCGGCTGCGGTTTCTTGCCCTCGCCACTTTCGAGGGTCTTCTTCAGCGCCGACATCAGAGCGCGCGAGCCGGCATGGTTCCCCACTCACCGGCCGAGCCTGCGGCGCGGCTCCGGCTCCCGGTCGTTGCGAGGCGGCTCACGGGCAAGCACGCGCTCAATGGCTGCGATATGCTCGCCGGTGACGGCAGGGACGGGATCAGCGAGCAGTGCCTGGAGCACCTCCTTCGAAAGCACGCCGTTTGCGATCGCCTCCTCGAAGGCACAGCGGGTCTCCCGCTCGGCCTTCAATTGCGCGTAGAGCGCAAGGATCAGCCGGTCGCGGGCGTCAAGCCGTCGTGGCGCCGATTTCTCATCGGCTTTTCCGGGCATCTGGAGGGTCATGCGAGAGAAACGTGCTATGGCGCGGTGAAGTTCCAGAGCGTCGGCCACAGGAATATCTGCCCGGTAACACTCCCTTAACCATAGTGGTGTCTTAATCCGTGCATTAGGATTTGTGCAGTGCACGTCATCCTTTGACCAAAATTGACGGCAAGAAGGCAACCTGAAGCATTAGATCGCAATGCCGCGATCAGCGGCGATGCCGGGGCATTTTTGCAACAGGACGTTTGGGCGACCCGGTCATGAGCATGAACAGCTCTTGCCGGGTATTTGGATTCGGGGACTGGAAACGATGGAACAGGTTGGATTGGCCGCGACGAGCGATGTGACCCTCTGGTCGCTGTTCATGGAAGCGGGCTTTGTCGTGAAGCTGGTCATGCTGGGGTTGATCGCAGCCTCGGTCTGGACCTGGGGCATCGTCGTCGACAAGACGTTGAACTACGGCCGTGTTCGCCGGCAGCTCGACAATTTCGAGCAGGTTTTCTGGTCCGGCCAATCGCTCGAGGAACTCTACCGAACGCTCTCCGACCGGCAGACGGCCGGGATGGGTGCGATCTTCGTCTCCGCCATGCGCGAGTGGAAGAAGAGCTTCGAGCGCGGCGCCCGCTCGCCGATTGGCTTGCAGATGCGTATCGACCGCGCCATGGACGTGACGCTTGCTCGTGAATCCGAGACGCTCGAGGCAAGACTCGGCTCGCTGGCGACCATCGGCTCGGCGGCTCCCTTTATCGGCCTCTTCGGTACCGTCGTCGGTATCATGACGTCGTTCCAGGCAATCGCCGGTTCGAAATCGACCAACCTTGCCGTCGTCGCGCCCGGTATCGCCGAGGCGCTTCTCGCGACCGCCATCGGCCTGCTCGCCGCTATTCCCGCCGTTATCGCCTACAACAAGTTTTCCGCCGATGCCGGCAAGCTGACGGCACGGATGGAAGCTTTTGCCGACGAGTTCTCCGCCATCCTGTCGCGGCAGATCGACGAGAAGCTGCAGTCCTCGCGCCAGGCCGCGCAATAACGACCCTCGAGCACGGAGACCACGCTGATGGGTATGGCAGTTGGCGGAGCCAAGGGTTCGGGCGGCGGACGTCGTCGGCGCAGCGGCAAGAAGGCAATCATGAGCGAAATCAACGTCACGCCCTTCGTGGATGTGATGCTGGTGCTGCTCATCATCTTCATGGTGGCGGCGCCGATGATGACGGTGGGCGTGCCGATCGACCTGCCGGAGACGCAGGCAAAGGCGCTCAACTCCGACACCCAGCCGATTACCGTTTCGGTCAACCCGGCCGGTGAAATCTTCCTGCAGGAAACGCCGATCGGGATCGATGAGGTTGTTCCGAAGCTCGAGGCAATCGCCACCACCGGCTACAACGAGCGCATCTACGTGCGGGGCGACACCAACGCCGACTACGGCACGGTGATGAAGGTCATGGCGCGCATTTCGGCGGCCGGCTTCAAGAACCTCGGCCTCGTAACGCTCCAAGAACAGGAAAAGTGATCCTCGGTCATGAAGGGCAGTCTCGCAACCTCTGCTGTCCTCCACGCCCTGGTGCTGACCTGGGCGCTGGTTTCGCTTGGCAGCCCGGCCGACTTCGAGGTCGCGGATGTTGAGGCGCTGCCGGTCGATATCGTACCGATCGAATCGATCACGCAGATTCAGCAGGGTGACAAGAAGGCCCCCGCGAAGGAGAAGGCGTCCCCGGTTCCCACCAAAAAGCCGACGCCGGTCGAGAACGCCGAGAATATCGGCGACAACGACGTGGATCTGAAGACGACACCTACGCCCAACACCAAGCCGGTCCAGAATGAATCGGCAGCCGCTCCGGAGAAGACCGAGAAGGCGCTGCCGACACCTGATCCCGTCAGGGAGGAGATCCAGAAGGTCGAGGAACCCGAGCCGGCGTCCGAGCCCGCGACGGAAGTTGCCGCACTGCCCGAGCCGAAGCAGGAGGTAAAGCCCGAGACCAAGCCGGAACCCGCTCCCGCCGAGGAGCAGCCGGCCGAGAACCCGGAAGCCGAGGCGCTGCCCGACAAGGTGCCGACACCAATGGCCAAGCCCAAGGTCGAAAAGCCGGCGCAGACCGCCAAGACGCCGGAGCGCAAGAAGGAAGAGACCAAGAAGGAGCAGAAGAAGGCGTCCTCCGCCAAGGAGAGCGACTTCAATGCCGACGAGATCGCGGCGCTGCTCAACAAGCAGGACTCCTCCGGCGGCGGCGCGAAGCGTTCGACCGAGGAGGCGGCCCTTGGCGGCAAGAAGACGACCAGCGGCAACACGCTTTCGCAGAGCGAAATGGATGCACTTCGCGGGCAGATCCAGAACAACTGGTCGATCATTCCCGGCATGGCCGATGCCACGGACGTCCGCATCAAGGTGACGATGCGGCTCGACCCGAACGGCGAATTGATCGGCGAGCCGGAAGTGGAAGCGACCGGCGGTTCCGATGCGGCGCGCAGGGCGCTCATGGGCGGCGCTCGCCGCGCCATCCTGAAATCCGCACCCTTCAAGGGACTGCCTGCCGACAAGTACGATTCATGGAGCGAGGTCGTCGTCAATTTCGACCCGAGCTCGATGCTCTAAACAGGTTGGGGCGGGATGCGGGCGGAAAATCGCGCGCACTTTTTCTCATCCCGCCCAGAAAATGAGAGGCTGAAAGGCTTTATGGAAATGCTGAGACGCAATTTTTTCCGCCTTCTGATGGTGATGTTCGCAGGCTGTGGGCTCATTGCTTCGCCGGCAAACGCACTCGTCGAGCTCAACATCAACAAGGGCAACGTCGAGCCGCTGCCGGTTGCGATCACCGATTTTCTGCAGGGCGAGCTCGGCCAGAAGATCTCCGACGTGGTTGCCGCGGACCTCAAGCGCTCCGGACTTTTCGCGCCGATCGACAAGGGCGCTTTCATCGAGAAGATTTCCAATCCGGACGCTGCCCCCCGCTTCGAGGACTGGAAGGTCATCAACGCGCAGGCGCTCGTCACCGGCCGCGTAACTCAAGAGGGCGATGGCAGGTTGAAGGCGGAATTCCGTCTTTGGGACACCTTTGCCGGCCAGCAGATGCTCGGTCAGCAATTCTACACGCAGCCGGAAAACTGGCGCCGCGTCGCCCACATCATCGCCGATGCGATCTATGAGCGGATCACCGGCGAAAAGGGCTATTTCGACACCCGCATCGTCTATGTCGCCGAAAGCGGTCCGAAGACGGCGCGCAAACGCCAGCTCGCGATCATGGATCAGGACGGCGCCAACGCCCGCGCACTCACCAATTCAAACGACATCGTGCTGACGCCGCGCTTCTCGCCGAACCGTCAGGAAATCACCTACATGTCGTTCGAAAACCAGCAGCCGCGGGTTTATCTGCTGCAGCTCGAAACCGGGCAGCGCGAGGTGGTCGGCAACTTCCCGGGCATGACCTTCGCGCCGCGGTTCTCGCCGGATGGCCAGCGGGTGATCATGAGCCTGCAGCAGGAAGGCAATGCGAATATCTACACGATGGATCTGCGCTCGCGCACCACGACGCGGCTGACCAACACCGCAGCGATCGACACGTCGCCGTCCTATTCGCCGGACGGCAGCAGGATCGTTTTCGAAAGCGACCGCGGCGGCAAGCAGCAACTGTACGTGATGGGCGCCGACGGTTCGGGCCAGACGCGCATCTCCTTCGGTGACGGTTCCTATTCGACGCCCGTCTGGTCTCCGCGCGGTGATCTTATCGCCTTCACCAAACAGTCGGGCGGCAAGTTCTCGATCGGCGTCATGAAGCCGGACGGCTCGGGCGAGCGCATCCTTACAACGGGCTTCCACAACGAGGGCCCGACCTGGGCGCCGAACGGCCGCGTCCTGATGTTCTTCCGCCAGAACGCCGGTGCCGGCGGGCCGCAGCTCTATTCGATCGACCTCACGGGTTACAACGAGCAGCCGGTCCAGACACAAGGCTTTGCATCCGACCCCGCCTGGTCTCCGCTGATGGAATAGAGCGGACGAGGTGAAGTGCAAGCGGTTCTCCGCCCGCATCCCGCGTCTCCACTTGCTGAAGCGCGCCGCGATCATGCGGCGCGCTTCTTTGTTTTTGTTTTTGTGTATCTCCCGGCGGCGACCAGAACCGATCACATTTGCGATCGATCCAAGATCATCGTGATCGGGTGTCCACAGAAGTGGTGGCAAATGTGGCCGATGTGCCGCTTTCTCGCCGCAAAGTGCTGGTCTAGCAGGCGCCCCACGCAAATTATCGATTTGTTAACCATATCAGTTGAAAAGCAATTAACCGCTTCCGGTTACAGTCTGGCAACCGTGAATCAGACACTTCCAAGGAGACCCGGCCCATGAGCCGAATTGACACCCCGGCCGCGAGCCGCATGCAGACCATCGCCCGCAATCCTGTCATGATCGCTCTGGTCATGACGCTCGCTCTTGCCGGCTGCGCTTCGAAAAAGAACCTGCCGAACGACGCCGCCGGCCTCGGTCTCGGCGCAGGCGCTGCAACGCCGGGCTCCCAGCAGGACTTCACCGTCAACGTCGGCGACCGCATCTTCTTCGATACGGACTCCAGCTCCATCCGTGCCGATGCCCAGGCGACGCTCGCCCGCCAGGCTCAGTGGCTGGCGAAATACCCGAACTACGCGATCACCATCGAAGGCCACGCCGACGAGCGCGGCACCCGCGAGTACAACCTGGCGCTCGGCGCCCGCCGTGCCGCCGCCACCCGCGACTTTCTCGCCAGCCAGGGCGTTCCCGCGAACCGCATGCGCACCATTTCCTACGGCAAGGAAAAGCCGGTTGCCGTCTGCGACGACATCTCCTGCTGGTCGCAGAACCGCCGCGCCGTTACCGTTCTCGGCGGCGCCGGCATGTGACGCTCCGGCCACTGAAGTGGAAGTTTGAACGGGCGGCCACGGGCCGCCTTTTCTTTTTTACCACACTTTAGCCGAACTCCGTTGCTTTTTCACAGCGATTGGAAAACTGTGCGGCACTCACCTTTAGAATCGGCGACAGTATCGAGTATCGCGGACCGTGATCGCAGGGGTGGGAATAATCGGTATTCGAACAGGACAACTGAAATGAAGAAATTTGTCGTGGCAGGACTGATTGGTCTTGTGGCCCTCTCGGGTCTCGGACCAGCGGCAAATGCCATGCCACTTTCCGGGCTTTTCGCCCGCTCAACCCATGCCGATGCCGCCAGCAAAGAGAGCTTGCCGGTGGTGAAGGTGCAGTCGGCCGACCTCGGACGGATCGGTCAACTCGAGGAAGAGATCCGCTCGCTCAACGGGCGTATCGAGGAAATGAGCTTCCAATTGCTGCAGATGCAGGAACAGATCCGGAAGTTCCAGGAGGACAACGAGTTCCGCTTCCAGGATCTCGAAAACGGCAAGTCCTCTTCAAAGAAGAGCGGCGCACTTGAAGCGCCGAAATCCAGTGATCAGGCGTCCGTCACCCCGGGGGTGACGGATAGCCAACCCCCGGCGGCACCTTCTGCTGGCGGCAACGACATGGCGGCAACAGGCGCCAATCCCGGCTCGACGGGTGCCGCGCCGCCGACGACGTTGGGGCAGATCATTTTCGACGAGAGCGGCAACCCGGTATCGACCACCGCGGGCGCCCAGCCTGGCGCCAACGCTACGCTCCCCGGTGTCGACACCGGGACGGCCAACTCCGCCGGCGGTGATGCGGGTATCAATGCCAATCCGGGCACCGAGCAGCAAACCGCGTCCCTCGACAATCCGGCCGATCTCTACCAATCCGCCTACGGCCATGTGCTTTCCGGCGACTACGCCATGGCGGAACAGGAGTTCCACGACTATCTCGACGTCTTTCCCAACGGCGACAAGGCGGCCGACGCCAGTTTCTGGATGGGTGAGGCGCAATATTCGCAAGGCAAGTACAGCGACGCAGCGAAGACTTTCCTGAACGCGCACCAGGCTCACGGTAAATCGCCCAAGGCGCCCGAGATGCTGCTGAAACTCGGCATGTCGCTCGGCGCCCTCGACAACAAGGAAACCGCTTGCGCCACGCTGCGCGAGGTGAACAAGCGCTACCCCAAGGCTTCGCCGGCCGTGAAGGCAAAGGTGTCAAGCGAGCAGAGCCGGTTTGGCTGCTGAGGCGCGCCGCGTGCCCGAAGCCGTCATCGCCGCGGCCAGACAATTCCTGCGTTCCTTCGCCAAACCTTGCCGGATTCTCGCGGCCGTCTCTGGAGGCAGCGACTCCAAGGGACTTCTTCTTGCTCTCCACTCCGCGATCAGAAACGGAGGTAGCGAAGGTTTTTCGCTTGCCGCCTGCACGATCGATCATGCCTTGAGACCGGAATCCGCCGATGAAGCGGCAGCCGTGGCGGCGTTTTGTGCCGAACTGGGTATTCCCCACCTTGTAAGCCGCTGGGAAGGCGACAAGCCACGAAGCGGCATCCAGGCGGCCGCGCGCCAGAAACGCTATGAGTTGCTGGCCGATGCCGCCGCCGCGCTCGGCGCGGACTGCATTGCCACCGGGCATACGCGAGATGACCAGCGCGAGACGATCGCGATGCGCACTGCACGCGGCGAAGGGGAGGGACAGGGCAGCGCCGGCATGGCGAGCACCATGCTTTACGGGCGTCGCATCTGGGTCTCACGACCATTCCTTGGCCTGAGCCGTGCCGACATACGGGCATTCCTGAGCCTGCGGGGTATCGAGTGGTTCGACGATCCGAGCAACGCCAATCCCCTGTTCGAGCGTGTTCGCGTGCGATCCGAGCTCGAAGGCTCGGAAGAGGCGCCCGCAGCTCCGTGGAGCGCTGCCCAAAGGGCCGCGTCATCGACGCGGGCAGCCGCCATGATCGAGACCCATGTGCGCGTGCACGAGACCGTAGTGGCTGAAATTGCGGCGGCCCAGGCGGGAAACATGAGCGACGCCGATTGGCGCCGCGCGCTTCTGTCCGTTGCCGCAGTCCTCGGCGGCCGCAATCATTTGCCGGGGCATGCGACGATCGAGCGCATATCCGGCTTTCTGCAACCGGGCGCACCGGGACGCATGA
Source organism: Sinorhizobium mexicanum (assembly GCF_013488225.1). Taxonomy (NCBI): domain Bacteria; kingdom Pseudomonadati; phylum Pseudomonadota; class Alphaproteobacteria; order Hyphomicrobiales; family Rhizobiaceae; genus Sinorhizobium; species Sinorhizobium mexicanum. The sequence goes on along the minus strand of NZ_CP041238.1, from coordinate 3,630,448 downwards.
CGGCGGGAGGCGTCGTCTATGACAGGCGTCCAAACGGTCTCTACCTCTACCGTGAGGCGCGCAACCTGTCCGTTCTTGTCATCGATCCCGGTGAGACGAGCGTGTGGGACGGCCGCTTCAATGTGACGAATGACGGACAGGACCCGGTGGTCGTGACTACCTCGCAGAAAGATGGTCAATGGAATCAGATACTTATTGATGGGGACCTGCCCCGAGGAGTCGCCAAAAGGGCCACCCGGGCCGCGCCACATATCGGCCCGGCGCGTGCCGATATGGCCGGCTCGATCCGGGCGAAAGTCGAATGCCGCATCGCCCTTTACGACACCTTTTTGCCCGGTTTCGACCGGACTATGGCGGATGCGGTCGCGATGCTGTTCGGGCGCGAACGATACCCCGCTCCGCCGGTACACGACGTTTTTGACAGAAATGGAGAGGGAGCCGGCGGTTTGCCTTGGCAAGGCGACGCCAGAACCTTATGTTAGGGAACAAGACTGCGGCCCGGCGAAATGTCCGGGCTGCGACAGGTTCCGGGGAGTTCGATGAACCCTAATTTTCGTAATTTTGCCCTCTGGGCAATCATAGCGCTTCTCCTGATTGCGCTGTTCAGCATGTTCCAGCAGCCGACGGAGCGCGCCGGTTCACGCGAAATTCCATTCTCGCAGTTTCTGAAGGACGTCGACGCCAGCCGCGTCAAGGAAGTCGTGATCACCGGCTCGAAGGTGATCGGCAGCTATACCGAAAGCGGCGCAACCTTCCAGACCTTTGCACCCGCCGTCGATACCGCTTTGACCGAACGGCTCGAAGCCAAGGACGTCACCGTCACCGTGCGCCCGGAAACGGACGGATCGTCGGGCTTCCTGAGCTATATTGGCACGCTGCTGCCGATGCTGCTGATCCTTGGCGTCTGGCTGTTCTTCATGCGGCAGATGCAAGGCGGTTCCCGCGGGGCGATGGGCTTTGGCAAGTCCAAGGCCAAGCTCCTGACCGAAGCGCATGGTCGCGTCACATTTGACGATGTCGCAGGCGTCGATGAGGCCAAACAGGACCTTGAGGAAATCGTTGAATTCCTGCGCGATCCGCAGAAATTCCAACGCCTCGGCGGACGCATCCCGCGGGGCGTGTTGCTGGTCGGCCCCCCCGGCACCGGTAAGACTCTGCTTGCGCGCTCGGTCGCAGGCGAAGCGAACGTGCCCTTTTTCACGATCTCCGGCTCGGACTTCGTCGAGATGTTCGTCGGTGTCGGTGCCTCGCGCGTCCGCGACATGTTCGAGCAGGCGAAGAAGAACGCCCCCTGCATCATCTTCATCGATGAGATCGATGCCGTCGGCCGTCACCGCGGTGCCGGCCTTGGCGGCGGCAACGACGAACGCGAGCAGACGCTGAACCAGCTGCTCGTCGAGATGGACGGCTTCGAAGCCAATGAGGGGATCATCCTGATCGCCGCGACCAACCGTCCCGACGTGCTCGATCCGGCACTGTTGCGCCCGGGCCGCTTCGACCGACAGGTCGTCGTGCCGAACCCGGACATCAACGGTCGCGAACGGATCCTCAAGGTGCATGTCCGCAACGTACCGCTGGCGCCCAATGTCGACCTCAAGGTCTTGGCACGCGGCACGCCGGGCTTCTCCGGCGCGGACCTCATGAACCTCGTCAACGAGGCCGCCCTGATGGCGGCGCGGCGCAACAAGCGCCTTGTCACCATGCAGGAGTTCGAGGACGCCAAGGACAAGATCATGATGGGTGCGGAGCGTCGCTCCTCCGCCATGACCGAGGCCGAGAAGAAGCTGACCGCCTATCACGAAGCCGGCCATGCCATCGTTGCGCTCAACGTTCCATCAGCCGATCCGCTGCACAAGGCGACCATCATCCCGCGCGGCCGCGCGCTGGGCATGGTGATGCAGTTGCCCGAGGGCGACCGCTACTCGATGAGCTACAAGTGGATGATCTCGCGTCTCGCGATCATGATGGGTGGCCGCGTCGCCGAGGAAATCACCTTCGGCAAGGAGAACATCACCTCCGGCGCGTCCTCCGATATCGAGCAGGCAACGAAGCTTGCGCGTGCGATGGTGACGCAATGGGGCTTCTCCGATCAGCTCGGACAGGTTGCCTATGGCGAGAACCAGCAGGAGGTCTTCCTCGGTCACTCCGTGGCGCAGCAGAAGAACGTTTCGGAAGCGACCGCGCAGAAGATCGATAACGAGATCCGCCGTCTGATCGACGACGCCTACGGAACGGCGCGTCACATCCTGACGGAGAAGAACCACGAATTCGTGGCGCTCGCGGAAGGCCTTCTGGAGTACGAAACTCTGACGGGCGACGAAATCAAGTCGCTGATCCGCGGCGAGAAGCCTGCACGCGACCTCGGAGACGATACGCCTCCGCATCGCGGTTCGGCTGTCCCCTCCGCCGGCACGAAGAAGGAAGCTGGTGCCAAGGGCGAGGAGCCGGAAGGCGGCTTCGAACCGCAACCGCAATAGGGCTCGTCGGAAAAATGAATCGGAAAGCCGCCGCGCCGGAAGGAGCGGCGGCTTTTTGTTGGGTATGTTTACCCGGAATATCTTTCGCGCAGTTGGTAACGCGATGTAATGATTTCTGATGATAGGATTGCTGCCGTTTGCTGCGGTTTTATGCCAAAGATGATTCAACCCTGCCTGACCTCTGCGATGGACGCGAGCAGGCTGCAGAAATGGAGAGGCCGCTACTGCATGATTCCTTAAATCGGAATCGATTTGAGGACAAAATCATGCAGCAGTTCAAAGTGCTGCAGCGACCTTAGCGCGCCCCGTTCGACGCGCGGCGCTGTAGGGCGTCAAACTCTGGATACGAGGTCCGGCGATATGAAAGCCAATCGCGGAACACGCAGACAGACGCGGCCGGTAAAGACGATCCTGCCGAAGCAGGACCATGGAGTTCTTATGAAACGCAAATATTTCGGCACTGACGGCATTCGCGGCCAGTCCAATATTTTCCCGATGACGCCCGACCTCGCCATGCGTGTCGGCATCGCCGTCGGAACGATCTTCCGTAATGGAGCGCACCGCCACCGTGTCGTGATCGGCAAGGACACGCGCCTTTCCGGTTATATGCTCGAAAACGCGATGGTCGCCGGTTTCACGGCCGCCGGACTCGACGTCTTCCTGCTCGGACCGATCCCGACGCCGGGCGTCGCCATGCTGACGCGATCGCTGCGCGCCGATATCGGCGTGATGATCTCGGCCTCGCACAATCCGTTCCGCGACAACGGCATCAAGCTCTTCGGACCCGATGGCTACAAGCTTTCCGACGACATCGAGGAAAAGATCGAGGAGCTCATCGACCAGGATATGTCCGGCCAGCTCGCCAAGCCTGAGGATATCGGCCGGGCCAAACGCGTCGATGGCGACATCTACCGCTATATCGAACAGGCGAAGCGGACACTGCCGCGCGATGTCACGCTGAAGGGTCTCAGGATCGCCATCGACTGCGCCAACGGTGCTGCCTACAAGGTTGCCCCGTCCGCGCTCTGGGAGCTTGGCGCCGAAGTGGTGACGATCGGGACGGAGCCCAACGGCGTCAACATCAACCTCGAATGCGGCTCGACACATCCGGCCGCCCTGTCGAAGAAGGTTCACGAAGTCAGGGCCGATATCGGCATCGCGCTCGACGGCGATGCGGACCGGGTGCTGATCATCGACGAAAACGGAACCGTCGTCGATGGCGACCAGCTCATGGCTGTGATCGCGGACAGCTGGGCCACGGACGGAATGCTGAAGGGGGGCGCCATCGCCGCGACAGTGATGTCGAACCTCGGCCTCGAGCGTTACCTGAAGGGCAGGGGCATCGGACTGCACCGCACCAAGGTCGGCGACCGCTATGTCGTCGAGCAGATGCGCCAGGACGGCCTGAACGTCGGTGGCGAACAGTCCGGCCACATCGTGCTCTCCGATTTCGGGACGACCGGCGACGGCCTGGTGGCTGCGCTGCAGATCCTCGCCGTCGTCAAGCGTCAGGGCAAGTCGGTGAGCGAAGTGTGCCACCGCTTCGAGCCCGTGCCGCAGATTCTGAAGAATGTTCGCGTGTCGGCGGGCAAGCCGCTCGAGCACCCGTCCGTGCAGCAGGCCATCGCCGACGCCGAAGCGGGCCTTGCCAAGAATGGCCGTCTGCTGATCCGTCCGTCGGGAACGGAGCCGCTGATCCGAGTCATGGCGGAAGGTGACGACCGCGGCCAGGTCGAGCGCATTGTCGATGAACTCGTCAATGTGATCGGCAACGTTCGCAGCGCCGCCTGACGCAGATTGCATGTCGCGATCGAAAGCCGGCATCGCTTGCCGGCTTTTTTGTTGCGGCAAGGCATTGGTTGGATGTGGCCGAACATCAGCAATTGTTAAAAAACATAGTAAATTTCTATGCTTAATCCGATGTTAACCCCCGCATGCGATTTCTGACGCAACGACATTCGCAGTATCCGGCCGAGGCAACGCGGCGCGGGTCAGAATATTCGCGGGGCATATTATGAAGAAACCTTTGATTGCATTTATTGCCGCGTTATTAGGCGGTACCCCAGCTTTGGCTGCCGACCTTTACGTCGAAGATCCGGCGCCGGTTATCGTCCCTGGCGGCTGGTATCTGCGCGGCCATCTCGGCATGAGCAACCAGCGGCTTGGCGACATGCACCACCCGTTGATGGACACCGTCGAGCTTCACGAGTTCCTCGATGAGGGCAGCTTCGACAGCGCACCGCTTGCAGGCGTCGGCGTCGGCTATCAGTTCAATGACTGGCTGCGTATGGATGGCATCGTCGAATACCGCGGCAAGGCGGACTACTCGGCGCTCGACCGTTACGGCCACACGACACCGGGCGGTCCGGTCTGGGACGCTACGAATGACTACGACGGCGCCAAGTCGGAATGGCTGCTGATGGCCAACGCCTATGTGGATATCGGCGACTGGTATGGCGTCAAGCCCTATGTCGGCGCGGGCATCGGCGCATCGCGCAACACGATCTCGCGGTTCCGCGACGTCAACGTGCCGACCCAGGGCGTTTCTTATGCCGGAGACGAATCGACCTGGAACTTCGCCTGGGCGCTTCATGCCGGCGTCGCCTACCAGGCGACCGAGCGGCTGGCGATCGATTTCGGTTACAGCTACGTCGACCTCGGCGATGCCAAGACCGGCAGAATCCGAAGCTACGACAACACCGTGAACGAGGGTCCGATGAATTTCGACCACATCACCTCGCACGATTTCAAACTGGGTATGCGCTACGCCCTGCAATAGAGCGATCCAGGAGTGTAACAGTTTTAACTCGGACAGTGACATGATCTGCGCGGAGTGCGCAGCCAGACCTTCGTTTCGGGGCCGCCACGCGGCCCCTTTCGATTGCGGTTAAGGCACGAACAGATGAAGACGCTCGCGACCTGCTTCTTTTTCCTCTTCGCCACGCTCGCCCATGCTGGCTCGCCCTCGAAGGTCTCTTTGGCTGACCCGAATGATGCCGTCGCGCAACGATTCCTTCCCGGGCATGATTTTGAGATCGGAATGACCCGCTCGGAAGTCGAAGCGATTATTTCGCGGAAATACGCGCACTGGCAGAAGACGGAAAATCGCGAAGGTATAAAAGCGAAACAGGACGCGGCATCCGAAACCTTTACCGAGTCGATAACACTGGAGTCGCGCGGGCAATCGCCGCTTGCCGACGTCTATCGGATCGATTTTACCTCGCCACTGTCGGGCGGTGTCGTCTACAGCATCATACGCGACGTCAAGTTTTCTCATCTGCCGAAGGATCGCCTCGCTTCCGACGAATGGAAGAAGGCGATTGCGAGATCCTGGGGAAAGCCATATGCGGCCGTTGGGCCGGATCGCGACAATCTCGTCCAGGCCATCTTTTTCTTCAATGACGCAGGTATCGCCACGGCTCGGGACAAGGCCTTCTGCACGACCATATTCGGGAAAATGGACGCGATCTCGCGAAATGCTATCGAGGACGTCGAGGAAGTGATTGCCGAAATCGAAAGAGAGGGGTGTCACTTCTTCACAGAAGCAAGGGCGATCGTCGGCGAAAGCGGTTTGCTCGTGAGAACCGGGTCGCGGCGGACTGACATGCTTTCCTATGTACGAGACTTGGCAGCGCGTGCGTCGCGCGCCGATCGGTGAGAAGGCGATGATCAGGTTCCCGTTTGAATGGGCCTTCCGCAGACCGTCGTCATAACGCTCCGCCCGTCACGGATCCTAAATTTTTCGTCAAACAACATGCTTAACCGCTGGTTAACTTGTCCCTGCCAATAGTTAACGCAGGTTTGGACCGGCCGCCACGAAGGTCGGTCCGACGGCATTGACGAAAGGGCATAGGGATGGACTGGCGGCACGGGATCTACGGGATCGCACTTGTTGCCGCTCTGGGCGCCGGTCTGAGCGCTAGTCTGCTGGCGTCCGGTGCGGCCCATGCAGCCGACGAGGAATTGCTCGACGCGCCGGAAATCACCATTTCGCCTGAAGCGGGCGATGTCGGCGGCGTCTATTTGCGCGGCGACATCGGCTATGCGCCATGGCGCGGCGAGGGCGATCCCTCCTATCGCACGTTCGACGCTGGAACGAGCAGCTACAACAACGTTCCGTTCGACAATGGCCGCTTCGACAAGCCGGTCTCGGGGATGATCGGCATCGGCTATCGGTTTAACGACGTCATCCGCGCCGACATCACGGCGGAATATTTCGAGGGTCGGTTCGACGGCTCGTCGTTGTCAGCCGCGCCCTGCGCGGGCCAGGGCGCCGGAACGTCATGCGCTTTCTCGCACGAAGCCAATTTCTCCGCGCTCGGCCTCATGGCGAACGGCTATGTCGATCTCGCGACGCTCGCCGGATTCACGCCTTATCTCGGCGCGGGCATAGGCGCCACGAACATCGACTGGAACACTGTCCACGAGACGGCGACCTGCGTTCCCGGCGGCGGCGCCTGCGCCGGCGGGGCAGGTGGAACATCCTATGGGGGAGAGGACAGCTGGCGCTTCACCTACGCGCTCATGGCCGGTATCTCCTACGATATCACCGACCGGCTGAAACTCGATCTCGGCTATCGCTATTCTCGCATAGCGGATGGAGACATGTTCGGCTTCGGGGCCGAGGCACTTGCCGGCGCCAGCGGCGCGAAGGGCCGCGACGATGGTCTTTCCCGCCACGAGATCCGCGCAGGCCTGCGCTTCTCGCTCTGGTAACAATCGTTCGGCGCGCCGCCCCCGGTCTTTCGAACTTTGCCCGGAACGCCCAAAATTTTTTCAAAAGCGACGCAAGCCGCTTGACTTCCTCTCCGACCCACAATATTTCCGACGGCGGGACACCCCTCCCCAACGAGGGGCTTCTATCTGAGAGGATAGCATCATGACGAAGCCTGCCAAGCCGGACGTGCGTCCGGCAAATACCCATTTTTCTTCTGGCCCCTGCGCGAAGCGCCCTGGTTGGACGCTCGACGCACTTTCCGACGCAGCACTCGGTCGCTCGCACCGAGCCAAGATCGGCAAGACGAAGCTCAAGCAGGCCATTGATCTTACCCGTGAAATTCTTGAAGTGCCGGCCGACTACCGCATCGGTATCGTGCCCGCCTCCGATACCGGCGCCGTCGAAATGGCGCTGTGGTCGCTGCTTGGCGCCCGCGGCGTCGACATGCTCGCCTGGGAAAGCTTCGGTGCCGGTTGGGTCACCGACGTGGTCAAGCAGTTGAAGCTCGCCGACGTTCGCAAGTTCGAAGCCGCCTATGGCGAGCTGCCGGATCTCGCCAAGGTCGATTTCGACCGCGACGTCGTCTTCACCTGGAATGGCACGACCTCGGGCGTGCGCGTGCCGAACGCCGAATTCATCCCGGCGGATCGCAAGGGCCTGACGATCTGCGACGCGACCTCCGCCGCCTTCGCGCAGGATCTCGATTTCGCCAAGCTCGACGTCGTTACCTTCTCCTGGCAGAAAGTGCTCGGTGGAGAGGGCGCGCACGGCATCCTCATTCTGTCGCCGCGCGCCGTCGAGCGGCTGCTCACCTATGCACCGGCATGGCCGCTGCCGAAGATCTTCCGCCTGACCAGCGGCGGCAAGCTGATAGAGGGCATCTTTGCCGGCGAAACAATCAACACGCCGTCGATGCTCTGCGTCGAAGACTATATCGACGCGCTCCTTTGGGCGAAGTCGGTTGGCGGCCTCAAGGGGTTGATCGCTAGGGCAGACGCCAACGCCGACGCGATCCACCGCTTCGTCGACGCGAACGACTGGATTGCCAACCTGGCGACCAGGGCGGAAACCCGCTCCAACACCTCGGTCTGCCTGAAAATCGTTGACAAGGACGTATTGGCTCTCGACGCCGACGGTCAGGCTGCCTTCGCGAAGGGCGTCGTCGCCCTGCTCGAAAAGGAAGGCGTCGCCTACGACATCGGCCACTATCGCGATGCGCCCTCCGGTCTGCGGATCTGGGCCGGTGCGACTATCGAGACTGCCGACATGGACGCGCTGATGCCGTGGCTTGCCTGGGCCTTCGAGACCCAGAAGGCGGCACTGTCGCAGGCAGCCGCCTGACCCAAGCGATAAGCTTCGCTCGCCAACGGGCGCAGCCAATCCCGCACCTCTTTCAGAACTGATCCCTAAGGAGGCCTCTCATGGCACCTCGCGTTCTCGTATCCGATGAACTGTCGGAAACCGCCGTCCAGATCTTCCGCGACCGCGGCGTTGAAGTGGATTTCCAGCCGAAGCTCGGCAAGGACAAGGAAAAGCTCGCCGAAATCATCGGCAACTATGACGGTCTCGCCATCCGCTCTGCCACCAAGGTGACGGAGAAGCTGATCGCCGCCGCCACCAATCTCAAGGTCGTCGGCCGCGCCGGCATCGGCGTGGACAATGTCGACATCCCGGCAGCTTCCCGCCGCGGTATCATCGTCATGAACACGCCCTTCGGCAACTCGATCACCACGGCCGAGCATGCGATCGCGCTGATGTTCGCCGTCGCCCGGCAGCTTCCTGCAGCCGACGGTTCCACCCAGGCCGGCAAGTGGGAAAAATCGAAGTTCATGGGCGTCGAGATCACCGGCAAGGTGTTGGGCGTCATCGGTGCCGGCAATATCGGCTCTATCGTCTGCGCCCGCGCCATCGGCCTGAAGATGCATGTCGTCGCCTACGATCCGTTCCTGTCGAAGGAGCGTGCCGAGGAGATGGGCGTCGTCAAGGTCGAACTCGACGAGCTCTTTGCGCGGGCGGATTTCATCACCCTGCACGTGCCGCTGACCGACAAGACCCGTAACATCATCGACGCAGAAGCAATCGCCAAGATGAAGCCGGGCGTGCGTATCATCAACTGCGCGCGCGGCGGTCTCGTCGTCGAAAGCGCGCTTGCCGAGGCGTTGAAATCGGGTCATGTCGCCGGCGCCGGCTTTGATGTCTTCGAGGTGGAGCCCGCCAACGAAAGCCCGCTCTTCGGCCTGCCGAACGTCGTCTGCACGCCGCATCTCGGAGCTTCCACCACGGAAGCGCAGGAGAACGTGGCGCTGCAGGTTGCCGAGCAGATGTCCGACTACCTGGTCAACGGTGCGGTCTCGAACGCGATCAACATGCCGTCGATCACAGCGGAGGAAGCGCCGATCCTGAAGCCGTTCATCCGGCTCGCCGACGTTCTCGGCGCCTTCGTCGGCCAGGTCACGGAAAGCGCGATCAAGGAAATCGAAATCCTCTATGACGGCTCCACGGCGGCCATGAACACCAAGGCATTGACGAGCGCGGTTCTCGCAGGCCTGATCCGCCCGCAAGTGGCCGACGTCAACATGGTTTCCGCGCCGGTCATGATCAAGGAAAAGGGCGTGATCCTTTCCGAAGTGAAGCGCGATAAATCCGGTGTCTTCGACGGCTATATCAAGCTGACGGTGACGACAGCGAACCAGACCCGTTCGGTCGCCGGTACGGTCTTCTCCGACGGCAAGCCGCGCTTCATCCAGATCAAGGGCATCAATCTCGACGCCGATGTCGGCAAGCACATGGTCTATCTGACCAACACCGACGTCCCCGGCATGATCGGCTTCATCGGCACGACGCTCGGTGACGCCGGCGTCAACATTGCCAACTTCCAGCTCGGCCGCGAGAAGGAAGGCGGTGATGCCATCGCACTGCTCTACGTCGACGGTCCCGTCTCAGAGAAGGTGCTCGACAAGCTGCGCGCGAATGCGGCAATCCGCCAGGCGAAGCAACTGGTGTTCAATATCGATTAAACGGAAGCAGTCCGGAACTCGGCCAAGGCGCCGCACGTCTTTCAGATGTGCGGCGCCTTGGCATTTTTATATGGAGGCGGGGTGAGGGCCTTGCCAGAGCCGTATTGTTAGCGCGGTAGCTTGGGGCGGCCGCGTTCAGCGATCGCAATGCCGCCAAGCACCAGCAGCAATGCCACCAGGTGGAAGGGATGAAACGTCTCTCCCACAAGAAGCACTGAAAGAAGCGTTCCGAACACCGGGATGGCGTTGATGAACAGCCCGGCGCGATTGGCGCCGATCATTTCCACGCCGCGCACGTAGAGAACCTGCGACATCAGCGACGGGAAAATCGCGGCATAGATGACGATTGTCCAGCCGCTGGCATCGGGAACGATCGCGCTGCCCTTTGAGAATTCCCAGATGAGGAGCGGGATGGCGCTCAGGAGCGCCCCGAAGGCTGGCGCCGCGATGAAGCTCTGCCAGTGCATGGTCGGTTTCCACCGCAGCGCGACGGTATAGGCGGCGTAGACTACGCAGGCGAGGATCATCAGCGCGTCGCCGAAATTGAACTGCAACTGCAAGAGGCTGGCGAGATCGCCATGTGCGGCGGTGATCAAGACGCCGATCAGCGTCACCGTGAAGCCGACGATCTGCGCAACGGACGCTTTCGTCCGGAAGAGAACGAAGTTGAAGAGGAAGATCAGCATCGGAATGCCGGCCTGCAGGATCACGGCATTGATGGCGCTCGTATATTGCACCGCGGAGTAGAGGAACGCATTGAACATGGTGAACCCGACGGCACCGTAGGCCAGCAATTGCAGCCAATGCTCACGGATCTTGTCCCAGTCGCGACGGATCTGCGGCGTCATCAAAGCCAGGATGACGGCGAGCGCGACCATCCAGCGCAGCGTCGTCAGCATCATCGGGCTGACGTGCCCGATGGCCATCTTGCCCGCGACTGAATTGCCGCCCCAAAAAAGCGAAGTTATTGCGAGATAGAAATAGGCCCTGGCGTTCACGATGCTGCGATCCATGTGGGACGGGGAAATGGAGTGCCGGAGAGGCGGGAGAGCAGCAGAGATATAGGCGCTAAATCCATCGCTTGTCATGCAAAAAGGGCGCCGCACGGGTCACAACGGGGTCGCTTTCCGCAAGACAACACAGTATAGATGCGCGGGTTTCAGAATGGCGCAATCCCTTGCGCGCGTGCGAACAGGAAGAAAATTATGACGAATGTCGTGGTGGTCGGATCCCAGTGGGGCGACGAAGGCAAAGGCAAGATCGTGGACTGGCTCTCGGAGCGCGCGGACATCGTCGTGCGTTTCCAGGGCGGCCACAATGCCGGCCATACGCTGGTGATCGACGGCGTCAGCTATAAGCTGTCCCTGCTTCCCTCCGGCGTCGTTCGTCCCGGCAAGCTTGCCGTCATCGGCAACGGCGTGGTGATCGATCCCCATGCGCTGATTGCGGAAATCGACAAGCTCGCCAAGCAGGGCGTGAAGGTCACGCCGGACAACCTGCGCATCGCCGATAATGCAACGCTCATTCTGTCGCTGCACCGCGAGCTCGACGGATTCCGTGAGGACGCCGCCTCGAACAGCGGCACCAAGATCGGCACGACGCGCCGCGGCATCGGCCCGGCCTATGAGGATAAGGTGGGCCGCCGCGCCATTCGTGTCATGGATCTCGCCGATCTCGACACGCTGCCGGCGAAGGTCGACCGCCTTCTCACCCACCACAATGCCCTGCGCCGTGGGCTGGGCGAGGCGGAGATCAGCCATCAGGCGATCATGGACGAACTCTCCTCCGTCGCCGCACGCGTGCTGCCGTTCATGGATACGGTCTGGCTGCTCCTCGACAGGCATCGCCGCAAGGGCGCGCGCATTCTGTTCGAAGGCGCGCAGGGCACGCTGCTCGATATCGACCACGGCACCTATCCCTTCGTCACCTCGTCCAACACGGTCGCTGGCCAGGCCGCTGCCGGTTCCGGCATGGGCCCGGGATCGCTCGGCTACATTCTCGGCATCACCAAGGCGTATACGACGCGTGTCGGCGAAGGACCGTTTCCGACCGAGCTCAACGACGAGATCGGCCAGTTCCTCGGCGAACGTGGTCACGAATTCGGGACAGTGACGGGCCGCAAGCGCCGCTGCGGCTGGTTCGACGCTGCGCTGGTGCGCCAGTCGGTTGCCGCCAATGGCATCACCGGGATTGCGCTCACCAAGCTTGACGTGCTTGATGGTCTCGATGAGTTGAAGATCTGCGTCGGCTATACTCTTGACGGGCAAGAGATCGACCACCTTCCGGCAAGCCAGGCGCAGCAAGCTTCGGTAAAGCCAGTCTACATTACCCTCGAGGGGTGGAAGGAATCGACGGTTGGCGCCCGCAGTTGGGCCGATCTTCCGGCACAGGCGATCAAGTATGTTCGCCAGGTCGAGGAACTGATCGGTGCGCCGGTTGCGCTTCTTTCGACGAGCCCGGAGCGCGACGACACAATACTTGTGACGGATCCTTTTGAGGACTAGTGTCCCGCAACGACAGTGGTGTCGTGATGGCGGGCGCACACCTGGGAGTATGAGAAAGTTCTGATGGCAGATTTTGTTGCAGTTATTCGCAGGACCGTTGACGGCCTGTCGGAAAACACACTGGAAATGCGAGGCAAGGTTTACGAGAAGGCGCGCAGTGCTGTCCGCCGGCAACTCGAAAACATGAACCCGCGGCCATCGGACGACATGATCAACCGCCAGCTCAACAAGCTGGAACAGGCAATCGGCGAAGTCGAAAGCGAACATGCGGAGGCGCTCGCCGCGGTCGAGGAAACCGAAGCGGTCGCGCCGGGCGTGGCGGATGCGCCGATCGAGCACGAGCCGCCTGCCTCGACCGAGGCGGAGCCTGTCGCGCGCGTCGCTGCAGAACCGGAACAAGCGCCGTCGGAAGAGCCGATCGAGGAGCCTGCAGGCGAGGAGACGAGCGCCGAAGAACCGCTGTCGCCTCCGGCCAGCGTCGAGGCCGCGGACGAGCAGCCGCACACCGAACCGGCCGACGCTGATGCTGCACAACGCGAACCGATCGCCGCTTATGACGATGGGGCTCCGTCCGAACCCGCGCGCGAAATTGAGACCGACGAACCGGCTGAGGAAACGGCAGCGGCGCAAGGGCCTTCTTGGACCGAGGAGCAGCCGGCCGCGCGTGAACACGAAGCCGAACAGGCGCCGCCGGTTGAACCTATCGAGCAGCCTGAAACGCACGCGGACGAGCTCCGCGGCGAACAGGCCGAACCTCAGCCCGATCTTGTGGAGCCGGTACACTCCGAGCCTCAGCCGAGCGAGGAAGACACGAAGAAATCGGCCGCGTCGGAATGGGCCTTGCCAGAGTGGGAGGATACGGGCCCGGCGACGGCGGCCGACGCCCAGGTGGCGCCCGAGGATTCGTCTTCGCCAGCACCCGAGCTGCTGGGAATTCACCCGGTGGAACCGGAAAGAGCAGAGTCCGCGCAGCATGCCGGCGAGATGGAACCCTCACGCTCCTGGTCCTTTGACGAAGGCGATCCTTTCGCGGCCACAACGGAGAGCAAGAAGGACAAGTCTGCCGACGCCGATATTTCCGAATGGTCGTGGCCGGTGGAAAAAGCGCCTGTGCCCGCGAGCCAGGAAGAACGCGCCAGCACCGCCTGGGACCACATCGACGACTTGCTCGGTTTCGGCGAGAACGGCGGGGCGGCGGTCACCAATGGTGCGGCAATCGCGACCAAGGAGAACGGCAGTGAGTCTCCGGTCGCCGCGCCAGCCCGGCCATCGTCCTACCGCGCGACGCCCAAGCCTTCCCGGTTCAATTTCAAGCGGTTGGCGATCGGCGCCGTGATTGCGCTTCTCCTGGGCGGCGGCGGTTATACCTATTGGCAGAACAGGGAGGCGGGCAACGCCTGGCTCTCGGGGCTGATCGCGAAGATTATGCCGGAAGCGCCGGAGGGCTCCGAAACGCCTGCCGATCAGAACGCGCCTGCCGGCCAGTCCGGCGCACAGCCGGGTGCGCCTGGCGAAACGGCGCGGACCGAGGATAGCTCCACCAAATTCACCCAGCGTCTGCTCGCCGACGGTTCGGAAGTTGATGACGGCCCAGCCGGCGCGAACGGCACGGAAGTCTCGCAGGAGGGCAAATCCGTCGCTCCCCAGACGGAGGCCGGACAGGCACAGGGTGTCGCCGCAACATTGCCGCCGACCGGCGAGCAAGCGGCGGCGACGGCAACAGGCCCGAACGCCGGACAGGCCCAGAACGCCAGTCAGGCGACTCAGGCGGAGATCTCCGTCGCTGATGGGGAAAAGATGTTCCTTTATGAGGAGCGGCTCGGCCAGTCGTCGCCGACAGCGATACCGGGGACCGTCGCGTGGTCGATCAAGGATGAGTCGCCCGGCGGCGATGCCAAGCCCGAGCCCGCCATCCAGGCCCAGATCACGGTTCCAGATCGAGGTTTGACCGCGCTGATGACGATCAAGCGCAATGCCGATCCGTCACTGCCGGCAAGCCACGTGATCGAATTTGTGTTCTCTCTTCCGGAGAACTTCGAGGGCGGCGCGATCGACGGTGTCCAGCGCGTTTCGATGAAGCGCACCGAGCAGGACCGCGGCGATCCGCTGATCGCCGTCCCGGCGAAGATCACCGACGATTTCCACATGATCGCGCTCAACGATTTCGCCGAAGCGGTCGGCAACAATATGGAACTGCTGCGCAGCCGCAGCTGGATCGATATCCCGATCACCTATCGGAACGGGCGCCGTGCCCTGCTGACGCTGGAGAAAGGGGCAGCGGGAGTCGAGGCCTTCAACAAAGCCATGCAGGCGTGGAGCACGCTCGGCAACACGGCCGCAAGCAGCCAATAGATCATTTCATTGTTTCATTGAAACAGTGAAATGATCTAACTCTCTGAAACTAGCAATTACGGACGGAAAACCGTTACGCAATTTTCCTGGAATTGCTCTAGCCCGCAACGAAACACACCGACGCAAAAAACCCCGGCAGGGAGCATCCCTGCCGGGGTTTTTCGTTTGTCCAGCGTCGCTTGGAACGATCCTTTATGCGCCCTCGACGACACGCAAGGCGCTCGCGCGCTCCAGCGCTGCCTTGCGAACGGCATCCTGCACCTTCTCGAAAGCACGGACTTCGATCTGCCGGACACGTTCGCGGCTGATGTCGAACTCCGTCGAGAGGTCCTCCAGCGTTACAGGGTCCTCGGCCAGGCGGCGGGCCTCGAAAATGCGACGCTCGCGATCGTTCAGCACCTTCATCGCGCTCGCGAGCAAGGCCCGGCGATTATCGAGTTCGTCCTGTTCGATCAGGATCTCTTCCTGGTTGTCGTGGTCATCGACAAGCCAATCCTGCCACTGCCCGGAGTCGCCCTCGCTTGCCTTGATCGGCGCGTTCAGCGAGGCATCGCCCGAAAGGCGACGGTTCATCGAAACAACTTCGTCTTCGCTGACCTTAAGGGTTGTCGCGATTTCCTTTACCTGCTCGGGCTTGAGGTCTCCCTCGTCGAGCGCCTGAATGCGGCCTTTCAGCCGCCGCAGGTTGAAGAACAGCCGTTTCTGGTTGGCGGTCGTACCCATTTTGACGAGCGACCAGGAGCGCAGGATGTATTCCTGGATCGCAGCCTTGATCCACCACATCGCGTAGGTCGCGAGCCGGAAGCCGCGATCGGGTTCGAATTTCTTGACGGCCTGCATCAGGCCGACGTTGCCTTCCGATACGACTTCGCCAATCGGCAGGCCGTAGCCGCGGTAGCCCATCGCGATCTTGGCGACGAGGCGAAGATGGCTCGTTACCAGCTTGTGCGCGGCACTGCGGTCGTCATGCTCCTGGTACCGCTTGGCGAGCATGTACTCTTCCTGCGGTTCGAGCATTGGAAATTTGCGGATTTCGTCGAGATAACGGTTGAGACCGCCCTCTCCAGCGGTAATGGTCGGCAAAGTATTGCGGGCCATGAAGCACCCCCTTTTTGCGTCTCCGGCCTCCGGGACGGCAGACCGGGCATGTGGGTCTTCGTCAAGACCCCACGAGGCTAGAAGATAAGTACGGCGAAAGCATGATTCAAGGACTCCGGTTTCACGCTGTCGTGAGACCGGGGAAGGGAATGGCGCAAGTTGAAGCTTCTATAAGATTGGAATCCGGAGCCGAGAATTCAAGGCTTGCCGCAGCATCCTTTGCGCGTCAGACGCGCGGCGCGGGGATCACTCTTCCGCGCGCAAGGCCGCAACCAAGGCCTCCATGTCCAAGGGCATAGGTGCTTCGAAATGCATCGTCTCGCCTGTCGCCGGGTGCTCGAACTGCAGCATGAATGCGTGCAGCGCCTGCCGGTGAAAGCGGTTGACCACGGCTTTCGCCAGATCGGGCAGCAGATTGGCTTTGGTCCGGAAGGCTGCACCGTATTCAGGGTCACCGATCAGCGGGTGGCCGATATGGGCCATGTGAACGCGGATCTGGTGGGTGCGTCCCGTTTCGAGATGACAGGTCACGGTCGAGGCGAGGCAGGTGCCGTCGGGTTTTTCATGGTAAC
Source organism: Sinorhizobium mexicanum (assembly GCF_013488225.1). NCBI lineage: Bacteria > Pseudomonadati > Pseudomonadota > Alphaproteobacteria > Hyphomicrobiales > Rhizobiaceae > Sinorhizobium > Sinorhizobium mexicanum. The sequence continues at coordinate 3,613,711 of NZ_CP041238.1, read as the reverse complement.
GCTCGACCACTTCATAGTGGGTGATGGCTTCGCGCGCATCGTCGCTCTCCTCGTGCTTGACGGCCCGCTTCGTGCGGTCCGCCGCCCGTCCCAGCGAGGCGTTGATCGTTCCCTTCAATTGCCGGGGACGTCCCCAGACCACCGCCTGATAGGCGCGCTCGAGCGGCCCCGTGCGCCCGTGGTCGGCAAACTGGTCCGAAAGATGACGGTGGGCAGCATCGTTCTTTGCCACGACCATGACACCGCTCGTTTCCTTGTCGAGCCGGTGAACGATACCCGGCCGCCTGACGCCGCCGATGCCGGAGAGACTGTCGCCGCAATGGTGGATAAGCGCGTTGACGAGCGTGCCCGTCCAGTTACCGGCACCCGGATGCACGACCAGGCCGGCCGGTTTCACAAGGACGATCAGATCATCGTCCTCGTAAAGCACGTCGAGGGGGATCTCCTCGCCCTTCGGTTCGGGATCCACGGGCTGAGGCAGGACGATCTCGAACACGTCGCCGGGATGTACCTTCCGCTTCGGCTCGGTAATCGCCTTGCCGTTGATGGAGACGGCGCCCTGCTCGATCAGGCTCTTGATGCGATTGCGGGAAAACTCGCCCGAAAGCGCGCCCGTGAGGAACGCGTCCAGCCTTCCCGCCGCGTCCTCGTTGGCCTTCAGGACTTTCCTATTGCCGGCCGCTTGTTTAAAGGGATCGTTCATTCCGTTTCAATTCCGACAGAAAGCCAGCCATGACTGCAATCGAGCCCGATGAACAGGAAGAAAAGCCGCTTGATCCCGCGATGGAAAACGTCCGTCGCAAGATGGTGCGCCTGCAGCTCGTCTCGGCCGGCGTGATGCTCGTCATGCTTATGGCTGTCCTCGGGACGATTGTCTACAAGGTGACCCGAACGAATGGTGGCGCGGAGGCAGCGCCGGTGGCCGTGAGCGTGCCGAGCGACGCGCCAGTAAGCGCGATCGCCGCGCTGCCGGCTGGGTTTTCGGTGAGCAATGTCGCGCTCTCCGGGTCGCAGGTGCTTTTCTACGGCAACCTGCCGGGCGCCGAGCCGCGTGCGATCGTGTTCGACATTCCTGCCGGGCGCATCGTCGCCGACATCACCGTCCGGACCAATTGACGGCTTCGCCATGACGCTGTCTTCCCTCATCCGCATCGATGATCCGTCCGATGCCCGCATCGCCGGGTTCGTCGCGATCAAGGAGCGGGATCTCACGGGGCGGCAGGGTCGCTTCATCGCCGAAGGCACGGTCGTGCTCCGCATGCTGGCTGCAGCTCATCGCGCCCGGCGTGGCATCGCCGCCGAGGCGATCCTGCTGCTCGAGAGCCGAGTTGCCGGCTTGACCGAGTTGCTTGCGGAATTTCCGGCCGAGATCCCGGTCTACGTGGCGGGTGGTCCGGCTTTCGACGCGATCGCCGGCTTCAACATGCATCGCGGCGTGCTGGCGCTCGGGCGGCGCGATGCAATGCCGGATCGGGATTCGCTCATCGCCAGCCTTCCGGCAGAGAGCCTTGTCCTCGCCGCCTGCGGGATTTCGAACCACGACAACATGGGCTCGTTGTTTCGCAATGCCGCCGCCTTCGGGGTCGACGCCGTCCTCATGGATGCAACGAGCTGCGATCCGATGTACCGCAAGGCGATCCGAGTGTCGGTCGGATCGGTGCTGACGATGCCGTTCGCACGGGAAGGGACGGGGGCTGCACTGATCGAACGACTTCAGGCCGCCGGTTTCGCGATCTGGGGGCTGTCGCCGCGCGGCACGGTCGACATCAGCAACATCCCGCCAGCGCCACGCACGGCGCTTCTCGTCGGCACCGAAGGCGAAGGGCTGCCGGAGGCTATCCTGTCTGCGATCCACACCGCGCGCATCCGCCAGCGGCCGGGTCTCGACAGCCTGAACGTCGCGATGGCTGCCGGCATAGCACTACATCAGGTTGCACTGATCAACGCGCGGCTTTGAAGCTCGTGCCTTGCGGCGGTCAAGCCTGCTCACGACGCGGCGAGGGCGGGTTCACGCTCCCAGCGCGCTCACTCCGGCGGCAGGATATCCTTGGCGCGGCTTGCGAGACTCTTGCGGGTTGGCGCCGGGTCCGTCTCCTCGCCGGCGAGCAGACCGCGGATCGGCGATGTCTTGCCCTCGCTCGCGGCCGTCAGCGCAATCATGCCCGCGGCGATGTCGGCGATCTCCTGCCGCAGCGCCTCGTCGTGCGCGGCGGACTTGGCGTTTATCAGACGCTCCGAAAGCGCGGTGGAGCGGTTGCGCAGGTCTTCGGTCAGTATCGTCGTACCCGGGGCCCGCACTGCTTCTGCGTGTGGCTCGGCGCGCGCGCCATCCACGGCGTCCGCAGCGACGGCCTTTTTCGGAACAGCCAGTCCGGCCGCGCGAAGGGCCTTCGTCGCTTCGCGCATTTGCTGGTTCAACTCTTTCAGCCGCGCCTTCAATTTGTCGATCTCGTCCGCCCGCCGCGCGAGCGCTTTCTCGCGGTCCGCATTGGTGGCGGCTTCGCGCGCGACGGCGGTTTCGAGCTGGCGTATCCGGGTCTCGTCCCGGCTGAGCCGCAATTCCAATTCCCGTGCGCGGGCATTCTCGGCCTTGAGATCGCCGCGCAGCCCCTGGCGCTCGTCATGCAGCGCGGCGACCCGGCTCTTCAGATGCTCGATCTCGGTTTCGCGTGCGGCGAGGTCTATCCGAAAATTGTCGATGTCCGCCGAGTGTTTGTCCATCTGGCCGTTGAGCGTGCGGATCGTATCGCTCTTTGCACCGTTGTCCTTTTCCGAGGTCTCAAAGGTTGCCTTCATCTGCTCGAGGCGTTGCTCGAGTTGGCGGACAGTGGAGCGCAAGTCGGCCGCTTCCACGTTCATATCGGCAAGCTGGGTCTGCAGATCGGCGTTTTCCCCGGCAAGCCTGCGCGCCTCGCGGAGGGTATTCTCGTTTTGCAGCATCAGCGTGACGGTCTTGTCGCGTTCGCGCCGGAGCGCCTGCTGGGCCTTGGCATTTTCGGCAGCATAGGTGGCGCGGGCGGCATCCCTCTGGGCTCGCACCTCCTGGGGGCTGAGCGGCATGGTCGCCTTGAGGCGATCCTCCGCAAAGCGCACGATGCGCCTTTGAATGGCGGGGGCGATCATCAGGCCGATGACGACTGCCGTCAGGAAGCCCAGGGCAAAGAGGAGCGCATATTCAATCACGAGCTGGCCGTTTCAATCTGGACCGGATGGGTTGCCCGCCGCGAAGACAGGGCGCCATCTCGGGTGCTTCTTCTGCAGTAAACATGATGGCTGAAATGCTGCAAGTGCTGCAACAGGAAAGCGCGCCTTTTCAGACGCGCCAATTTCGGTGAGACGGAGAGATGAGAGTTGCGTTCGTCGAGGGCGCGATCAGCGGCCCCCGGGAGCAAGCCGCCGCTTGAAGCGCCTCAGAAGGGGTTCCATGTCGGCTGTTGCGTCAACTTGAGGTAGCCGACGTTGAGGCCAAGCCTTGCGCCGATGCCGGTGCGGATCGGCACGACGACAACCTGCTCGTCCGTCAATACGGTCATGCCGACGCCGGCGACAACGTAAGCGGAGCCGGAAACGCCGCCGAAGCGCTTGTAGAGTGCCGGAACGCTCGAAAGATTGTAGACGAGCATCATGGCGCGGCTACCCTGGCCGCCCCAATCGAGCCCCAGCGAGGGACCCTGCCAGAACACCGTGTGCTGTCCGACATTCTTCGTATAGAGCTCGCCCTCGCCGTAGGTGAGGCCGGCGATGAAGGCGCCGGAGCCTTCCTGTCCGAGAATGTAGCCATTCGGCAGGCCGTAGCGCTCGAAGGCGCGTTCGACGACCTTGGCGAGTCCGCCCGAGGTCTCCCCGAAGAAGCTGTGGCCGGCATCGACGATTTCCTGCATCGTGTACTGGCTGTTGTTCGGGGACTGGGCGTGGGCGGCAGACATGGCGCCGGCTATCAGCGTCATCGTCAGGATAGCGCGAACAACCACGTTGGTTGCCTTCATGAACGGCTGCATCGTTTCCTCCGTCAGGCACGAAAGTGACCTGCGCCGGCTGTCATGGCCGGCATTTGCATCGGCTGCGCGTCCGGCGCGGGTCTTGTCCAGTTCCAGGGGCGGGCGCGGAAAAGCGTGAAAACTGGTTCCGGCCGCGCATCCTCCAGCGATTCGAGCTGAATTCGGGATGCTCCAGCAATTTGAACCGATCATCTTAACAATCGGTTTACCAAATGTGATGTCATTATGGCCTATTGATTACCGGCCGCGCCCGCGCGATTCATGGCCCGTGCCATGGTCGTGCGGAAGCTTTGGTTGCGGGGCAAGAACGTGCGGCGCCGGCAGACGGATAGCGAACAAGGAAGAATGATGGCAAAGAATCCGAACCTGACACTGACGGGACCTGATCTGGCCGCACTGCTCTGCAGCCGGGTTTGCCACGACATCATCTCGCCGGTCGGCGCCATCAACAACGGCCTTGAACTCCTGGATGAAGGGGGAGCAGACGCAGACGCGATGGATCTCATCCGCACCAGCGCGCTCAACGCCTCCGTCCGCCTGAAGTTCGCGCGGCTTGCCTTCGGTGCATCCGGATCGGTCGGCGCGTCGATCGACACGGGCGAAGCCGAAAAGGCGGCAAAGGATTTCGCGGCCGCGGAAAAGAAGACCGAGATCAATTGGAACGGCCCGCGCGCGATCATCGCCAAGAACCGCGTCAAGCTTCTCCTCAATCTCTTCCTGATCGCCTACGGCTCGATCCCGCGCGGCGGTTCAATCGACGTGACGCTGGAAAATCCCGAATTCGACGCGACCTTCACGCTTGTCGCCAAGGGCCGGTTGATGCGGGTCAATCCGAAGCTCGTGGAATTGCTCTCCGGCACGCCGGAAGAGGCTGTCGACGCACATTCGATCCAGCCCTACTACACGGTCCTGTTAGGCGAGGAGGCCGGGATGACGATCGATGTCGTTTCGACCGGCGAGGAAATCGTGTTCACGGCCAAGTCCGAGGCCGCCTAGTGCATCCTCTTCGTCCCGTTCGCCGGGCGATGTAGATCGACACGTATCCGACCCTTCGGCTCAGCCTGCCGGAGGGTCTTTTATATGCGGCCTCGGAGTCGCGCCCCTCGCTCGTGCTGTTGAGACGAGTTGAGCGTCGCAGTCAGAAGAAAATATTAAGTATTCGTTGTAACGGTTTCTTTGCCAAATCTGTATAAGATTTGTTTCATGGGGTGCGCGTGCGAGTAGAGCGTGAAGGAGTTGGACATGCGGCGCTTGATGATTGCTGATGGCTCGGAGGCTGTCAGGAAAGTTGGAAAGCGCATCCTTTCGGGCATGGGATTCCTGGTGCTCGAGGCGCCGAGCAGCCTTGATGCGCTGGTGCGCTGCGAAGCGGAGCTGCCGAACATTCTGATCGTCGACGCGGCGCTGGACGGTGCGCTCGATCTGATTGCCAATATCCGGCACCTGCCAAACGGCACGTCGGTGCGCATCTATTATTGTGTTGTCGAAGCGGACCTGAAGAAGATGATGGCAGGCAAGCGCGCGGGCGCCGACGACTTCCTGCTGAAACCCTTCGACCGGAAGATCCTGACCAGCGTTTTCGCCAGCCAATCTATGGCCGCCTGACGGCCCTTCAAAGCATCACGATCTGCACGGGCCGCGGCAATGCCGCGGCTTTTTGCTTGCGCCTGCGCCGTGCCCAACGTCGATCCGACGAGGGAACAAGTGGCATTGCGGGTGGAATGAAGGTCGGCGCCAAAGAAAAACCCGCCTGAGAGGCGGGCGGGTTCTTCGATCCGGTGATGGCAGTGCGAGCGGGCGAGGAAATGCGGGGCCCCGACCGCGAGGCTACCGAAATCAGGCCGTTTCCAGGTAGTCGTTGCCGTCCGGCTCGCGCAAGACGTAGCCGCGTCCCCAGACGGTCTCGATGTAGTTGGCGCCGCCGGCGGCGTTTGCGAGCTTCTTGCGCAGCTTGCAGATGAAGACGTCGATGATCTTCAGCTCCGGCTCGTCCATGCCGCCGTAGAGATGGTTGAGGAACATTTCCTTGGTGAGCGTCGTGCCCTTGCGGAGCGAGAGGAGCTCCAGCATCTGGTATTCCTTGCCGGTCAGATGCACGCGCTGGCCGCCGACTTCCACGGTCTTGGCGTCGAGATTGACGATCAGCTCGCCGGTCGAGATCACCGACTGCGCATGGCCCTTGGAGCGACGGACGATCGCGTGGATGCGCGCGACCAGTTCGTCCTTGTGGAAGGGCTTGGTCATGTAGTCGTCGGCGCCGAAACCCAAGCCGCGCACCTTGTCTTCGATCCCCGCCATGCCCGACAGGATGAGAATCGGGGTTTTCACCTTCGACAAGCGCAGCGTCCTCAGGACCTCATAACCGGACATGTCCGGCAGGTTCAGGTCGAGAAGAATGATATCGTAGTCATAAAGCTTGCCGAGATCGACGCCTTCTTCACCGAGATCGGTCGTATAAACGTTGAAACTCTCGGACTTAAGCATCAGCTCAATGCTTTGAGCTGTCGCGCTATCGTCTTCGATCAGTAGAACCCGCATAATTTTCCCCTTTTCCGCCGCCCAAGGTCGTCCGTGGCCCCCTTACGCGATACGGATCCAGTCGTTGCCTGATTTGGAGGCTGCCACCAAATGGTTAACAAATTCTGATTCACTCTGGCAAGGTGTATCGAGATTGTTAAATATTTTTTGCAGTCTCCTGATTCCAAACGTGAATCTCAAATGGCACTTCTCATGTAGTACACGAGGAAACGCCGTTATCTGACTCTTCCGACTCGTTAATGGCGAAGTGCCACATTTCGTGCTTCAGCATTTACGGAGCCTTAAATCATCACGCCTATGATTAACGATGCCCGTAAACGAAAGGTTACCAGCGGTAGGCCTTTGTTAATGTCGCTTCGATTTTTTGTTTCCGGCCGCCACGGGGCCGGCACGACGGGTCAGGATCAGTAACCGGGGTCTCGGTATCCACGGGAGTATTGCGTATGAAAGCACGTGAGAGCCTTGTCCGCCTGAAGGAATTTCAGGTCCGGGAGAAGCAGCGTCAGTTGAACCAGCTTCAGATGATGATGGCCGAGTTCGAGCGAATGACCAAGGATCTGGAAAGTCAGATTACATTCGAAGAGAAGAAATCCGGGATTTCCGATCCCGCGCATTTTGCCTATCCCACCTTCGCCAAGGCCGCCCGCCAGAGAGCCGACAATCTCCAGGTATCGATTCGCGAGCTGAAGGCGCAGCAGGATGCGGCCGAACTTGCGCTCGAGGAGGTCCAGGCCGAATACGCGAAAGCGGCGGCGCTCGAAGAACGAGACACCGGCGCCCGGATGCGCGCCTGATCAAACGCCGCGCCTGGGTCCCCGGTTTGATCGGAGGCAGCTTGTCGCGGCCTGAACGGAACCCGCCTCGCATGTCCGATGCAAGGCGGGTCGAAGCGTTGGGTGACGAGCCGTTCGTCGAATGGAAGGAGCAGGGGAGAAATGCGCGTTTCGCGATCTCACCGTGCTCGCGAGGGCCGGCTCGCGCGGGCCGGCTTCCCCCCGGATGCTTACGCCTGGATCGCGTCCTGCCACTCGGGATGACGCATGGCCTGCGCGCGCATGAAGGGGCAGAGCGGAATGATCTTCCAGCCACCTTTACGCGCTTCCTCGACCGCGTGCTTTGCGAGCGCTTGCCCGACACCCTTGCCGCGCAACTCATCCGGCACCAGCGTGTGATCGATGATGATCAAGCTCGGCGAGGATCGAGAATAGGTCATCTCGCCGGTATAACCTTCCACGGTCGCTGAATAGCGGCCCTTCGCATTGATTTCTTCGTTGACGATGTCCATCGATCTTCTCGCTCCGCATCTGTTGGTGCCGGCCGGGATGCTACAGCATATTTTCCGAGACCGGAATCGCGCGCGGTTCAAAGGGACTTGCGATCAAAACGACACCGGCGGCTGCGGGCAGATCCCGAGCCGCCGGTGTCGAACTATGGCCCTGTCGGGTGAAATCAGTGGCGATACTGTTGGATGCGCGTGGTCCGCAGCCCGGCGAGACCGTGGTCGTTGATGGAGGACTGCCAGGAAAGGAATTCCTCGACGGTCAGCGTGTACCGTTCGCATGCCTCTTCAAGGCTCAAAAGGCCACCGCGCACGGCGGCGACGACTTCAGCCTTCCGGCGGATAACCCAGCGCCGGGTGTTCGCCGGCGGGAGATCCGCAATCGTCAGAGGGCTGCCATCGGGGCCGATGACATACTTTACGCGTGGTCGCATCATTTCGGTCATGGGACTCTCTACACAAACTCAAGACCATATGACCGTGACCTTAGCCTGCCACATTTAACATTTGCCTAAGCGGCAGGTAACAATTTGCTCATAATTTGAGACACTTCAAAGCCGTGGCGCGATTTCGACCATCCCAACGAAAAAATATCCCAGCGGATCATTCCGTTGCTCCCACTCCCTGACCTTTGCGTGGAAAGCCTGGGGTTCGCGTAGTTTTCACATGGGAGCCATGCAATTACCACATTTCACTTCAACTAAAATTTTTGGTAGCGAGGCGCCCATCAAAGAATGAGCGTTCGCGTTTACGCTCCCGGAATTATCTCCTGGGCACAACATATTTTCTTGACCGGCCGCGTTGCTTGCACGGCTGGCAGGGCAGAGCCGGTTGTATTTCAGCTGGCAGCTGATGTCGCGCCGGTTGTAACGGAGCATTCCATTCTCGACCGGTCGAACGCGTGCCGGCAACGTGGTGACAAGGTATGAAGGAATCGAGTGAGCCGACCTTGCGGCGCGAGGCTGACGAGGACATGTCTTTCGAATTCGATCCGGCGTCGGTGCGCACGGAATACGAGCTTCTGCACCTGATGCGCAGATTGATCGCGCGCTATCGCTTTCAACGCTTCCTGATCGCGCGGCTGCCGCTCGCCGAACAGCAGCGGTTTTCCGAAAGCCTGGTGCTCAGCAATTGGCCGGCCGAGCTGGTTCGCCAGTACGATGTCTCCGGGGCGTTTCACGCGAGCGTCCTTGTCGAGCGCCTGCGCCAGACGAAGTTGCCGCTTGCAGGTGGCGCCGAGCTTCTGGACGCGGCACGCGGGGACGGAGGGGAAATGTCTGTCCGCCAGCTCCAGGCCGATTCCGACATGGCGCGTCATTTTGCCTTGCTCTTGCATACGACCTATGGGGAACCGTTCGTGGTCATGCTTTCGGGCGCTCGGGACGAGCCGGTCGGTGCCGAACGTGCGGTGCTCTACCTGACACTGGTGCAGCTTTTCGAGTGCCTCGAGCGTACCTTTGATGCGGGCAGCACGGTCCGTGAAAAACTGTCCGGCCGCGAGATCGAGTGCCTGCGCTGGGCGGCGGCCGGCAAGAGCAGCGACGAGATTGCCATCATCCTCGGCATTTCCGCCTACACCGTCAGCAGCTATTTCAAGAGCGCGACCCGCAAACTCGATGCCGTCAACCGCATGCAGGCGATCGCCCGGGCGATGCGGATGAAACTGATCTGACCGCGTCGTTCAGGCGCAAAAACGCCGCCCAGACCTCCGCCCTTGCCGCAAGGCGGACAAGTTTCTATATGTCGCGGCACAGAAAGCTTTGAAAATGCCGCCGGCGCCGCATTTTGCGGAAGGCCCGCGGCAGGAGCGTGAAACAGCGCGGCGCAAACGATCGGCGCAGGCGCCGCAATGCCGGATTGGATCCCGTGAACAGTCTCGATTTTGACCGCAAGCCCGAAGATACGCGCGTCGTCGTCGCCATGTCCGGCGGCGTCGATTCCTCCGTCGTGGCGGGGCTGCTCAAACGCGAGGGCTATGACGTACTCGGCATCACGCTGCAACTCTACGATCACGGTGCGGCGGTGCATCGCGCCGGCTCCTGCTGCGCCGGCCAGGACATCGACGATGCGCGTCGCGTCTGCGAGACGCTTGGTATTCCGCATTATGTGCTGGACTATGAGGCGCGCTTCCGCGAGACGGTGATCAATCCCTTCGCCGAAAGCTATATCGCCGGCGAGACGCCGATCCCTTGCGTTGCCTGCAATCAGACGGTCAAGTTCGCCGATCTGCTGGCGACTGCCAAGGAACTCGGTGCCGATGCGCTCGCCACCGGCCACTACATCCGTTCCCGGCCGAGCCCGAACCCGCGTTATGCAGGGCAGCGCGCGCTCTACCGGCCGACGGACGCCGAGCGCGACCAGAGCTATTTCCTGTTCGCGACCACGCAGGAGCAGATCGATTATCTGCGCTTCCCCCTGGGCGGCCTTTCCAAGGCCGAGACGCGGGCGCTTGCCGCGGACATGGGCCTGATCGTTGCCAAGAAGGCCGACAGCCAGGACATCTGCTTCGTGCCGCAGGGCAAATACAGCGACATCGTTTCGAAGCTGAAGCCGAATGCGTCCCTTGCCGGCGAGATCGTCCATCTCGACGGCCGGGTGCTTGGCAGCCACGACGGCATCCTGCATTACACGATCGGCCAACGGCGCGGCATCGGCGTCGCCACCGGTGAGCCGCTTTACGTGGTCTATCTCGACGCCCGCTCGCGCCGCGTCATCGTCGGCCCGAAGGAGGCGCTGGAGACGCGCCGCGTCTATCTGCGCGACGTCAACTGGCTGGGCGATGAGGAACTCGAGCAGGCGGCCGCCCGCGGCTTCGACTGCTTCGCCAAGGTGCGCTCCACCCGCCAGCCGATGCCGGCGGTCCTGAAGAGCGACGCCGAGGGCCTTTATGTCGAGCTTGCCGAGGGCGAGGCCGGCGTGGCGCCTGGTCAGGCCTGCGCGCTTTATTCCGGCGCCGGCGAAGACGCGCGCGTCTATGGCGGCGGCTTCATTCGCAAATCCGAGCGCGAGCCCGGCGCGGAAGCGGCGCTCAAGGCGCTTTTGCAGGAGCCGGCGGCGGCTTGAGAAGGCGTGATCAGCAACGTCAGGAAAAGTTCACATTTTCCCGCAGACTTTGCTTGACACTAGCCGGAACAGCACCTTATAAGCCGCCCGTCCAGCCGAGACGGGCTTCCAGCGGAAGCTTCCACGGCACCGGCGGCGGAGTAGCTCAGTAGGTTAGAGCAGAGGAATCATAATCCTTGTGTCGGGGGTTCGAATCCCTCCTCCGCTACCATTGACAAGGTTGTCCGGCCCGGAGGCATAGGTAACAGTTTGGCCCTAAGACACGGGTGACTGTCGCGCCGGAGCTCGCAGCGATTTTCCGGAATTTTGACACCGAAATCCGGAAAAGTGAATTTTCCGCTCTTCATCAAAAATCGTTCCATACAAGAGCGCGCCCGCTGCGCCCGCCAAGGGCTCTCGAGTGGGCGTTCAGGGCGTCTCCTCAATGCGCGGCATCGCGGTGATATTGACGGCTCGCCGACAGGTTGGCGGAATACTGATCGTGGAAGGTGTTGCTGCCGCCCCGCCGGCTCGAGTGCGCCAGGCATTCAGGCTCAGACGGCCGCCTCGGCCGCTTCGGTCCGCCTTTGAATGGAGAACCTGCTCGATGATACTCGATGATATCGTTCACCAGGGAAACTGGTTCTTCCGCTGGCGCAGCTACGTGCTGCTGATTACCATTCCGATTGCATTTCTTGTCCTCAGTCAGGGTGAGCCGATCGAGCTCCGTTTCGGCGACGGAGCGGATTTCGTCTACGAGGGTTTCTGCCTCGCGCTTGCACTCGTGGGGCTGGCAATAAGAGCTTTTACCGTGGGGCATGCCCCGAAAGGCACATCCGGCCGCAACACTCGGAAGCAGATTGCCGAGTCGCTCAACACTACCGGAATGTACTCGCTTTGTAGAAACCCGCTCTATTTCGGAAACGCTGTCATCTACCTGGCCGCCTCATCGCGGCCGAAGAGGCCTTCCTCGCGGAAAAGTTTGGCGAACAGTATAAGGAATGGGCTCAACGCGTTCCCGTGTTTTTCCCTCGGCTATCCGGTTGGGAGCGACCCGCCTTGCCGTTCTCGCCGAGGAACGCTCTACGACGGGAGTATCCGGGCTTCTTTGCGATCATTGTCGCATTCGCAGCCATAGAGGCGCTTGGCGACATCCTGTTCCACGGACGCTTGTTCGACGAGTCAGCCTGGATTGGAGCTTTCATCTTTGGGACTGTCGTCTACCTGGCGCTGCTATTCCTTAAGAAGCGCACCAGCTTTCTCGATGTTCAAGGGCGGTAGGATGGCGGGGTGCGTAGTCCCCCCGCGCCGGGCAACGGTCAGCGGAAGGTTCGCACGGCGTCGTCGTCGACCGGATTGGCCTTCAACATCCCGTCCAGGATCGATACTCGCAAAGTGTGACCACTGTTTCATGCGAGCGCGGGTGACTGATCCCAAGAAAAAGCCCCGCGCGATGGCGGGGCAAGTTTCGCATCCCGTTGCCTTCAAGGGATGCGGGGGAAAGATGTAGCTCCAATGAGAAACTACGATGCGACGCTATCGATGGAGTGGTGAGAGAGGAAGGTCCGAATCTCCGATTCCGGTACGCTTCTGCAAATAAAGCGCGTGTGACGATCTGCTGCATTTGCGTGATAAAATTTAGTATTTGCTAAATCATTTAGCGTTAAGATTCCGGAATGCGCGGCTTGCTACTCCTCATTGTTGGATTGTGTGGCCTCTTGGCGATCGATCAGATCGCGACCGACGGCCGGTACCGCCGCGCGGGCTGGAGCGAAGCGAAAGCGCAAGGCAACGCCCTCCAGGATCGGGTGGAATATTGGGTCTCCAGCGTCATCAAGCTTTGACGCGGGCTCGCCGGGCGGCCCTGCGTTCCGCCATTTTCGCCTGGAATTTGTCGACCAGCCGCGGCGCGCTGGGTAGAGCCATGTTCATGGCCTTGTCTAAGTCGTCCTTGTACCAGAACTTGCGCCTTGGTCCCTCGACCACACGTGGCTGCGGGTAGCCTTTCCCGATACGCTCGAGGAAGTCCTCGACGTGCTTTTCTCCAACGTAGCCGGCCGCCATCTCAGCCATCATGCGAGGTGGCCAACTACCGGAGGGAATCTGGGCGGCACGACGTTTTCTGTCTTGTTGGGGCATCGTAGCACCGTTTCTTCGACTACACCGAGACGTCCCACAGCGCCGCGCGTCTCCCGAGACGCGCAAAGGCCGCTGCACTTTGAATCGCTGCATGATTCCTGAAGTCGATGCCGACTTGAGGAATCATGCTGTAGGCTCTCACAGCCCGGGTTGCAGTCAAGAATTAGGGGCGCCCGCCAAAGGGAGTATGGACGGTCAAGCGAACGTGCCGGGTGGCGTCACCGAAGGCCCCCTGGGTGCGAGGCGCGCCGGAAAAAATTTGCCGAACACTGCCAGCAGACTGGCGGGCAGGCCGAATTTCGAGCAGAAATAGGCGCAGGGCTGAAATTTCGAGGCTCAGGCGGCGGGCAAGGGGGTTGGAATGAAGTTCCGCGTCTCTGACGGCGCACGATTTTTTCTGCTTGGGCAACGCAAGACGATTTTCGTTGAACCGGCGCAACAGATTTTTGAAGTCGATGACCTGACGGCGTATTTGACGTGCAACCTCGTCGAAGCGCTGTCGTTTCAGGAAATGGTATCCGATCTGGTGGGGCGTGGTTTGGCCCGTGGTCCCGCCAACGCTTTCGTGAAAAAATATCTCCGGTCCTGGTCGCGTCAGGGGTTGCTGGACGTTGTTCTCGATGAGAATGACGGACAGCCTATTCATACCCATGTGCTTGATCTCGCAACGACAGCTGCCGCGATTGCATATTACGATCGAAGTGTTCGCGATCTCTTCCTGCCTGTTTTCGATCATCTGGCAAGGCCCGGCGCACAGGCTGCTCTTGCCTACGACGTGGCAAGGTTCGGCGACTGCGGTTGCATTCGCAGGAATGGCTCGCGCGGTATGATCGTGACCAGCGCCGAAGCGGTTCCGGCATTGAAGGGATTTCTGACGGAAGATGCCTTGGGGGCGGTCGGCACCGATGTCGCGCTGCACGGGGCGCTTCTCGTGAAAAACGCGCGCAGCCTGTTGATCTGTGGCGCTCCCGGTGCGGGAAAGACTACTCTTGCCCTGGCACTTGTCGCAGCGGGCTTTGATTGCGGCGGGGACGACATCGCCTTGATGGATGGAAGGGGCCTAATGCGCGGCGTACCCTTTGCGCCCGCGCTCAAATCCGGGTCGTGGGATCTCCTGGACGGCCTTCGCGACGCGATCATCGCCTGCCCTGTTCACCGTCGCCTCGACAACAAGAGAGTCCGATACTTGGCGCCGGTTCGATATGCGCCGCGCGAACATGTTCCGCTGCACATGATCGTGCTTATCCGGCGTCGGAAAGAAGGACCGGCGGTGATTTCGGCAGTCGAGCCGGTGCAGGCGCTTTCTGAATTGCTCTCGGGGGCGTTCACTTCAGAGCGACGTTTGGACGTGATGCAGTTCGAGAGCCTGCTGACAGCCGTTTCCGGCGCTCGATTGGTCGAGCTTACTTTTTCACGGCTCGATGAGGCCGTCGCGATCCTGAGCCGATATCATGAAGAGGGATAGCTACAGGGATCTCCTCGCGCTCGCTTCCTGCCTGGACGGCTGCGTTCCCAGCGACGTCGACTGGGATGCCGTCATAGGACTGGCAAATAAAAGCATGACGATTTCGTCGCTCGCCGCGGCGATGGGCAGATATGCGCGCCCCGAAGACATCCCTGAGGAGGTTCAGGCATATCTCGCGGAGATCTACCGGCGAAACGCTCAGCGCAATACAAGGCTGAATTCACAACTGGAGGAAGCGATAGGTTGCCTGAATGGCATTGGCATCGAACCGGTCGCCATGAAGGGCGCCGCTATTCTGCTGGCGCAGAGACAGAGCGAGATCGGTGCGCGGATGCTTACCGATCTGGATATCTTCGTTCGCCCCGCTGATATGCCCAGGGCCATTGGCGCACTGCAAAGTATTGGCTATGTCATCCGCGAGGACGCCGGCGCGGGCTCCTGGCCTGGAAATCCAAAGTTTCGCCTACCCGTCGTGCTCGCTCGTCCTGAAGATGCGGGCAGCATCGACCTCCAATGCCGTCCAAAGGGGCCGGCCGCCTTCAGCGACATCGAGTGGGTATATCGCAACGGCAGCCGGATGACGCTTGATGGCGCTCATGTCTATGTCCCTTCGCCGTTTGCCCAGATTGTCTACCTGATGCTGCACGATCAATTTCAGGATGGGGACTACTGGCGAGGCCTGGTGGACGTGCGCCATCTCCTCGATATAGCAAACCTCGCGCGATCCACAGAGGAGATGCGGTGGGAGGCGTTAAGATCCCTGTTCGCACCGGGATATGAAAGACATGCGATAGATACGCAAATTCTGACGGCAAGTATACTTTTCAATATATCCAGTGACCTTGCCGAGCCTTCCGGCATATTGCCGAACCTTCAACTTTCTCGAAGGAAAATTCAACTGGAGCGAGGATATCTTCGTGGACCATTTACATTTCTGACACTTCTGACGGAATTGCTCCACTATCCGTCCTGGGATCGTTTCGGAGGCGAGCCACACGCCTCGCGATGGCAGGAGCTAAAGCGTAAGGCTCGCGAATTGCGGCGTATTTTCCGCCCGATACCACCGGGCAAGGCATGAAACACGCGGAAGGCGCGTGAGGAAATCCCTGGCCCTTCGCCGCGTGAGGGAAGGTACCCCTATCCAACGATATAATCTCTTATAGTTAATTGGCTTGTTTGCTCCAGTATTGTATAAGTAAAAACGGCAACTTTTTCTATTATTTCTCCGGACTTACGGCGTTCGTTCGAAGCTCGGCCATATGAAGGGAAGGCATTCATGAGTACTGAGATGCCAGACGGGCTGCCGTCGCGGAGTGAAGAAGATCGGCGCGAATTCCTGAAAAGCTGCGGCCGCTTCGCCGTGGTGACACCGCCGGCGGTCACGATGTTACTGTCGACAAGCCTGACGTCGAACGCGATTGCCAAATCGGGCGGCGGCGGTAAGGCGCACCGCGACAACGGTTGGGGCAACGGCCCGGACGGTACAAATCCCGGCAGTTCTCACGGCGGGGGCACCTCTCGGGGCGGACCTGGAAAAGGGCAATCGCAAAGTGGCTCCAAATCCGCAGGCACGGGACGCTAGGCTGCCGGTCGAGCAGGGCCGCAGGTGAACATTTCTCCGGTGCGCCCGTCGCCGACCGCAGCGCCCCACCGAACTTCACGCGGCTCCGCCAGGCACGATCTCGACAAGGAAGAGCCCGGAGGCGATCTCCGCCGTCAGCGTGAGGGGAAGCGGCTGGACGAGGATCGCCGCGTCCAGCGCATGAAGCGTCGCGGTCACGCCTTCCGTCGCCAGCGTGACACTTCCCCGGTGGCAGAAGACGATGAGTTCCCGGGCATGGGATTCGAGCGACTGCGAGCCCTCGACGTGAAGCCGCCGCACGCGGTGCTTCAGCACGCCGCGCCGCGTCATGACGTTCAGGTCGATCACCGGGCCGTCGCGAAGCGTTGCCGATGTCGGCGCTTCAGCGGGGAAGGAGAGGGGTGCATCCGTGACCGTCAGCAGCTTCGGTTGCCGGCCCTCGATTGCAAGCGTCATGCCGGCGCCTTCGAGGATCGAGAGCGTGCGGTCGATGCCGGGGAAGCTCGAGAAGGACCCGTCGCTCGCGACGGTCGCCATGCTGATGCGCCAATCGAAATCGGAAAGCGACGCGCGTTCCGGAGAGACGGCGATTTCCACGGTCTCGCCGCCGCCGTTCTTCCACGGCATGCGCCTATATTCGTTCGAGCGCAGGATCTTCATGGCATAGCTCCTTGCATCAGATTGCGCATCCGCTCGACGTCATTCGCAGGCTCGTCCCAGGCATAGTCTAGACTGCATCGCGAAACAGGGCCGGCGCCAAACGGGGCGCGACAAAAACCGTTAGCCAGATTGCACAGAATATCACCCGGCGTTCTGTTGTGCACGGCCTGCAATCGTCGGTCGCGGCCTCTTGATCGTCGCTTCGACGACTATTTCAGTTTCATCAGAACCCGCGCGAAGGCGCGGTCGATGTCTTCTTCCCGATCATGGCGACCGTTGCGGATCTTCCATTGGCCTGCGACCATGACATCGCGGACGGTTTCGCCACCGAGCGCGAACAGCCAGCGGTCGAGAATCTGGTTGCCGGCGGCGGCGGCGATATAGGGACTAGCGCCGTCGAGAACCACGAGATCCGCGCGTGCGCCGGCTTCGATGCCGGGTGCGTCGAGGCCGGCGGCTTGCGCACCGCCGGCAAGGGCTGCCTCGAAGATCGACCGCCCGACGGATGCGCCGGGGCCGGCGGCAAGCCGGTTTCGCCGGCGATCGCGCAGCCGCTGGCCGTATTCGAGCAGCCGCAGTTCCTCCGCAACGCTGGTTGCGACGTGGCTGTCGGTGCCGATGCCGACACGGCCGCCCTCGGCGATGAAATCGACTGCGGGAAAGATGCCGTCTCCGAGATTGGCTTCGGTCGCGGGGCAAAGGCCGGCAACCGCCCCCGATCCGGCCAGCCGTCTCGTTTCCTCGGCTGTCATGTGCGTCGCGTGTATGGCGCACCAGCGCTCATCGACGGGCATCTCGTCAAGCAGCCATTCGACCGGCCGACGGCCGCTCCAGGCAAGGCAGTCCTCGACTTCGCGCGTCTGCTCGGCCACATGAATGTGAATGGGACCGGAAGCTGGAGCCGCGGCTAGAATTGTCCGCATCTCGTCCGGGGTCGCGGCGCGCAGTGAATGGATAGCATAGCCGAGCTTGGCGGCAGCGCTCGCGCAGGCGGGACCGAGGCGATCGAGAAGGGCAAGAAAGCGCTCCGGATCATGCAGGAACGGACGCTGGCCGGGGTTGGGCGCCACACCGCCGAAATTGGCATGGGCATAGAAGACGGGCAGATGGGTCAGGCCGATGCCCGTCGCTTCTGCCGCGCGCAAGATGCGGAGCGACATTTCGGCCGGATCGGCATAAGGCGTGCCGTTTGCCTGGTGATGAAGATAGTGGAACTCGACCACGCGGCCGAAGCCGCCTTTCAGCATCTCCATGTACAGCTTGGCGGCGATGGCCTCGACGTCGTCCGGGTCGACGAGGCCGACGGTGCGGTACATTTCCTCGCGCCAGGTCCAGAAACTGTCGTCTCCCGTGCCCGCCACTTCCGCGAGGCCGGCCATGGCGCGCTGAAATGCATGGGAGTGAAGGTTGGCAATCGCCGGAACCACCGGACCCGGCAGCCGTTCATCGCCTTCCGCCATGGATTGGCCGGGCGTGACCGATGCGATGCCGCCGCTACCGTCAAGGGCGATGGCCACGTTTTCGGCCCAGCCGTTTGGAAGAAGAGCGCGATCGGCGAAGAGCCGATGGACGGAAAAGGTTGCCATGCTCGTTTTTCCTGTACGTGGTTGTATATGGAACTATAGATACTTTGTGGTGGCGCGCAAGGCTAAAATCGGGGAAAAGAATCGTTGCCGAGGTGGTCGCTGCCTTCTACAGGGCCGCGTCTTATCAGACGCGCAAGGACACCGTAGCACTTTGAGGCGCTGCGTGTTTTATCTTTAAATCGACCACGATTTAAGGAAGCATGCAGTAGGCATTGGATGGGAGTAGGTGATGACGGCACCGGGGTGGAGGGATGACAGGGCGACCTTCGCGCCAGGGCCAGTGCCGCGCTATGAGGCAGTCAAACAGTTCATTCGCAGCCGGATCGAGAGCGGCGAATGGCCCACCAATCACCGGATACCGTCGGAAAACGACATCGTCGCGGATCTCGGCGTCAGCCGGATGACTGCGAACAGGGCCCTGCGCGAGCTTGCGAGCGAGGGCGCGATCACCCGGGTGCAGGGAGTCGGATCCTTTGTGGCGGCCCACAAGGGCAGCACGGCGCTCCTCGAGGTCCGCAACATCGCGGACGAGATCCGCGCGCGTGGCCATCGTCACACCTCCCGGCTGACCCTTTTGCAGGAGGAGCCGGCGAGCCCCGAGATCGGCGATGCGCTCGGGCTTCCGACGGGCGCAAGGGTGTTCCATTCGATCATGGTCCATTGCGAGGATGAGGTGCCGATCCAGATCGAGGATCGGTTCGTCAACCCGGCGGTCTGCCCCAATTACGTGGCGCAGGATTTCAGCGCCATGACCCCGAACGCCTATCTGACCCTGGTGGCGCCGATCACCCGCACCGAGCAGATCGTCGAGGCGGTGTTGCCCAAAGCCTGGGAATGCAAGCTTCTCGCGATCGGCCGCAACGAGCCGTGCCTGATGATCCGCCGCCGGACCTGGTCGGAAACGGCGAGCGTCACGACCGCGCGGCTGCTTTATCCAGGCACGCGCTATCGCCTTGAGGGCGTCTCGCAGTGAGGCGATCCCGCGAATAAACGGGAATGGAACGATGGACGGAGAAACGCTCAAGCTCCGCACGCAGCTTGCAAGGCCGGATGTCTCCGCCGAGGAGGCGAAACGCGTTCTATCGGATGAGTATGATCTTTCCGGCGCGCTGACCGAGCTTGGAAGCCAGCAGGATCGAAACTACCGTGTCGATACGGATGACGGCCGTTTCGTCCTGAAAATCTGCCGGATGGAATATGCGCGGGTCGAACTCGAGGCGCAGAATGCGGCGCTCCATCATCTTGGCGTCGCGCCGGGCGCTCCGGAAGTGCCGGCCGTCGTTTCGTCGCTGAATGGCGGGGAGATCGTCGTCGCCACCGTCCGCGACGTGCCCTATCAGTTCCGGCTGCTCACCTATCTCGATGGCACGCCTTTGACCCGCCGCAAGCATCTTCCGGCGCAAACGGTGGCCGAGCTTGGAGATCTTGCCGGACGGCTGGCTTCGGCGCTTGAAGGCTTCGATCATCCCGGGCTCGAGCGCGAACTGCAATGGGACCTGCAACGGGCGGGACCGGTTGCACTGCACCTGCTGTCGACCATGACCGACGTGGATTTGCGCAAGCGCGTCGCCGAGGCAATGGTCGCCGCCATGCGGCGCGTGCAGCCGCTCATGCCCGAGTTGCGGGTTCAGGCTATTCATCAGGACATCACAGACGACAATGTCGTGAGCAGCGCGGAGCCAGACGGCAGGCTTGTGCCCGGGGGCGTGATCGACTTTGGTGACGTGCTCAAGGGATGGCTTGTCGCCGAGCTGGCAGTCACATGTGCGTCGCTCCTTCACCACGCCGACGGTGACCCTTTCGTCATTCTGCCGGCGGTCCAGGCATTCCACGCGGCATGCCCGCTGACGGATGTCGAGCTGAAGGCGCTCTGGCCGCTCATCGTGGCACGGGCGGGCATCCTGGTCGCAAGTACCGAACAGCAGCTGGAGATCGATCCCGACAACGCCTATGTGCGTGGAAATGCTGCCCACGAGCGTGAAATCCTCGATGCCGCGCTCTCCGTACCTTTCGGCCTGATGGAACACGCGATCCACCGGGTCGTGGGGAAAGGGGTGGCTGTGACCGTGCCGTTGACGGCCGGCCGCCTGCTGCCGGACGTCGACCCCGCCCGCGTCGGTATCGTCGATCTTTCTCTCCTCGGGGCTCATCTTCCGGCCGACCGCTGGCATTATGAGGATACGGAAGCGCTGCTCTTGCAGTCGGCAGCGCGGGCGGCCGGGGCTTCCGCCACGCGCTACGGCGAATTCCGTTTGACCGAAACGCGGCTTCTCCAGGCAAGGTCGCCTGCGACCTTCGCTCTGCACGTCGATCTCTGCGTGCACGGGCAAACGGCTGTCCATGCGCCGTTTGCGGGTAATCTCGGGCGGCGCGGAGAAAAGCTGGTCCTGTCGACCGACGGACTACATCTCCATCTCAACGGCGTCGAACCGGCCGATCCCTCCGAAGGCGCGATTGAAACCGGAGCGTCGATCGGCATCGTTCCCGGCGATCCGTCAGCGTTGCGCTTCATCCGCGTGCAACTCTCGACGGAAGCGGAGATCGACCCGCCGCCCTTTGCGACCGCGGGCCAGGCGGAAGCCTGGCGGGCGCTCTGCCCGTCGCCCGCGCAAATGCTCGGCTTCGATTGTGACGCGCCCTTGCCGGCGGCGGGCGAACTGCTTCAGCGCCGGCAACGGCATTTCGCGCGGCCGCAGAAAAACTACTACCGGCAGCCGCCACAGATCGAGCGGGGCTGGAAGGAACATCTCTTCGATGTCGAGGGCCGTGCCTATCTCGACATGGTCAACAATGTCACGATCGTAGGCCACGGCCATCCGCGCCTTTCGGCGGCGGTTGGGCGGCAATGGTCGCTTCTCAACACCAATTCGCGCTTCCACTATGCATCCGTGGCGGAATTTTCGGAGCGACTCGCTGGGCTGGCTCCCGAGGGACTCGACACGGTCTTTCTCGTTAACAGCGGCTCGGAGGCGAATGACCTCGCGATCCGCCTCGCCTGGGCCTATTCCGGCGCGCGTCACATGCTCTCGCTGCTTGAAGCGTATCACGGCTGGACGGTCGCGAGCGATGCGGTCTCAACCTCGATCGCCGACAACCCGCAAGCGTTGACGACGCGGCCCGACTGGGTACACGCGGTCATATCCCCGAACACCTATCGCGGCGCGTTTCGCGGAGAAGGCTCGACCGTCGACTATGTTCGCGCCGTTAGCGAGAAACTGGAGGAGCTCGACCAGCGCCGGGAGGGCCTTGCGGGCTTCATCTGCGAAGCGGTCTATGGAAACGCGGGCGGCATCCCGTTGCCGCCCGGATATCTCCAGGCCGTCTATGCCACGGTCAGGGCAAGAGGCGGCGTCTGCATCGCCGACGAAGTGCAGGTTGGTTACGGCCGCCTTGGCCATCACTTCTGGGGCTTCGAGGAGCAGCGCGTCGTTCCGGACATCATCACGGTCGCCAAGGGCATGGGCAACGGCCATCCGCTCGGCGCAGTCATCACGCGGCGCGAGATTGCGGAGGCGCTGGAAAAGGAAGGCTACTTCTTCTCGTCCGCCGGCGGCAGTCCGGTAAGCTCCGTCGTCGGCCTCACCGTGCTCGACATTCTCCACGACGAGGCCCTGCAGGAGAATGCCCGCACGGTCGGCGACCACCTCAAGGTGCGGCTGCAGGCGCTTGGCGAGCGCTTTCCGATGGTCGGAGCGGTCCACGGCATGGGGCTTTATCTCGGCGTCGAGTTCGTTCGCGACCGCGAAACGCTCGAGCCGGCGACGCAGGAGACGGCGGCGATCTGCGACCGCCTCCTTGAACTCGGGGTCATCATGCAGCCGACCGGCGATCACCTGAACGTATTGAAGATCAAGCCGCCGCTCTGCCTCAGCCGCGAAAGCGCCGACTTTTTTGCCGAGATGCTGGAGCGGGTGCTGGACGACGGCTGGTGAATGAGGCTGGTTTCTACCCCTCGCTCAACATTTCCGTCTCGCCGCTCAATAGTCCGACGAGGCTCCGGCGAACACGGCCGATATCGCGCGCCGGCGGCTCGCCGAACTGACGGGAATATTCGCGGCTGAACTGTGACTGGCTCTCATAGCCGACCTGATGGCCGGCGTCGCCTGCATCCAGGCGCTCCTCCAGCATCAGGCGCCGCGCCTCCTGCAGCCGGAGCTGCTTCTGATACTGCAGGGGGCTCATCGCCGTGATCGACTTGAAGTGATGATGAAGCGAGGAAACGCTCATGCTGACGCGGCTTGCGAGATCGTCGATGCGCAATGGGTGCGCATAGTGCTCCTTCAGCCATGCGACGGCGCGACCGATCTGGTGGGGCTGGCTTTCCGCCGTCGACATCTGCCTGAGCCTCGTGCCGTGCGGTCCGACGAGCAGGCGATAGAGGAGTTCCTGCTCGATCAACGGCAGAAGCGCGGCAATGTCGTCCGGGCGCTCAAGCAGCCGCAGCAGGCGGAGCGCAGCGTCTTCGAGATCGGGAGCTATCTTGCTTACCGTCATTCCGCGCGCGGAGGCCGACGGCTTCACCCGGCGGTCGCCGATCAAATCCAGCAGTGCAGGGATCTTTCCGGTATCGATCTGGAAGGCCAGGCTCAAATAGGGCTCTTCCGGCGACGCCTGCGATACCTGGGAGAGGACGGGCAGGTCGATCGAGGTCAACAGATAGTCCGAAGCGCCGTAGACAAGGGTCTCGTCCCCGAGCACCACGCGCTTGGCTCCCTGCACGATGATCGCGAGGCTCGGCTTGTAAGCTGCGCAATTCGGTTTCGCCGTGCTCGAATGCCGGTGGATGCTGAGACCCGGTACGACCGTTGCGTGGTCTCCGTCCCTTTCGGCGATACGGGCAATGATATCGATCATCTCCTGGCGTGGCGTCTGTCGTGTCGTTGTCATATTCAGCGGCCTTTCCAGTGTCTTAGGTCTGCGCGGTTGGTCGTTCAGATAGGTTCCTCGGGCGGCGTCGCGACGGCGCTCGCTTCACTCTTGCAGGATTGTACAAAAACTTTGCAGGATCGCACTAACGCATGGTCGCTCCGAAACAGCATAGTCCGCCCTGTCGCTGGAGGTCCATGCCTCACGAGCGCATCATTTTCCAGACATCAAGGATAGACCCATGGCTATAGCAAGAGGATATGCGGCGACCGATGCAACGAAGCCGCTTACACCTTTCACATTCGAGCGCCGCGAACCGCGTGACGATGATGTGGTCATCGACATCAAATATTGCGGCGTCTGCCATTCCGATATCCATCAGGCCCGCAACGAATGGGGCAACTCCGCTTTCCCCATGGTGCCGGGACATGAGATCGTCGGCATCGTTTCGGCGGTCGGATCAAAAGTCACGAAGTTCAAGGTCGGCGACCGTGCCGGCGTCGGCTGCTTTGTCGATTCCTGCACCACCTGCGCCACCCGCGATCTCGATCTGGAGCATTATCTGCCCGGTCTGGTCGTGACCTATAATGGCGTCGAGGCCGACGGAAATACCCCGACCCAAGGCGGCTACTCGGATCATATCGTCGTCAAGGAAGGCTACGTGCTTTCGATTCCAGAGAACCTGCCGCTCGATGCAGCCGCCCCGCTGCTTTGCGCCGGCATCACGCTTTACTCTCCGCTGCGCCACTGGAAGGCGGGACCCGGCAAGAAGGTCGCAATCGTCGGCATGGGCGGCCTCGGGCACATGGGCGTGAAGCTCGCCCATGCGATGGGCGCCGAGGTGACGGTGCTGAGCCAGAGCCTCTCGAAGAAGGAGGACGGGCTAAAGCTCGGTGCGGACCACTATTACGCGACCAACGACCCGGAGACGTTCCAGGCGCTTGCCGGGAGTTTCGACCTGATCATCTGCACCGTCGCCGCCGAGATCGACTGGAACGCCTATCTCAATCTCCTGAAGGTCGATGGCGATTTCGTGCTGGTCGGCATTCCAGAGAATCCGGTGCCGGTCCACGCCTTTTCGCTGGTTCCGGCGCGGCGCAGCATTTCCGGCTCCATGATCGGCTCGATCAAGGAAACCCAGGAAATGCTGGATTTCTGCGGTGAGCACGGCATCGTTTCCGAGATCGAAACGATCGAGATGGGTCAGATCAACGAGGCCTACGAGCGGGTGATCAAGAGCGACGTGCGCTACCGCTTCGTGATCGACATGGCTTCGCTCTGAGACGCGCAGCGCTGTAATCCCGCTGCCGCTCAGACGAGCGGCAGCGGACCGTCGTTCTTGATCTCTTCCATGACGGCGTAGGTGCGGGTTTCCTTGACGCCGGGCAGCGTCCAAAGCACCTGCCCGAGGAAATTTCGGTAGGCGGTCATGTCCTCGAAGCGGGTCTTGACGAGATAGTCGAAGCCGCCGGCGACCATGTGGCATTCGAGCACGGCGGGAGCCTGCTTGATGGCGATCGCGAATTGGTCGAAGACTTCCGGCGTCGTCTTGTCCAGCATGACTTCTATGAAGACGAGCAGACCGAAGCCGAGTTTGTGCGGATCGAGGCGCGCACCGAAGCCGGAGACGTAGCCTTCCTTCAGCAGGCGGCGCAACCGCTCGCTGGTTGCGGTCGGCGACAGGCCGATGCGGTCGGCCAGTTCGAGATTGGTGATCCGCCCATCCGCCTGCAGAATGTTGAGGATTCTGCGATCCGTTTTGTCGATCTGGTGCATTGCCGCCGCCTCCCGCTCGCGTCTCTCAGGCGGCCAGTCGCGTTTCAGCGAGCTTCACCCAATAGGAGATCCCGTGGGGGATCGCCTCGTCGTTGAAGTCATAAGCCGGATGGTGAAGGCCGGCCGTGTCACCGTTGCCCATGAAGATGAAGGCGCCAGGGCGGGCAAGCAGCATGTAGGAGAAATCCTCGCCGCCCATCATCGGGTCGAGTGAAGCATTGACCTGGGTGGCGCCGGCAACCGTCGCGGCTGCCGCAAGCGCGTGGCCGGTCTCGTCGGCGTGGTTGACCGTCACCGGATAGTTGCGGCCATACCAGACGTTCACCGTCGCGCCGTAGGCGCCGGCGATGCTTTCGGCGATCTGGCGGATGCGCGCCTCGCCGGTGTCACGTACCTCGGGCATCAGGGTGCGAACGGTTCCGGCGAGAACCGCCTGCTCGGGAATGACGTTGTGGGCGAAGCCCGCGTTAAACTTGGTGA
This sequence comes from Sinorhizobium mexicanum, assembly GCF_013488225.1. Lineage (NCBI taxonomy): Bacteria > Pseudomonadati > Pseudomonadota > Alphaproteobacteria > Hyphomicrobiales > Rhizobiaceae > Sinorhizobium > Sinorhizobium mexicanum. Next base: position 3,588,300 of record NZ_CP041238.1, on the reverse strand, counting down.
CCGAGACGACAACGGATCCGAGAGGATCGACAGTGCGCGAAGCGATCGTCTGGAGTGCATTGACGATCTGCGCGCCGATGACGATCGGATCGATCGTCTTGTGCGGCTGCGCCGCGTGCCCACCGCGGCCGTTGATGGTGATGGTGAACTCGTCGGTAGAGGCCATGATCGGGCCGATGCGGCTGCCGAAATGACCGACCGGCATGCCCGGCATGTTGTGCATGCCGTAGACCTCCTCGATCGCGAAACGCTCCATCATGCCGTCCTTGACCATCTCGTTGCCGCCGCCGCCGCCTTCTTCCGCCGGCTGGAAGATCACCGCAACGGAGCCTGCGAAGTTGCGCGTCTCGGCGAGATATTTCGCCGCGCCGAGCAGCATGGCCGTATGGCCGTCGTGGCCACAGGCGTGCATCTTGCCGGCAGTCGTCGATGCCCAGGGCTTTCCGCTCGTCTCGGTGATTGGCAGGGCGTCCATGTCGGCCCGAAGGCCGATGGTCCGGCCGGTGCCGAGATTGCCGCGGATGATGCCGACGACGCCGGTCCTGCCGAGGCCGGTCACGATTTCGTCAACGCCGAATTCCTTCAGTTTCCTTTCCACAAAGGCTGCCGTATTTTCCACCGCGAACAAGAGTTCGGGGTTCATATGCAGGTGGCGCCGCCACTCGGTGACTTCGTTCTGGAGTTCGGCAGCGCGGTTGAGAATTGGCATAGGGTCGTCCGTCCTGTCGGTCTGTTCGGGCACTACTGCATAATTCCCTAAATCGGAATCGATTTAAGGATAAGATCATGCAGAAACTCAAGGCTCTACAGCAACCTTTGCGCGTCCGACTAGACGCGCGGCGCTGTAAGGGCGCGGTGGAATGGCGCGGCAGCCATGGATTGGGCTTTGCCATCTCCTCGCCATATAGGCTAAATACCGGAACGAGGCGAGGCAACTGCGGAATTTCGAGGTCGGATTGTGGTGACGGGTGGATTTTTTAGGCGTGACGCAGCGAGGGCGATGGGCGTTCTCGCGGGAGCCTGTACGGCGTTTCTGGCGGCGGTGTTTCCCGCATCTGCCAACCCGCGGCTTGTCGTCGACGTCAACTCGCTCAAGGTCTACGACCATCAGGACATCTTCAAGAGATGGTACCCGGCGTCGCTGACAAAGCTGATGACGGCCTACACGACCTTTCGGGCGATCAAGACGGGCCAGTTGACGCTGGAAAGCCCGGTTGTGATGACGAAGAACGCCGCATCCGAGCCGCCGAGCAAGATGTTCTATAAGCCCGGCCAGGCGATGACGCTCGACAGCGCGCTGAAGATGATGCTGGTGAAATCGGCAAATGATATTGCCGTTGCCATCGCGGAAACAGTCGGCGGGTCCGAGCCGGCGTTCATCGAGCGGATGAATGCCGAGGCGCGCCGTATCGGGATGACCTCGTCGCATTTCATCAATGCCAACGGACTGCCCGGTGAGGGTCAGTACACGACGGCGCGCGATCTTGCCGTACTCGCCATCACGCTGAAGCGCGAGTTCCCCGAATATGCCTCCTATTTCTCGCTGGAGGGCTTCACCACCGGCAAGAAGGACTATGCCAACTACAACATGCTGATCGGCCGCTTCGACGGCGCGGACGGCATGAAGACCGGCTTTATCTGTGCGTCCGGCTTCAACCAGGTCTCGTCGGCGACGCGCGGTGGCCGCAGTGTCGTTTCGGTCGTCCTCGGCGAAGATAGCCTCGGTGCCCGGGCCGACGAGTCCGCACGCCTGTTGCAGATGGCGCTGACGACCGCCGACGCAGGCAAGCAGGCCCTGACGCAGATCGCACCCTATGGAGAGGGCCGCGATTTGGTTGCCGATGTCAGCAAGGAGATCTGCTCCAAGGCCGCGGCGAAGGTGCGCAGCGAAGGCCGCGACGAGGCCGGTCGCCAGAAGCTGCTTTCTCCGTACATCCACGAAATCAACCGCCCGCTGAAGCTTGCCTTTGCCGGGCTTATTCCCGGTAGCGGCGACAAAACCGCCAAGGCCGGCAGCGAAGTCGCGGCGCAGGGTGATGTCGAGATCGCCAACGTGCCGATCCCGGTTCCTCGCCCGAGCTTCTAGAGCGCCGTGCGTTCAAATGAACGCAAAGGACGCTGCAGCACTTTGAATTGCTGTATGTTTTGTCCGTAAGTCGGGTTCCGATTTAAGGAAACATGCAGTAGAGATGCGCGGTCTTCGGCCGCATCCCGCATCTCAAATCCGATTTCGGGGCATTTCGACCCGAAGTCAGCGTGATCTAAGACGGAGTCCGCCATGAACGGTCCATTGCCGGTGGTGTCGGTATCGATCCTCACCGGCTTTCTCGGTGCGGGCAAGACGACGCTTCTCAATCGCTTGCTCAAGGACCCCGACCTCGCCGACACCGCGGTCATCATCAACGAATTCGGGGATGTCTCGATCGACCACCTGCTGGTCGAGGCGTCGAGCGATGGTGTGATCGAGCTTTCCGACGGGTGCCTCTGCTGCACGGTGCGCGGCGAGCTCGTCGATACGCTCGCCGACCTCATGGACCGGATGCAGACCGGCCGCATCAAGCCGCTGAGACGCGTCGTCATCGAAACGACCGGGCTTGCCGATCCGGCGCCGGTGCTGCAATCCGTGCTCGGCAATCCGGTCATCGCGCAGAACTTCCGCCTCGACGGTGTCGTCACCGTCGTGGACGCGGTCAACGGGCTGCAGACGATCGCGAACCACGTGGAAGCCTTGAAGCAGGTCGCGGTCGCCGACCGGCTCGTCATCAGCAAGACCAAGCTCGCCAATGACACGGGGCGCGATGCGCTTCTGGAGCGGCTCAGGGACCTTAATCCACGGGCGCCGGTGATCGACGGCGATACGGACGAGGCTGGCCGTGCGGAACTGTTCGCCTGCGGTCTCTATGACGCGTCGACCAAGGTGGCCGATGTCGGCCGCTGGCTTCAGGACGAAGCCCACGCCAACCATGACGACCATGACCACGACCACCATGGGCATGACCATCATCATGGGCATCATGATCACCATCATCACGATGTCACGCGCCACGGTTCGGACATCCAGTCGTTCAGCATCGTGCACGACCGTCCGATCGAGCCGATGGCGCTCGAAATGTTCATCGACCTTCTACGTTCGGCCCACGGCGAAAAGCTGCTGCGGATGAAGGCCGTCATTTGCCTGGCGGACAATCCTGAACGGCCGGTCGTTCTGCACGGCGTGCAGACGGTTTTTCATCCGCCGGAGCGGCTGGCCGCCTGGCCGGATCCTGCCGACCGGCGCACGCGCATGGTGCTGATTACGAAGGAGCTCGAGGAAGCGTTCGTCCGCGACCTCTTCGATGCTTTCACCGGCAAGCCCCGGATCGACCGGCCGGACGCGCAAGCTCTAGCGGACAATCCGCTCGCGGTGCCCGGCGTGAGATTCTAAGCGACGAAGCTCTCGATCGGGCTGCGGTTTGACCCATTCCGGTGAGGAGGCGCGTATCCTCCGCTGGTAGCCGTCGCCTGCCCCCTACAGCCAACGACGGACGCGGCTCTTGTAGGCGCGATAGGCCTCGCCGAACTTGACTTCGAGATAGGCTTCCTCCCGGGCGACCACCAGGTAGCGGATCACGAAATAAAACGGCACCAGCAGGATGAGCAGCCACAGGCTGTCAAAGGCGACAGCGAGGCCGACCAGGCCGAGAAACATGCCGATATAGATCGGGTTGCGGCTGAAGCGGTAAGGCCCCTCTTCGACAATCGTCGTCGTCGGCTGGGTGGTGGGGATGTTCGTTCCCGCCCGGCGGAAGGTCGTCGCCGCCCAGATCAACAGTGCCAGGCCAGCGAGGAACACGATGGCGCCCAACCAACCGGCCGGCACTGCCGCCGGCAGGAATGGCAGCGGGTAGAGCGCGTCGATCACGCGCGCCGCCACCACCGCCAGTGCCCAGACGATCGGCGGCCGCACCGCCGCGCCGGAACTGTCGCGAAAATTGCCGCTCGCATCATTCATTGTGCAACCCCCATTGTATTCACTGATCATAGCAAGAATTCCGGCCGCCTTGGAGCCGGCGGTGTGGGACGCCGACAGGGCTACGATCTGGGGCGTCCGAGGCCGCCCCTTGTCCCTTCGCCCCGTTTGTGGGGAGACGGTTGCGGCAGCGGGATCAGGGGCTGTAATTTAGCCGCGGATTGAAGCCTGCACGCTCTCTTCGATCCGTCACGCTTTCTTGCGGATGAGGAAGCGATGGCCGCCCTCGGTCGGAGCGGCGTCCTCGAGCCGGTGTCCGTCCTCGTTGCAGAAATGCGGAATGTCGATCACCGCAAGCGGATCCGTCGTCTCGATTTCGAGCAGGGTGCCCGGAGCGAGCGTCTGCATGCGCTTGCGCGTCTTCAAAACGGGAAGGGGGCATTTCAGCCCCCTCAGATCATAGACGGTCCTGGGTTCGTCCGGCATCAATTGCCCCAGATCTTCCAGAACGGGCGCTTCTTCGGCTGCTCGGCGGCGGGTTGTTCGGCTGGCGCCTGCGGGTTTTCCGCCGGAGCTGCGGCCACTTGTGCGTTGCTTCCGGCGGGGGTGGGCGCCTGTTTCTGATCGGCGGCCGCCGGCTGCTGGTTTGTTGCGGGCTGCGTTGCGCCCGGCTGAACGGCGGCCGGCTGCTCGGGTGCCTGAACCGTCGGCGCGGTGGCCGGGGCTTCCGGCTCGCTTGCCGAGAACAGATTCCAGAAGGATTTCCTTGTGGGCGCCGGTTGGACAGCCGCCTGCAGAACGGGGCGCTCGACCGGGCTTGCCTGCGGTACCGGAACACTTGTCCCGCCGCGGGTCGCCTTCTCAAACGCCTCCCTCTGGACCAACGCCGCCTGCTTGGCTTCCTCGGCAGACTTCTCGTCGGCAAGCTTCTTTTCGAGGTCGCTCACCTTCATCATCTTGCCGGCGTCGAGCGAATTGCCCGTGGGGGCATAGGCGAGTTCGCGGCCCTTTCGCTGGTCGGCGACGATCGCCTTGCGCTCCGCTTCGGTCGGCTCATACCAGACCATGCCGTCGTACTTCTTCAGCGCCTTGTCGTAATCGCGCTGATAGTCCTTCTCGAAGCTCGCCATCGCTACCTGCAGCGCCGGCGGCGTCGACATGGCGGGGCATTGGCCCATCGGATTGAACGTGCCGTCGCTCTGCTGGTTGAAGACGTACTTCCTCTCGCAGACATTCACTTCCGGCGGGCGCTTCGTCACCTCGAACTGGTCGTAGCCAGTCTTCAGCATCTTCCAGAACTCGATGTTCGGATTGTCGCGATGGCGGGCCATGTTCTCCGCGGTCATGCGGAAGGGGAAGGCCTGAAGCTGCACGCTTTGCTGACCGCCCTTGAAGGCGTCACGTGCAAGCGCGAAGATCTCGATGATCTGCTCGTCGGTCATCGAGTAACAGCCCGATGAAGAGCAGGCGCCATGGATCATCAGATGCGTGCCGGAGTGGCCGTTCGCCTTGTCGTAGGTATTGGGGAAACCGGTGTTGATCGCGAGATAGTAGTTGGAATTGGGATTCATCTGGTGCGGGAACAGTGGATAGAACCCTTCCGGGGCCTGCCGGTCGCCTTCCTTCACCTTGGGACCGAGCTTTCCGGACCACGCGCAGATCTTGTAGCTCTTCAAGAGCTGAAAGCGGTTGGCGGCGTTGGCCTTCCAGACTTCTAGCGTGCCTTCCTCCTTGAAGATCCTGAGCGCGATCGGAGACGTCTTCTGCATCCCCAGTTCGCGCATCTTGGCGGTCATCTTGCTGGAGACCTGATAGTTGGTCTTGCTCTTGACCGAGGAGAGATTGACCGAATCCAGCGTCTCGTTGGTGCAGCCGGCGAGCGCGGCTGCAATAGCGGCGGTGGCGACGAGGTTCCTGATACGCATCGGCAGAGGCCCGTTAAAAAACACAATCCATCATTGAGCGCCGTCCCGTCGAGGGGCGCCCTCAACGAATCAGTAAGCGATTATTCTTCACGAAATCTTAACCCTGCAGGATCCCCCTGCGCACGCTGTCTTTCATGACCGCATGAATATGGCCAAGATTTGGCCACAGTTTGATTTCCGGTTGCCGTTGCCGGCGTTTTTAATCGCTCTGGTTCAGAGATTTCGGCCGATGTTGAGGTATTTCTGCCGGCGGTCCGTCCGCAATTCGTCGCCGTTGCGGCCGGAAAGGTCCTTGAGCGCGTCCGCGATCACGGTCCCGGTGCGGCTGATCACCGACGCCGGGTCGCGATGCGCGCCGCCGACCGGTTCGGGAATGATACCGTCGATGATGCCGAGCGACTTCAGGTCCTCGGCGGTGATCTTCATGCTGCTGGCGGCCTCCTTGGCGCGCGTTGAATCGCGCCACAGGATCGAAGCCGCGCCCTCGGGAGAGATGACGCTGTAGATTGCGTGTTCCAGCATAAAGACGCGGTTGCCTGTTGCGATCGCGATCGCGCCGCCGGAGCCGCCCTCACCGATGACCACGGTGACGATCGGCACCTTGACGTTGAGGCACATTTCGGTCGAGCGGGCGATCGCCTCGGCCTGGCCGCGCTCCTCGGCGCCGACGCCCGGATAGGCGCCTGCCGTGTCTACCAGCGTGATCAGCGGCAGGCTGAAGCGGTCGGCCATTTCCATGACGCGGATCGCCTTGCGATAGCCTTCCGGGCGGGGGCTGCCGAAATTGTGCTTGATGCGCGACTTGGTGTCGTTGCCTTTTTCCTGGCCGAGGACGGCGACAGGCGTGCCGCGAAAGCGGGCGAGCCCAGCCTGGATAGCATCGTCATTGCCGAAGTTGCGGTCGCCGGCGAGCGGCGTGAATTCGGTGAAGAGTTCGGCGGAATAGTCGAGGAAATGCGGGCGTGACGGGTGGCGGGCAACCTGCGTCTTCTGCCACGGCGACAGCTTGGAATAGATCTCGACCATCGCGTCGCGTACACGCACCTCAAGCCGCGCGATCTCGTCGGATGTGTTCACACTCTCATCTTCGCTGGCGAGCTTCTTCAGTTCGAGAATCTTGCCTTCGAGATCAGAGATGGGTTTTTCGAAGTCGAGATAGTTGTGCATGAGATGCGTTTCCGATCAATTTGCGACAGGGCTGTCCGGTCGAAGCCAGCCTGCCCGGCGGTCCTAATCCTGTTTTTTCGCCTGTTTGGCAAGGGGGTGATGGTTTTGCACGAGGTCATGCAGCCGTTCTTCAAGCACATGCGTATAGATTTGTGTCGTTGAAATGTCCGAATGGCCGAGCAGTTCCTGCACGGCGCGCAGGTCGGCGCCGTTGGCGAGCAGGTGGCTGGCGAAGGCATGGCGCAGCACGTGCGGCGAGATCGTCGCGACCCGTATGCTGGCGCGCGCCGCGAGGCCCTTGAGGTCGCGTGCGAAAACCTGGCGCGGCAGATAGCCGGTCTTGCCGTAGGAAGGGAAGAGCCATGGGCTCTCCTCGGGCCGGTCGGCCTCCGCATTCTTAGATCTGAGCGCATCGCCATAGGCGCGCATGGCGCGCATGGCGGCCTGCGACAACGGGACCAGCCTTTCCTTGTTGCCCTTGCCGCGAATGACGAGGAAGCGGCCGTTCTGTGAAAGCACGCTTGCCGGCAGCGAGACGAGTTCGCTGACACGCATCCCCGTTGCATAGAGAAGCTCGATCAACGCGTGCATGCGCAGTTTCGTCAATGCGTCTTCACCGCCGGTGGCCGCTTCGGTTTCCGCCTGGCCGATGAGCCTGGTCACGTCATCGATGCTGAGCGTCTTCGGCAGCGCGCGTGCCTTCTTCGGCGCGTCGAGGATGCCGGTCGGATCGTCGCCCCTAAGCCCTTCGGCATAAAGAAACTTGTAGAATTGCCGCAACGCGGACAGGCGGCGCGCCTGCGACGAGGATTTGAAGCCCTCGCCGGCGAGATGGGAAAGGTAACTTCTCAAGTCGTCGGCCGAGGCATCGGCGAGCCGTGTGCCACGGGTCCGCAGGAAGGAGAGCGCGTCTTCCAGATCGTGTTCATAGGATTGCAGCGTATTGGTCGCCGCGCCGCGCTCGGCGCTCATCATTTCCAGAAAGGACTCGACATAGGCGGCTGATCGGTCGGTCATTGCGGCTTGTTGACCCGTTCCGATGGAATGCGCACCGTGACATCCCGTTCGACCGGCTCGACGAAGGTCACGAGCGCGACCATCGTGCCATAGACGATGGCGGCGAAGACGGCCAAGAAGAACAGGAAGCGGAAAAGGGTCGGCATTTCGGTCTCCTCTGCATGATTCCTACTCGGAGTCGGTTAAGATCATGCAGTCGTTCTTCAAAGTCCTGCAGCGGCCTTCCATGCGTCTGCAGCGGATGCGTGAACTATATGAACGGCCCTGCTGCCGAGTTCAAGAAGCGTCGCGCGTCACGCGCGACGACTTGACGCTCCCCGTCGATTTGTCGATATCGGAGGGGAATGGGGAAAATGAAGCGCAATGAACGACGTGACCGAAACGGTTTCCGCGACGCTTGCCGAACGGGCGAAGCTCGCCCTCGGTAAGCGCAACCTCGTTTTCATCGGATTGATGGGAGCGGGAAAATCGGCAATCGGTCGGCTGACCGCGCAGGCGCTCGGCATTCCCTTCATCGATTCCGATCATGAGATCGAGCGCGTTTCCCGCATGACGATCAGCGAGCTTTTCGCGGCCTATGGCGAGGAAGAATTTCGGGCGCTCGAGGCTCGCGTGCTGAAACGTCTGCTGAGATCCGGCCCCAGGGTGGTCTCGACCGGTGGCGGCGCTTACATCAACGAACGCTCGCGTCGACAGATCAAGAAGGGCGGCGTGACGATCTGGCTCAATGCGGATCTCGATGTGCTGTGGGAGCGGGTGAACAAGCGCGATACCCGACCGCTTCTGAAAACCGAGAACCCGAAGCAGACGCTCGAAAACCTGATGCGTGCGCGTTACCCGATCTATGCGGAGGCGGATCTGACCGTCCTTTCGCGCGATGTGAAAAAGGAGATGATCGTAGAGGAGGTTCTCGCCGCCATCGCCGATCGCCAGAAAGCTCAAAGCCATGAATAGCCATGTGACACCCGCCGCCGAACGCAAGGTCCGTGTAGACCTCGGGGATCGCTCCTACGACATTCTCATAGGCCCCGGCCTCATCGCCGCGGCGGGTAAGGAAATTGCCTCGCGCCTCAAGGGCCGGAAGATGGCGGTCATCACCGACGAGAACGTCGCGCCCCGCTATCTTCAGCCGCTGATGGCGAGCCTCAATGAAAACGGTATCGAGGCCGTCTCGCTCGCGCTGCCCGCCGGTGAAAAGACGAAGAGCTTCGACCATCTCATTCCCGTCTGCGAGACCGTGCTCGGCGCCAGGATCGAGCGGAACGACGCGGTGATCGCGCTCGGCGGTGGCGTCATCGGCGACCTCACTGGCTTTGCCGCCGGCATCGTCCGTCGCGGTTCGCGCTTCATCCAGATTCCAACGTCGCTGCTGGCGCAGGTCGATTCCTCCGTCGGCGGCAAGACCGGGATCAATTCGCCGCATGGCAAGAATCTGATCGGTGTCTTCCATCAGCCGGATCTCGTGCTTGCTGACACCGACGTGCTCGACACCTTAAGCCCGCGCGAATTCCGGGCAGGCTATGCCGAAGTCGCCAAATATGGCCTGATCGACAAGCCGGATTTTTTCGATTGGCTCGAACGGAACTGGCAGGCCGTCTTTGCGGGAGGGCCGGCGCGGATCGAGGCCATTGCCGTCAGTTGCCAGGCGAAGGCCGACGTCGTGGCTGCGGACGAACGCGAGAACGGCTTGCGCGCGCTTCTCAATCTCGGACACACCTTCGGCCACGCCCTCGAGGCCGCGACGGAATATGACAGCGCCCGCCTGGTGCACGGCGAGGGCGTCGCGATCGGCATGGTGCTGGCACACGAGTTCTCGGCCCGCATGAACCTCGCGAGCCCCGACGACGCCCGGCGCGTGGAAAACCATCTCAAGGCCGTCGGCCTGCCGACGCGGATGGCCGACATACCCGGCAGCCTGCCGCCGGCCGAGCGATTGATGGATGCGATCGCCCAGGACAAGAAGGTGAAGGGCGGCAAACTTACCTTCATCCTGACGAGAGGCATCGGTCAGTCCTTCGTTGCCGACGATGTTCCGTCCTCGGAAGTGCTGAGCTTCCTCAAGGAGAAGCACCTCCAATGACCGGCGACGCGTTTCTGACCTTTCTGGCGGAACACTGGCTGTCTCTCGTTTCGGTAATTTGTCTCTTGTTGCTTTCGGCCTTCTTCTCCGGATCGGAGGCCGCCTTGACCGCGGCCTCCCGGGCGCGGATGCACACGCTTGAGAGCAACGGCGATCGGCGGGCGGGTGTCGTCGGCCGGCTGATCGAGCGGCGTGACCGCCTCGTCGGAACGCTGCTTCTCGGCAACAACCTCGTTAGCATTCTCGCGACATCCCTGGCCACGAGTCTTCTGATCGGCCTCGTTGGCAGTACCGCCGTGGCAGTCGCCACGCTCAGCATGACGGTCCTGCTTGTCGTCTTTGCCGAAGTGCTGCCGAAGAGCTGGGCGATTGCCTCCCCGGACCGGTTCGCGCTCGCCGTGGCACCCGTGGTCAGCCCCTTCATGGCGGTTGCCGGCCCGGTGTCGGCACTCATCAATGCCTTCGTCCGGCGCCTTTTGACCCTCTTCGGCGTGAACCTTTCGTCCGACAAGCCGATGCTGTCGGCACAGGAGGAACTGCGCGGTGCCGTCGACCTGCTCCACCGGGAGGGATCCGTGATCAAGGCGGACCTCGACCGACTCGGCGGCGTGCTCGACCTCGGCGAACTCGAGGTCTCCGACATCATGATCCACCGCACCGCCATGCGCGCGATCAATGCGGATGAGCCGCCGGAGCTCTGTGTTCGGGAGATCCTCGAAGCCCCGTTCACGCGCCTGCCGCTCTGGCGCGGATCGACCGACAATATTATCGGGGTCATCCATTCCAAGGATCTCCTGCGCGCGCTTGCGGAACCCGATGTCGAGTCCGCGAGCCTCGACATCGTCAAGATCGCGCAGAAGCCCTGGTTCGTCCCGGATACGACCAACCTCGGGGACCAGCTCAACGCGTTTCTGCGGCGCAAGCTGCACCTCGCGATCGTCGTCGACGAATACGGCCAGGTCCAAGGCCTCGTGACGCTCGAGGATATCCTTGAGGAGATCGTCGGCGATATCGCCGACGAGCACGACATCGACATCCAGGGCGTGCGGCAGGAGGCCGACGGGTCGATCGTCGTCGACGGCTCGGTGCCGATCCGCGACCTCAACCGGGCGCTGGACTGGTCGCTGCCGGACGAGGAGGCAACCACCGTCGCCGGCCTCGTCATCCATGAATCGAAGAGCATCCCGGAAGAGCGGCAGGCTTTCACATTCTACGGCAAGCGCTTCATCGTCATGAAGCGGATCAGGAACCGGATCACCAAGCTGCGCATCCGCCCGGCCGAGGATGGGACATCGATCGGCTAGTTCAAAGGGTCAAGGGAGAAGCAAGCGTGACGGCTCACCAGCTCGTCGGCTCTCCCGGGGCGGCCGGCTCGACGGCGAGCGCATGCAGACCCTGATCGAGTTCCGGCTTCAGGAGGTCGTTGATCGCGCGGTGGCGCGCCACTCGGCTCATACCCGAAAATGCGCTGGAGACGATCCTGATCCTGAAATGCGTCTCGCCTTCGCCGTCGAAACCGGGCTGATGACCGGCATGCAGATGGCTTTCGTTGATCACCGCAAGGCGCTCCGGTTGGAAGGCTTCGAGGAGTTTCTGTTCGATCCGGCTTTGCAGCGACATTCTTCCGTCCTATTTCCCTGCTTGCTACTTCCCTGCTTGCTTGCCAGGCGCAGTGCCATCCGCATCAGCCCCGGGCCGTCCGCACGAGCCCTAGCGGCGCAAAATGCTCGCACAAAGCCAGCAACATTCGTCTTTGTCAATTCTTGTTGTGGGGCACTTCAAACCCCATAATGTCGGCTATGAAACTCGATTCAAAATACTTCGATCGCATCCGTACGCGCCGCAAGGTGGAGCCGCGCGCAGAGCCGTCTGCGCCCATGTGCCAGTGGGACGGCTGCGACAAGAAGGCGATGCATCGGGCTCCCGTCGGCCGCAATGCCGAGGGCGAATATTTCATGTTCTGCTTCGAACATGTGAAGGAATACAACAAGGGCTATAATTACTTCTCCGGCCTCTCCGATACCGAGATCGCGCGCTACCAGAAGGAAGCGGTGACCGGTCATCGCCCGACCTGGACCGTCGGCGTCAACAAGAACGCCCGCAATGGCCCGAGCCAGTCGCAGATGCGTTCCGGCACGGCCGGGGCACAGGCCCGCATGCGCGATCCGTTCGGCTTCTTCAACGAGGCGCGCGCCCGGTCGGCTCGGCACGAACCGCGCCTGCGCAAGCTGAAAACACTCGAAGCCAAAGCATTCGAAACGCTCGGCCTTGCGGCCTCGGCAACGGCTGCTGATATCAAGGCGGCCTACAAGGAGCTCGTCAAGAAGCATCACCCCGATGCAAATGGCGGAGACAGGGGATCCGAGGACCGTTTTCGCGCGGTTATTCAAGCCTATCAATTGTTAAAACAGGCTGGTTTCTGCTAACAACGCGGATTATGACAGAAAGCACTTTTCGCAGGCGAATGCGCGGGTGCCAACCGGCGGCCGCTCTGGAGACATGATGAGCAAGATTGACCTCGACATTTCCAACCTCCCTGACACGACGATCTCGGTCCGGGAGGTTTTCGGTATTGATACGGATTTGCGCGTTCCTGCCTATTCGAAGGGCGACGCCTATGTGCCCGATCTCGATCCCGACTATCTCTTCGATCGCGAAACAACGCTCGCCATTCTCGCAGGATTCGCCCATAACCGCCGCGTCATGGTTTCCGGCTATCACGGGACCGGAAAGTCGACCCATATCGAACAAGTCGCCGCAAGGCTCAACTGGCCCTGTGTGCGCATCAATCTGGACAGCCATGTCAGCCGTATCGATCTCGTCGGCAAGGATGCGATCGTCGTCAAGGACGGGCTCCAGGTCACCGAGTTCAAGGACGGCATTCTGCCGTGGGCCTACCAGCACAATGTCGCGCTCGTCTTCGACGAATACGATGCCGGCCGCCCCGACGTCATGTTCGTCATCCAGCGCGTGCTCGAATCCTCCGGTCGCCTGACCCTGCTCGACCAGAGCCGCGTCATTCGCCCGCACCCCGCCTTCCGCCTGTTTGCAACCGCGAATACGGTCGGCCTCGGCGACACGACCGGCCTCTATCATGGCACGCAGCAGATCAACCAGGCGCAGATGGACCGCTGGTCGATCGTCACCACGCTCAACTATCTGCCACACGACAAGGAAGTCGACATCGTCGCCGCCAAGGTCAAGGGCTTTACCGCCGACAAGGGCCGCGAGACGGTGTCGAAGATGGTTCGCGTCGCGGATCTGACGCGTGCGGCTTTCATCAATGGTGATCTTTCGACGGTCATGAGCCCGCGTACGGTCATCACCTGGGCGGAGAATGCTTACATCTTCGGCGATATCGCCTTCGCGTTCCGCGTGACGTTCCTCAACAAGTGCGACGAGCTGGAGCGGGCGCTGGTCGCCGAGCACTACCAGCGGGCCTTCGGCGTCGAGCTCAAGGAAAGCGCCGCCAACATCGTGCTGGAAGCCACCGCCTAAGGCTTTCTGCCGCCGGCTTCACAGTCAGGCGGACCACTGCACGTCTCCTCAAATCGACATCGATTTAAGGACAAGGACATGCAGCAATTTAAAGTGCCACAGCGTCCGTTGCGCGTCTGGCAAGACGCGCGGGGCTGTAGGGGCCCGGATGTCACCGTATCTGGCTGAAAAGGATTTGTCGTGAGCTCGAACTCCAAGGCGAAACCGAACACGAGGGAAAACGCCGCTGAACCGTTCAAGCGGGCGCTTTCCGGCTGTATCCGGTCGATTGCCGGCGATGCCGAGATCGAGGTCACCTTCGCAAACGAGCGCCCCGGGATGGCCGGTGAACGCATCCGGCTGCCGGAACTCTCCAAGCGCCCGAGTCGGCAGGAGCTTGCCGTGGCGCGAGGCCTGGGCGACTCCATGGCGCTGCACAAGGCGTGCCACGACGCCCGCATTCACGCGACGATGTCGCCGCAGGGGGCGGATGCGCGGGCGATCTTCGATGCCGTCGAGCAGGCGCGCGTCGAGGCGATCGGTGCGCTTCGGATGGCGGGTGTGGCAGACAACCTCGCCTCGATGCTCGACGAGAAATATGCCAAGGCCAACTTTGCGGCGATCGAAAACCAGTCGGATGCACCGCTCGAAGAGGCGGTAGCGCTTCTCGTACGCGAGAAGCTGACCGGCGAGAAGCCACCGGCGTCTGCCGGCAAGGTGCTCGACCTCTGGCGCGATTTCATCGAGAGCAAGGCCGCCGGAGACATGCGCAACCTACCCGCCGCGATCAACGACCAGCAGGCCTTCGCGCGCGTCGTGCGCGACATGCTGTCGTCGATGGATGTCGCCGAGAAATACGGCGAGGACGATATCGAACCGGACGAGCAGGAAAGCGAGACCGACGAGGACCAACCGCGCAGCCAGGAGCAGGACGAGAACGCCAGCGACGAGGAAGAAGGCTCCGACGCGGCACCCGCCGATGAGAACCAGTCTGCCGAGGAGCAGATGGAAGAAGGCGAGATGGACGGCGCCGAAATTTCCGACGACGACCTTCAGGACGAGGGCGAAGAGGAGAGCGAGACGCCCGGCGAGGTCAAGCGGCCGAACCATCCCTTCGCGGACTTCAACGAGAAGGTCGACTACACCGTCTACACGCGGGAGTTCGACGAGACGATTACCGCCGAGGAGCTTTGCGACGAGGCGGAGCTCGATCGCCTCCGTGCGTTCCTCGACAAGCAGCTCGCCCACCTGCAGGGAGCGGTCGGCCGGCTCGCCAACCGGCTGCAGCGCCGGCTGATGGCGCAGCAGAACCGCTCCTGGGAGTTCGACCTAGAGGAAGGCTATCTCGACACGGCCCGACTGCAGCGCATCATCATCGACCCGATGCAGCCGCTTTCCTTCAAGCGTGAGAAAGACACCAACTTCCGCGATACCGTGGTGACGCTGCTGATCGACAATTCCGGCTCGATGCGCGGCCGGCCGATCACTGTCGCGGCGACCTGTGCCGACATTCTCGCCCGCACGCTGGAGCGTTGCGGCGTCAAGGTGGAGATCCTCGGCTTTACCACCAAGGCATGGAAGGGCGGACAGTCGCGCGAGAAATGGCTGGCGGGTGGCAAGCCGCAGGCGCCGGGGCGTCTCAATGATCTGAGGCACATCGTCTATAAGTCCGCCGATGCACCCTGGCGTCGGGCGCGCCGAAATCTCGGGCTGATGATGCGCGAAGGCTTGCTGAAAGAGAACATCGATGGCGAGGCGCTGATGTGGGCGCATGACCGGCTGCTGGCGCGGCAGGAGCAACGGCGCATCCTGATGATGATTTCGGATGGCGCGCCGGTCGATGATTCCACCTTGTCCGTGAACCCCGGAAACTATCTCGAACGCCACCTGCGTGCCGTCATCGAGCAGATCGAAACCCGTTCGCCGGTCGAGCTTCTGGCGATCGGCATCGGCCATGACGTGACGCGCTATTACCGGCGAGCGGTCACCATCGTCGACGCGGACGAGCTGGCGGGTGCGATGACGGAGCAGCTCGCAGCGCTCTTCGAGGACGAAAGCCTGCATCGCCGCCCGGGGCGGATGCGCCGCGCGGGCTAAGGCGGTCGCCGGTCAGGCTTCTGGCCGGAATTTGCGTAAATTCAAAGTGGTTTCTGCGCGTGAAGGTTTCTAAAGGCGCAGTTTGATGGTGGCAGTGCCATCTCGACTTGCCGCCCTTGCATTGCCCTCCGAAGGTTCCTCTAGATGCTCCGCCGAAGTCTTGTTCTCCTCTCCCTTCTGGCTTCGCCGGCTATCGCGCAACCGGAGCCGACGACCGAGATCGTCCCGGTTCAGGCGCGGCAGATAAGGCAATTCAAAGCCGGCTCGAACGAGAGGGTGTTCGGCAGGCTTGAATTCATCGGTGGCATCGAAATAACCTCCCGCAACCCGTTGCTCGGCGCGATTTCCGCGATCCGGTTCCGGCTAGGCAGCGATTCCTTCGTCGCTGTGATGGACACCGGCCATTGGGTCGAGGGAGCCGTACTTCGCGATGATCGAGGCAGGCTTCAGGGGCTGAGCGACCTGACCGTCACATCGATGATCGATGGGGACGGAGGTGTCGAGCTTGAAAAATGGAGGGTGGACTCGGAAGGGTTGGCGCTACGCGACGGTGAGGCGATCGTCAGTTTCGAGCAACTGGCCCGTATCGAGGTCTATCCCGATCCAGGTTTCGCGCGATCAAGACCCATCGGACATATGGTCCTGCCGTTTCCCATCGAGGAATTGCGCATCAATGGCGGACTTGAAACGATCGCGATCGCGCCGAAAAACGGTCCCCTCCACGGTGCAGCTGTCGTTGTGGCGGAACGAAGCGTCGACGAGGCGGACAATCTTCTGGCGGGCATTCTCGAGGGACCGATGAAGGGCGCATTCTCGGTCGTTCGCGAAGATCCTTATGCGGTTACCGACGGTGCCTTTCTGCCAAACGGCGACCTGCTTCTCCTCGAGCGCCGGTTCAATCTCGCCTCCGGCCTCGGTATGCGCATTCGCAGGATTGCCGGTGGCCACATCCGTCCGGGCGCCGTCGTCGACGGCGAGGTGTTGCTCACGGCCGACATGAGCTACCAGATCGACAATATGGAGGGGCTGGATGTTGTCGTTCGGCCAGACGGCGAGATTCGCGTGATCGTCGTTTCTGATGACAATCATTCGATTCTCGAACGCAACCTGATGCTCGAATTCCGGCTGGTTCTGAATTGAGTAAACTCAGCGCTCCCTTGGAACGCGGGAAACTGCAAACGAAACGGGGCCGCATCGCGGCCCGTCAACGTCATTCCCGTTCCTTGCTTGCCTTATGCGGCGGTGGCGTTGGCCGCCGGCATTGGCTTGATGACGCTCATCAGCGCTCCATAGGGCAAGAGCAGCACGATGCCGCAAAGGACCTTCACCAGAAGATCGCCGAGCCCCCAGGAAATCCAGCGCGGCGCTCCTGCTGCAAGCACCCCGAGCAGGGGAGCGGTCTCCAGCGCAAAGCTGTCGTTCGGTCCAAAGAACGCAAAGAAGGGCGCGAAGGCAAACGAGAAGAACATCGCGGTGTCCAGCGCCGAGCCGATGAGCGAGCCGGCGAGCGGCGCGCGCCACCAGGTCTGCCTGCGTAGCCGGTTGAACACGGAAATGTCGAGGAGCTGACCGAAGAGGAATGCCGAGCCAGAGGCGATCGCGATGCGCGGCGTCGCGAAGTAGATCGAGAACGTGACGCCGACGACAAAGCCGGCAACCACCACGCGGCGCGCAATTCGCGGCCCGAAATGGCGGTTGGTAAGGTCGGTGACGAGGAAGGCGAAGGGATAGCTGAAAGCGCCCCAAGTCCACAGGTCGCCGAGGTTCATGCCGGCAATGGAGCCCGGAAGCGGATATTGTACGAGGAAATTCGACGCCACGACCACCGAGGTCATGAGCGCGACATAGACAAAGAAGGTGCGGCTGATCAGCATTTTTTTATCCTGGGTGATGCCACCAGTTGGAGGACGTGACCGGATGCTTGCCCGGCGGATGAATAGGTCAAGACACGAGAAAAAGGCTTGCCGGACGAAGCCCGCAAGCCTTCAAGTCTTGTCGGAAGCGCTGGCGCCGATCAGGCTGCTTCAGCGGTCTTCTTGACGATCTGGCGACGCAGCAGGCGAGCGCGCATGCTCAGCTCGTTCTCGTCAGCCTTCAGCAGGAAAGCGTCGAGCCCGCCGCGGTGTTCGACCGAGCGGAGAGCGGCTGCGGAAACGCGCAGGCGGAAGCGCTGGCCGAGAGCATCGGAAATCAGCGTGACGTTGCACAGGTTCGGGAGGAACTTGCGCTTGGTCTTGTTGTTGGCGTGGCTGACATTGTGGCCCGACTGGACGCCCTTGCCGGTCAATTCGCAACTACGGGACATGGTACACCTATTCTCTTTATCGCCGCCGGACAATGCGGTAGCGGGCCCAGAGCCCAGGCCGCGTTCCTGTTGGCCATTATTGGAAAGTCGCGGTTCTATAGTCACAGAAGCCCTGCCAGTCAAGCCAAACCCTGCGCATTCTCGAAAAACCGCAACGCGATCGCTGCCGCCGCTACAATAATCTCCGCCGATACCCATTCCAAGCCGATATTCACTGCGCTATTTCTCTTCAAACGCCATGCGACGAAAAGGATGCCGCTCGTTCTCCTTTGCGGCGGCCAGATTTCAGCAATTGGCGCAAAAAAAGCCGCAAACCGCTTGCATCCCAGAGGATTGCAACGGCTAGGAACGACAGGGCTTTCGGGCATGAAAAGGCGCAATGGCTTCGGGGCAACAGCATTGCTGGCTGCCATGACGTTTTCCACAGAATGCTTGGCTGCCGATATCGAGCATCAGACGGACTATAGTATTGCGCTTGCCGGCCTGCCGTTGGCGCGCGCCACTTTCCACACCGAACTTGTAAAGAACCGCTACACGATTTCCGGCACACTGAATTCCGCCGGACTCATCGACATCATCAGCCGCACGTCCGGCCAGACGCGCGTTTCCGGGGTGATCGCGAATGATCATCTGCGCGCCTCGCAATATTCGATGTCCTATCGCAGTGGCAGAAAGTCGCGCGCAATCAGCGTGACCTTCCGCAACGGTAATGTCGTGCGTGCGAGCATGACCCCGAAACGCACCCCGCTTCCGAAGAACTGGGTGCCTGTGACGAGCCGCGACATGCGCAACGTGCTGGACCCGCTCTCCGGGCTGATCATTCCGGGCAAGAGCAGGGTTTGCCCCAACACACTGCCGATCTTCGATGGCGAATCGCGGCTGGACATCAGGCTTTCACCGAAGGGAACGCGAAGCTTCAAGACCAGAGGATTCAACGGCGAAGTCATTGTCTGCGGTGTCCGGTTCGTGCCGAAGGCAGGGTACAGGAAGGGCCGCGAGGACGTCGAATATCTGCGCCGGCTGGAGACCATGGAGATCTGGTTTGCAAAAGCCGAGGCCGTCGATGTCTATGCCCCGGTCTATGTCCGCATCCCGACGAAGCTTGGTCCCGTAACCGTCTCCGCGACGCGATTCGGCGGGTGATCAATCCCGAAATTCTCTTTCGCTCGTCGCGAACGGGCGCTAACTACAGCGCCGCGCGTCTAATCAGACGCGCAAAGGATGCTGTAGCACCTTGAATTGCTGCATGTTTTTATCCTCAAATCGGCTACGATTTAAGGAAACATGCAGATTAATGCATGATTGATTTGATGCGGCTTTCACGCACGTGAGCCGGGCGTGGGGGCAGGAATGAAGTTCAAGGCAACGCTGATCGGTTTTTCCGCGATCCTGATGTGGTCGCTCCTGGCGCTCTTTACCGCAGCGTCGGGCAAAATGCCGCCGTTCCAGCTGTCGGCGATCTGCTTCCTCATCGGCAGCCTGCCGGGCATCGCCGTGCTTGCGCTGAAACCGGAGCGATTCAAGCTCCTGAAACAGCCAGCCAGGGTCTGGATCACCGGCATTGCCGGGCTTTTCGGCTACCACTTTCTCTATTTCACCGCGCTTCGCAACGCCCCGGCGGTCGAGGCAGGCCTGATCGCCTATCTCTGGCCGCTGCTGATCGTGGTGGGCTCGGCGCTGCTGCCGGGAGAAAGGCTTCGCTGGTATCACCTCGCGGGGGCGCTTGCCGGACTTGGCGGCACGATCCTGATCGTCGCCCGCAATGGCATTGCCTTCGAAGAGGCCTATCTGCTCGGCTACGGCGCGGCATTCCTCTGCGCCTTCACCTGGTCGGGCTATTCCTTGCTGACGCGCCGCTTCGACGCGGTTTCGACCGATGTCGTCACCGGTTTCTGCCTGGCGACGTCCATCCTCTCCTTCCTCTGCCATCTCGGCCTCGAGACGACGATCTGGCCGCAGACGGCTTTCGAGTGGCTGGCGGTCGCCGGACTTGGCCTCTTGCCGGTCGGTGCGGCTTTCTATGCCTGGGACTTCGGTGTGAAGAACGGAGACATCCAACTTCTCGGCGTGAAAAGCTACGCCGCACCCGTCTTCTCGACGCTGATCCTCATCCTGTTCGGTTTTGCGGAGCCGTCCTGGCGTATTGCCGCGGCCTGCCTGCTCGTCACCGGCGGTGCCGTGCTGGCGGCAAAGGACATGATTTTTCGCAAGAGGGCCGCTGCCCCGCAGCCGGCGGAGTAGACGTCAGTTCTCCGGCGGCCGCCAGTCGGGCGACGCCATCTCGAATGCGGAAAAGTCGAATCCCGGCGCCACGGTGCAACCGACGAGCGTCCAGTCTCCAAGCGGGGCGGCCGACTGCCACCAGTTGGCGGGAACGACGTGCTGCGGCCTTTCGCCCTCAAGCAGGTCCGGACCAAGGCGAAAGCGTGAGGCCGGCTTGCCCGGCGCCGCGATGCTGAGCTCGAGCGGGGCGCCCGCATAGTAGTGCCAGATTTCGGCGGCGTCGCGGACGCGGTGCCAGTGTGAGCGCTCGCCCTTTTCGAGCAGATAGTAGATCGCCGTCGAATGGCTGCGTGGCGCGCCACCGACGTCGCGGAAGGTCTCGACATACCAGCCGCCCTCCGGATGCCTGGCCAATCCCAGCGCGTCGACAATTGCGGCCGGCGTGAGATGCCGTGAGACGTCCATCAGAAATTATCCTTGCGCTTGCGGATCTCTGCGAACACCTCCGCGTCGCTCGCTCTCTCCATGCCGAGATGCTTGCGGATCTTCGCGTCGCCTGCGCGAAGGAACGGGTTGGTCCGCTTTTCAAGGCCGATCGTCGTCGGCGCGGTGAACCCGCCGTCCGAGCGCGTCTCTTCGATTTCGGCAGCACGCGCCTTGAGCGCTGCGTTTTCGGGATCGATCGTCACGGCGAAATGCGCATTGGCGAGCGTGTACTCGTGGCCGAAATAGACGGCGGTATCGTCCGGGAGCGCCATCAGCCGGCTCAGCGATTGCCACATCGTTTCGGCGGTTCCCTCGAACAGCCGCCCACAGCCGAGCGCAAACAGCGTGTCGGCGGCAAACAGCAGCTTATCCTTCGGGAAATGGAAGCAGATGTGGCCCGCGGTATGTCCCGGCGTTTCGATGACCTCGACCGGATGACCGGCGAAATCGAAACGGTCTCCTTGGCCGACACTCCGGTCGATGCCGGGGATCTTCGACGCCTCGCCTTTCGGCCCGATGATGGTGACGCCGAAGCGTTCCTTCAGGCCGACATTCGCCGCCACGTGGTCGCCGTGGTGATGGGTCGTCAGGATGTGCGTGAGGCGCCAGCCCCGTCGCTCCAGCGTTTCGAGAATCGGTCGTTCTTCCGGAGCATCGATCGATGCGGTCGCACCGCTTGCCGCATCATGAAGAAGCACACCGAAATTGTCGGTGCGGCAGAGGAAGAGGTCGAGTTCGAGCGCGGCCATGATGAGATCCTCCGATCGGCGTGTCGCGGGGTGCGGGCGATACCACGTCCGCTCCGCTTCAGCCGAATGTAGCGAGGCTCGCCTTGAAGTCTACCGCTCCAAAGCTAACATGTTGGTCATGCACACGGATATCGTCGATCTTCGTCAATTTTATCATTCCGAGCTGGGCCGGATGGCGGAGCATTCCGTCAGCATGGCACTCTCCTCGATCTGGGCGCGATTGCCCGAGGAGCGGCTGGTCGGCCTCGGCTATGCCGTGCCCTATCTCGAGCGGTTCCGCGCTGACACCGAACGGACCTTCGCCTTCATGCCCGCTGGGCAGGGCGCGGTGAACTGGCCGGTCGCCGAGTTGTCTTCGACCGCGCTGGTCTTCGACGAAGAACTGCCGCTGCCTGACGCGTCGATAGACCGCGTGCTAATGGTCCATTCATTGGAATTCGCCGAAAGCCCGCGCGAAACAATGAAGGAAATCTGGCGGGTTCTCGCACCCGGCGGCCGGCTTGTGATCGTCGTGCCAAATCGCCGCGGTGTCTGGGCGCGGATGGAGCACACGCCCTTCGGCTCGGGGCGGCCCTATTCGCGCGGTCAGCTGACGGCGCTTCTGCGTGAGACGAATTTCACGCCCGGCGCCACTTCCGAGGCGCTGTTCTTTCCGCCGTCGAAGCGCAAGATTGTTCTCCGCCTGCGGCGCAGCCTGGAGCGGTTCGGCCGGTCTTTCTGGCCGGTGTTTTCCGGTGTGATCATCGTGGAGGCACAAAAGCGGCTCTATCAGGGCCTGCCGGTTGCCGTCCGAGCGTCGCGCCGGGTCTTTGTTCCGGTGCTGGCGCCGCATGGCGTGCCGAGCACGCGCAACCGGCCGCCCGCTGCTGCATGATGCCTCAAATCGGAATCGATCTGAGGACAAACTACAGCGACCTTCGCGGTCTCAAAGACGCGCGGCGCTGTAAGGTGCTGTAGCCGCGTGGGCTTGCCGCACTCGACAAAATTCCTCCACACGGCTATTGGCTTTGCCACATTTCCTCCCGTGAAAGCCGATCCGATGAACCTTGATTCAAAGAACCCACAGCCGCGTCCCGGTATTCTGGACATTGCCGCCTATGTGCCGGGCAAGGAACATGCGCCGGGTGTTGCCAAGGTCCACAAGCTTTCGTCGAACGAGACACCGCTGGGTGCCAGCCCGAGCGCGATCGAGGCGTTCCAGAAGGCGGCTTTCAATCTCGAACGATATCCGGACGGTCAGGCGCATGCGCTGAAGGACGCGATCGCTGCGGTTCACGGCCTCAACCCGGCCAATATTGTTTGCGGCAACGGATCCGACGAGCTGCTCGGGCTGCTCTGCCACACCTATCTCGGCCCGGGCGACGAGGGAATCATCACCGAGCACGGGTTCCTTGTCTACAAGATCCAGATCATGGCGGCCGGCGCCACGGCGGTTACGGTCAAGGAAAAGGATGCGCGTGTCGATGTCGACGCGATCCTCGCGGCGGTGACGGAGCGCACCAAGATCGTCTTCATCGCTAATCCGGCCAACCCTACAGGCACTTATATTCCCGTGGACGAGGTCCGCCGGCTGCACGCGGGCCTTCCCTCCGGCGTGTTGCTGGTGCTCGATGCCGCCTATGCGGAATATGTCCGGCGCAACGATTACGAGGCGGGCCTCGAACTGGTGTCGGCCAATCGCAACGTCGTGATGACGCGGACGTTCTCGAAGATCTACGGCCTCGCCGGGCTTCGCATCGGCTGGATGTTTGCTCCGCGCGAGATCGTGGACGCGGTGGACCGCGTACGTGGCCCGTTCAATCTCAATGCGCCTGCTATTGCCGCCGGGGCGGCGGCGATCCGCGACCAGGCCTTCGTTGCCGCGGCGGTCGATCACAATCTTGCCTGGCTCGCGAAAGTCACCGCGGCCTTGCAGGCGATCGGCCTGCGGGTGACGCCTTCGGTCACCAACTTCGTGCTGATCCATTTTCCGGAGACGGGCGGGAAATCGGCCGAGGAGGCGGATGCGTTCCTGACCGCTCGCGGCTTCATCCTGCGCTCCGTGCGCGCCTACGGTTTTCCCAATGCGCTCCGCATGACCATCGGTTCTGCAGAAGCGAACGAAGGGGCCATCGCCGCACTGACCGAATTCATGGGACAAGAATGATGGCTCAACAGTTCGAAACGATAGCCCTCATCGGCATTGGCCTGATCGGATCGTCGATCGCCCGGGAAATCCGCGAGAAGCAGCTTGGCGGCACGCTCGTCGTTTCGACGCGGAGTGCCGCAACGTTGAAACGCGCCGAGCAACTCGGCCTCGGCGACCGCTATACACTTTCGGCAGCCGAGGCGGTCAAGGATGCCGACCTCGTCGTCGTTTCCGTACCGGTCGGCGCTTCCGGCGCCGTTGCCGCCGAAATCGCCGCGCACTTGAAGCCGGGTGCGATCGTTACCGACGTCGGTTCGACGAAGGGCTCCGTCATCGCGCAGATGACGCCGCATCTGCCCAAGACGGTCCATTTCATCCCCGGCCACCCGATCGCGGGCACCGAGCATTCCGGCCCCGACGCCGGCTTCATCGGCCTTTTCCGTGGACGCTGGTGCATCCTGACGCCGCCCGCCGGCGCGGACGAAGAGGCCGTCGCGAAGCTTCGGCTTTTCTGGGAGACGATGGGCTCGATGGTCGATGAGATGGACCCGGAGCACCACGACAAGGTGCTGGCGATCGTCTCGCACGTTCCGCACATCATCGCCTACAACATCGTCGGCACGGCAGACGACCTGGAAACGGTGACGGAGTCCGAGGTCATCAAATACTCAGCGTCGGGCTTCCGCGACTTCACCCGCCTCGCAGCCTCGGACCCGACCATGTGGCGTGACGTCTGCCTGCACAACAAGGAGGCGATCCTCGAAATGCTCGCCCGCTTCTCCGAAGACCTCGCCTATCTGCAGCGGGCGATCCGCTGGGGCGACGGCGACAAGCTGTTCGACCTCTTCACCCGCACGCGGGCGATCCGCCGCTCGATCATTCAGGCGGGCCAGGATACCGCCATGCCGGATTTCGGCCGGCATGCGATGGATCCCAAATAATCGGTACTGCGCTTACAGCGCCGCCCGTTTTGCCAGACGCGCAAAGAACGCTGTAACCCTTTGAATTGCTGCATGTTTTGTCCTTAGGGAGACGTGCAGTACGGCTCTTCAGAGTGGCGGTATTACGCCGACCGGAATGAAGGCCAGGAACGCGGTGCCGTCGCGGACGTTGAGCTTCACCGTCGCCTCGTTCTTGCCGCCGGCAAGCGCCTTCAGCATGTTGGCGACATTGTTGATCATGTCGGTTTCTTCCGGAACCACCTTTACGAGGTTCGCCCGCCAGGTGTCGATATTCATCATGGTCAGCGAGAATTCGCCGGAAATCAGGCCCTGGTCATTGACCGAAAAGGGGCCTGAGAGTTTTGCACTCATTCCCCCGCCCGCATCAAGCGTCACGTGACGCAGTTCGCCGCTGCTGCCGCGGAGCATGTGCTCGGAAAGAGCACTTGCCTGCATCCACCCGGCCTTGCCGACGACGGTGACGTCCGCTGTGACATCGACAGGGGCGGCGAGACTCGGCCCTTGCTCCGGGCGCAGATCGAGCTTCTCGACGCTCAGGGCGGCGTCGAGATCGTCGCCGTTCTGGCGCAGGTGGATCTCGCCGTGGCTTGCGCCGAAACCCAGGCTGTCGCCCGTCAGCGGCCAACGCGCCGTTCCCGTGAGATTGTCATAGGCGATCGACGTGCGGTCGAGGCCCGACATCGTCGCCTTGAGGCTCGCGTGCAGCAGCGTCCAGTCGGCCGAGACCGAAAGTCCTGGCGAGACACGGACCTCGGCGGGGCCGTCGAGTTCGACGACGGCATGCCCCGGCTGATAGACTTGGGCGGCCGTTCTCAGGGCGCCGAAGGATGCGGAAGCGCCGCGAAGATTGTCGTCGAGCCGCAGTTTGTCGCAGAAAAGGCCGATGCGGAACGGGAAGCCGCGCACGTCCATCTCCGCGCACTCACCGCCAAGACCGTTTTCCCGCTTTTCCGAAAGGTAGGTTGTCAGTCGCTTTTCGATCTGGTCCGCAGCAAAGAACCAGCCGGCGGAATAAATGCCGGCGGCAAGCACGATACCCACCGTCAGCCAGAGAAATTTCTTGCCGGCTGGCGATCCGTTGGCGACGTCGGTGACGGTCATTCTAATCGTGTACTCCATTGCTGCTGTGGCGGGAACCGCTTCGGACCATTGCGGGCGAAGGTAGAAGGGACGGAAAGCGACTGGCGCTTCTCATTCCGTTCCGGGTGGCGGTTGCCGATCCTGCAAACTATTTTCCATTCCTATATACGGTTGCCGACCTCTCTTCCGTGTGCCGACGAAGTTTCGGCTTGATCAATCACGACCGTGATGGCGAATGATGCGACACGTGGCAGGCGGCATGGATTGAATGGCAGTGGATATGGACGAATTTTGGGTCTTTGGCTACGGCTCGTTGATGTGGAACCCGGGTTTCCGTTTTCAGGAGAAATCGACGGCGCGTGCCTTCGGCTATCGCCGCTCCCTTTGCGTGCGTTCCTGGGTGCATCGCGGCACGGAGCAGCGGCCGGGTCTCGTGCTCGGCCTCGACTATGGCGGCTCCTGCATCGGCACCGCATTTCGCGTGCCGGGGAGCGAAAAGACCGACGTGATCGATTATCTGCGCGAGCGGGAACTTGTGACGCATGTCTATAGGGAGCGGACCATGCCGGTCCAGCTTGCCGACGGACGCCGCGTGCCGGCGCTCGCCTACGTGGTCGATCGCGGCCACGCCCAATATGCCGGGGCACTCAGCGCGGCGGACGCGGCGGAAACGGTCGCGACTGCTTTCGGCAAGTCCGGGCCGAACACCGAATACGTCCTCAACACGCTTGCGCATCTCCAGGAGATGGGAATCCGCGACCCGTGGCTGGAGGATGTCGTTGCAAGATTGGCCGCGACGACAGTGCCACGCGTCTTTCCGGACGCACAAAGGTCGCTGTAGGGCTCAGGAGGCCTGGCCGAGTTCGCGCAGTCGCTGCTTTGCGGTCGGCGGCAACGGGAGCTGCGGATTGGCCTTGACGGTTTCGACAAGCAGTTCATCGCTTGCAGCCTCGGTCACCTCGACCAGCTTTTTCAGGAAGGCATCCGGATCCATCCCTGCCTCGACCGGCGGCAGGACGCGCACCTTGAAATGACCGGGGAAGCGCAGGAATTTGCGTCGCGGCCAGAAGAGCCCGGGATGCATGGCAACGGGCACGACCGGGACCTTGAGATCACGGTAGAGGCGGGCGATTCCGTATTTGTATTCGGGCGGTGCACCCGGGGGGCGACGCGTGCCTTCCGGATAGATGATCAACTGCCGCCCGGTCGCCATCTCGTTCTTGGTGCGCTCCATCACGTCGGTCATCGCCTTGCCGCGTGCCGCGCGGTTTACCGGCACCATGCGTTGCTTGATGATGTACCAGCCGAACAGCGGTATCCAGGTAAGCTCGCGCTTGAGAATATAGAACGGATCGTCGAGCCATGGCAGGAGCGCATAGGCATCCCAGAAGGACTGGTGCTTGGGCGCGAAGATGTAGGGTCCCTCCGGAATATTCTCCAAACCTTCGATTTCGAACGTCGTGCCGACGATCTTCTCCAGAAGCCAGTGATTGCTGCGCACCCAATTCTTCGGCACGAACCAGGCCTTCTTGCGGGGAAGAATGAAATAGATCGGCGTCAGCACGATCATCTGGACGATCAGATTGGCATAGAAGACCAGATTGAAAAGGATCGAACGCAGGATGATCATCAGGTGGCTCTCGATGCGGACAACGGCGCCGCGCGTCTCAAGACGCGCCTGACGCTATAGAACTTTGAATTGCTGCCTACACGAATATGTCGCCGAGGAAAACCGCCGCGACGGCCCGGCAGGCTTTTCCCCGCGCAAAAGTCGTCGTGGCATTCCGGGCGGGGGCGCCCCCTTGTTACTCCTCGGCCGGGGTAACCCGAGAGGCGAGGGCCGCCCTCAGGCCATTCGTCGGACGCGCACCCATCATGTCGAGCAGCGAGGCGACGGAGTATTTGCCGTATTCGAGCAGAATGGCCTTGAGGACCAGCGGGTTGCGCAGCCAGTTGGTCGTCTTCAAGTCGGAATTGACGACGGGATAGGCGATGAATTCCGTGTCAGGCTTGGCGCGGCGCAGTTCCAGGAGGCTGCGCGGCATATGATAATTGTTGGTGACGACGAGCACGCTTTTGTAGCCGCGGTCGCGGATCCACTGCGCGGCCTCCGTGGCGTTGCCGATCGTGTCGATTGCTTCATGCCCGATGTCGACGCAGCATTTGAAGAGATCGGCGGAACTCTGCGTATTGCGGCGTATCTGGGTTCCCGTCGTGGTCGGATGGACGCCTGAGATCAGCAGCCGCTTGCCTGCTCCCGATTTCAGAAGATCGACTGCCTGATCGATCCGCTGGAAACCGCCCGTCAGAACGACGATTGCGTCGGCCTTCGGACGAGCGGGCGGCTGTAGCGACGCAACGGTGTCCGCAAATTGCAGGAAGCCGGCGATGAAAACGGCAAGGAAAATGAGCAGCACGAAAAATGTCCGGCGCAGAAGCTTGCGCAACAGGCTGCGGGACCGGCGGCGGCGCGCGGCCCGCTCCCGCCAGTTGTCCCTCTCGGCCATTCGGCGCTCGCCCAATTCTCGCACCATCATGATTCTCTTCACTTACAGCGCCGCGCGTCGAGTCGGACGCGCAAAGATCGCCGTAGCACTTTGAATTGCTGCATGATTTTGTCCTTAAATCGATTCCGATTTAAGGAATCATGCAGTAGCCGCAGATTGCGGCAGGGAATAGATGGAGTGAAGGCGATTCATGACTGTCAGCTTTGATAGGTGTCCGTCCGGCCAGGATCCGACCGAATGAGATCTATTTCGTAGATCGTCCGCATGACTGTAAGGCGCGCCGTCAGAGTCGTCAGCAGGGCGATGACGATTATGATCGCAAAAATGCCGAGATAACCGGTATATCCGATGGCAAATCGGCCGAACAGCGCGGTTGCCTGGTCTGATTCGGGCGTGGCGAGTGTCCGAGATTGCCAGAAACTCGCCATTGCGAACGAAAGTGCGGCCAAAAGACCGCCGGCGCCGGCCCCTTTCAGGCTGATTCGCAGGAAGTGCTTCTGGAACTCTGAGGCAACGAAACCCGCTTCCGCGCCGACGAAATGCAGCACTTCGACGATGTGACGATTCCCGGACAATGCGCCGCGGGTCGCGAAGACGACGGTGAGCACCATCGCCGAGAAAACCAGCGCGAGCACGCCGCTCCCGATCATCGCGGTGGTATTGGCCATTGCCACCAGGCGGTCGACCCAGGTGCGATGATCGTCGAGGAAGGCTTGCGGGATGGTTTCCGTCAACGCCTTGCGCATGGTGGCGAAATCGGGCGGGTTGTTCTCGTCGATCGTAATGACGATCAGCCGTGGCACGGGCAACTCGTCGAGGTCGAGACCCTCGCCGAGCCACGGCTCGAGCAGCCGGGCCGTGGCGGCCCGATCGACAATCTTCCCGCCGGTCGTGCCGCTGAAGGTCAGAGCCAGGTCGCGCGCATCGGCGAGCGCCTTTTCCATGTCGAGATTGTCGTCGGGCTTGATCTGGATGGTGATTTCCCGCGAGATCTGGGACTGCCAGCTTTGCGCCGTCGCCCTTACCATGCTGACTCCACCGAGCGTCAGGCAGGCGAGGAAGGACATGATCGCGATGACGCACATCAGCGCGTGACCGGAAACATTGGCCGAAGGCACGATCGGACCTGTCGGGCGCACGCGCATCTCGGCGCGGCGCTGCTGCTGCTGTTCGGTTTCGCGGCGGGGGATGCTGTTCTCATTCATAGATGTCGAGCCGCCCCTGAGACAGGATCATGCGCCGGGCCTCGACCTGGTCCATCAACGACAGGTCGTGAGTGGCGATCACCACCGCCGTTCCAAGCCGATTGAGCTCAAGGAAGAGGTTCAGCAACCGGCGCGCCATCGGCGGGTCGACGTTGCCTGTCGGCTCGTCGGCCAGCAGGATCTCCGGCCGGTCGATCAGGGCCCGGGCGATCGCCGCACGTTGTTTCTCGCCACCCGAAAGCACCGGGGGCAAGACGTTGATACGCTCGCCGAGGCCGACCCATTTGAGAAGTTCGAGCACATCCGCGCGGTAGCTTGCCTCCTCCTTGCCGCGCACTCGGAGTGGCAGGGCGACGTTCTCGTAGGTGGTCAGGTGGTCAAGCAGGCGGAAGTCCTGAAAGACGATGCCGACGCGCCGGCGCAGCATCGGGAATTCGTCTCTCGGGATGGACGAGATGTTGCGATCGAACATGCGGATCAACCCGCGCGTCGGCTGCAGCGACAGAAAGAGCAGCCGCAGCAAGGTCGTCTTGCCGGCGCCCGAAGGTCCCGTGAGAAACTGAAACGACCGGCGTGGAATGTCGAATGTCAGGTCCCGGAGGATTTCCGGTCCCATGCCATAGCGCAAGCCGACGTTCTCAAAGTGAATCAATGGGACAGCCCAGTCTCTCGTCACGACCTTCGACATCCGCCGCCAAGTCGATCGCCCCCGTACAGGACAGCAAGTCCGCCAAGGCAAAACCGTTTGCGGCACGGCGGTTAAGCGGCGGTTAACTTTCCATGAAAAGGCGTCGCTTTCACGGCTTCTTTCCGAAACATTAACCATTTCGGTTTACGTGTCGTCAGGATTTGATGCAATGCCCTGTTTCTTGCACAGGCCGGTTACAGGCATTGCCCGCAAGCTCCGCTCAAGGCTGCCGCCGGTCGAGCTGCCGATCCGCGCGCACGATGCTCCGGGAGGAGCGACGGAGTGATCCCGAGGGGGAACCCATGCAGGCATTTCGCTCAAGAACCGCCGCACGCATCGATCTGCTTCCTCCGGAACGTGAGGCGCGTCCAAGTGGCGCGACGGCCAGAAACCTCGACTATGTCGATGCGGAATTCGAGACCATTGCCGTCGCCGCTCGGCCCAGCCCTTATCCAGTCTTCAATGACAACCGGCGAGCCACGCGCCGCAGCGCAAAGCCTGCGCGGCAGGTTCTGACGGTCGTCGAGGCCAGGTTGCGCGGCATGCCGCGCCGCCAATTCGCCGGGCTGGTCAGCGGGCTCGGCCTTGGGGTGTTCCTTCTGATCGCAGGCCTTTTCGGTGGAGGCCAGGCAGACACTCAACCTCTGTCGATCGGAGGCGTCACGACTTCCTTCGACTATGCCGGCGGCATGCGTGTGCTTTCGGTCTATGGAAGCATCGACAACCGCTCTGGTACCGAACAGCGTCTGCCGCTTGTCGTGGTCGACGTCAGGAGCAACGGACGCAAGGTGACGGCAACGCGTTTGATGCCCGACGGCGCGTCGATTGCACCCGGCGAGAGCCGCCATTTCGCTGCCCGCCTTCCCTATACGGGCGGAAAAATGCCCAAGGTGACGGTTTCTTTCGCCGAAAACAGTGTTTCTCGGCTCTGATTGTGCTAAGCGGCGCCTGAGAGGAAGGCGGTCCTTGTCTTCCGCAATGAAGTCCTGGAGAGCCCCGTATGCCCGTCGTCCGCGGCAAGAACATCGAAGTCCTTTATAGCGCCGAGACGATTGCCGCCCGCAATCACGAGCTGGCCGACGCGATCGTTCGCGGCCCGCATAAGGATCTGCTGGTCATTTCGATATTGAAAGGCTCGTTCATCTTCGCGGCCGATTTGATCCGTGCCATGCATGATGCCGGACTTGCTCCCGAGGTCGAATTCATCACGCTGTCGAGCTACGGCACGGGAACCGAATCCAAGGGCGTGAAGATCACCAAGGATATCGACAGCGACGTGCACGGTCGCGATGTGTTGCTGATCGACGACATTCTCGAGTCCGGCCGGACCTTGCGTTTCGCGAAGGATCTGCTCCTGGAGCGCGGCGCGCGCAATGTCACGATCGCCGTTCTCCTGGACAAGCGGATGAAACGGCGGGTCGATCTGGAGGCCGATTATGTCGGCTTCGAGTGCCCGGACCATTTCGTGGTCGGTTATGGCATGGACGTCGCCTACGCCTTCCGCGAACTGCCATTCGTCGGGGTCGTGACGGGTGACGCTGAGTGATACTGCAGCGCGCCGGTCTTATCGAACATGTAAAGGTCGCCGCATTCCTTTGAATGCTGCATGGTTTTTTCTTGGATCGGGACCGTCCAAGAAATGACGCGCCGCCTTTTCTGAAAATCGACGCTGCCGCGTTTACCGAAAGCAAACGAAAAGCTGGTTGTTTGGAGGGGCGCCACGGCTTCGGCCATGCCGAAACGTGGCGTCGGCATATGCTCGAAATCGATAGCGGTTTCAGAAGGCATCATGCTCGAGTTCAACGAGATGAGCGTCCTTTGCCAGTCCAAGGGACGCATGCGCTCTATGGGAGCGAACACGGGAGGCCATGATGGCGAGAATCCTGATTACCGAGGATGAGGATGCCTTGCGCTCATTTGTGGCGCGCGCATTGCGACTCGATGGGCATGAAACGGTCGAGGCGGGGGATGGAGCCGATGGACTCGCTCGCCTTCAAACCCAGGCCTTTGATCTGCTTTTATCCGACATCCGCATGCCTGTGATGGACGGCATCGAATTGGCGCATCAGGCATCCGCCGCTTTTCCCGCGCTCAAGATCCTGTTGATGACCGGCTATGCGGAACAACGCGAGCGGGCGGACGATCTTTCGGGGAAGGTCGTCGATGTGATTTCCAAGCCATTTTCGCTGCCCGACATCCGCAAGGCCGTCGCCTTGGCGCTCGTCGCCTGACAGCCATCCCGACTTCCGGCCTTCGCCGCTTCGCCGGCGGCGGCCGGTTGCGTGCGTCCTTCCATGTCCGTCGCTACTAGCGGTTCTGCAGTGGTCAACGCATATCGAGCAGGCGTTCGAGATATTGCCGCTCGGCTTCCGGAGACAGGCTGTCGCCGAGCTTGCGGCGGATCTCATCAAGGATCTGGCGAGCGCGTTGCGTATCGATTTCGTCCGGAACCTTGACCTGGTCGCCGAAGTCGGGGCCAACGTTCTGCTGACGACGGCCGAGCGGGTCACGTCCATTCTGGCCGTACTGCGGAACGCCCTGTCCAGGACCCTGCTGCCCTTGGGCCTGCATCTGGTTCATCATGTCCTGTGCGCCTTCGCGCAACGCCTGCAACGCCCGGCCCTGACTGCCGACAGCCTGCTCGCCCTCACCCTCGCCAAGAGCCTCGGCCGCTCCCTTCATCTCGCGCTGTGCCTCGCCGAAGCCCTTGCCGGGCTTGACGCCAAGCTGCTCGAGGCCCTTCTGCAGTTCCCCGAGTTGCTTGCCGAGCCCATCCTGCTGCTGCCTCAGTTGTTTCAAGGCGTCCTTCAGCTGCTCGGCGGTCATGTCGTCGAGCGGGTTGGGCTTGCCGTTGGGATCGTTGCGCTGCCCGGGATCCTGCGGCATGTCCTGACCAAAGAGCTCGTTGTCTTCATCCTGTAACGGGTCGCCCCGTTGCATGCGGTCGCGTAGCGCCTGGTCCAGTTTGAAGGTCTCATCCATCAACTGTTGCTGCTGCTGCATCAACTGGCCGAGCTTGTCCATCTGCTGACGCATGGCGTTGTTCTGCTCGCCCATTTGCTGCATGCGCCCGGCCTGCAGGTTGTTCATCATTCTTTGCAGTTCGGACAGGAGTTGGCGCGCCTCATCGCGCGAGCCGGAGCGGGCCAGGTTTTCGATCTGGTCCATCATCTTCTGCAGGTCCTGCTGGCGCAGCACGTTGTTCTGATCGGGGTTAGCCATGCGCGGATTTTTCGCCGCTTGCTGTGCAAGTTGCTGCATGTATTCCTGCATCGCCTGGCGCAATTCCTGCATCAGCTTGGCGATCTCTTCGTCGGACGCATTGCGGTCCAGTGCGTCGGAAAGCGCCTGCTGAGCGTCGCGCAGCCGCCGCTCGGCGAGCGACAGGTCTCCGTCCTCGATGCCGAGAGCAATCTCCCAGAGATGATCGGCTGCGTCCCGGAGCATGTCGTCGTTACGTGCGAGCGCCATGCGCGTGCGCGCCGATTGGATCAGCAGGAAATGCGTAAGGTTGGGAATCGTCTCCTCCGCATAGAGCGTCAGTGCGTCGTTGAGATCGATGGCGCGCGGAAGATCGTTGACATTGAGCGCGAAGATCTGTCGTTGCTCGGCAACGGCGGCCGCGAGCGGTTCGAAGAACTGGCGCGCCGGAAGGATCACGTCCTGCGGCACACTTCGGCCTTCCTGGCCGGCGGCATCGCGGGCGACCAAGGTGATGCGCACACGCTTCCCGGCGAGCGGATGCTCGCTGAGGTTCCGGCTCGTCGTTCCCTTGGCCTCACGGGCGTTGCGGCGCGGCAGATCGAGACGGTACTCGGGCGGAGGGTAGAGCGAGCGGGCGCCGGCAGGCAGTTCATCCAGCGGCTTGATATCTGCCCAGGCCTGCGAAATCCCGTAGTCGTCATGCGCAAGGAAGCTTATTTCGAGCGATGCGTTCGCGGTCGGGCGCGGCGCGCCATCGAAAGCGATGTCGGGGACGCTGTCCGGCGTGATCTTGAAGTTCCAGCTTTGACCGCCGACCGAAAGCGTTCCGTCCTTGGTTATCTTGTAGAGATGGTTGCGGACGCCGTTTCGCGGCATCTGCGCGGTTTCCTGCGGCTCCGTCTTCGGCTCCGATTTCGCCTTGTCAGCGGAAGCCGGAATGGTGATCGGTCCTGTTCCACCGGATTCGGCATAGCTCACACGTGCCTCCGGTCCGGCGCCGGTTATCCTGACGGTCAAATCGCTGAACTGCGGCACGGTGAAGAGGGCCTTTTCCTGCTGTGCTGGGGCCGTATCCTGCGATGGCATGTCTTGCGACGCCACGCCTTGCGACGCCACGCCTTGCGAGGCCGTGTCTTGTCGGCCAGTCAGGAAAATCGGCGCGCGGCCCGTATAGGCCGGCGGCGTCACCCAGGCGTCAATGCGGATGTCCGCCGCGACAACCTGTTGCTGGGGCAGCCGGAAAGCGTCGGTTATCAGCCCCGCGCGGTTCGAATAGGAATAGGCAAATGCAATGCAGGCAAGAAGCACGGGGACCGCCCTGAGTGCCCAGGGGTCATGCCGCGCGATGTCGGGGCGCGGAAGGCCGGTGTCCAATGCGCGGACCAATCGAGCCATGCGCGCCTGATGCTCCCGCCAGAGCGCTGCCCCGAACGCTCCCTCCGTCGCCGGCGTGTCGTCCTGGACGCGGATCGCCTGATGCGGCAAGTCGTTGCGCTCTTCGAGCATCCGGTCGGCATCGGGGTTTTCCGGCCAACGGATCCGGGTTAGCGGCAGAAGCGAGAAGAACAGTCCCGCGAAAAAGGCGAGAAGGGTTGCAGCGTGCAGCCACAACGGCGCAACGCGGAAGAAGCCGAGCCAGCCGGCGGAAAGGAACAGGAGAACGATCGACGCAGGCATCAGCGCGCGCGGCAGAATCTGCTCCGCCAAAAGGACCAAGCGGGCGAAAAACCTCTTGGTTGCCAGCATCCTGGCAAACGGCTTCGGTTGTGGCGTGTCATCCCGCCGGAATTGCGTCATCCGCCCAAGTTCCCTTTCGGTCGCTCATGGTCGCCCTTCTGCATGTATGCTTAAATCGCAGCCGATCAAGGATAAAACATGCAGCAATTCAACGTGCTACAGCGTCCGTTGTGCGTCTGGCAACGCGCCGCGCCGTAGTGATCCTCGCACCGCAGGATAACACCGTTTGTGGCGAAGACGAGGGCGACAACAAATCGTGATCGCCGCACGGCTTTGCGGCGTCTCCGCCAGAAACCGAACCAGAGCGGTTCAGTCGAGCCACTCCGGCACCGAATCGAGGCCGATCAGGCTGTCATAGTCTTGGCGCGGCCGCACGACGTGGAAGCGGTCGCCCTTGACGAGCACTTCCGGAACGAGCAGGCGGCTGTTGTAGGTACCCGACTGCACCGCGCCGTAAGCACCGGCCGAGCCGATTGCGAACAGATCGCCCGGTCTCGGCATCGCCATCTCGCGATCAAGCGCAAGGTAGTCGCCGGTTTCGCAAACGGGGCCCACCACGTCGGCCTTGATGCGCGGTGCGTTGGCGGCCGAAATCTTCACCGGCCGGATTTCGTGATAGGCCTCGTAGAGGGTCGGGCGGATCAGGTCGTTCATCGCGCCATCGACGATGACGAAGGTCTTGTCACCGCCATCCTTCACGTAGACCACTTCGGTGACGAGAATACCGGCGTTGCCGACGATCAGCCGGCCGGGTTCGGTCACGATGCGGCAGTTAAGGCCCTTGAGCTGGTTCTTGACGATGTCGGCATAGGCATCGGGCAATGGCGGCGGATTGTTGTCGTCCCTGTAGGGAATGCCGAGACCTCCGCCGATATCGACGTGATCGATCACATGGCCATCAGACCTGAGGGTATCGACGAGTTCGCGCAGCAGCTTGAAGGCATCGTCGAACGGCTGCAACTCGGTAATCTGGCTGCCGATATGCATGTCGATGCCGGTGACCTTGATGCCGGGCAGGGTGGCGGCGTGGGCGTAGACGCTGCGCGCCCGCTCCCAGGAAATACCGAACTTGTTCTCCTTCTTGCCGGTCGAAATCTTCGCATGCGTGCGGGCATCGACGTCCGGATTGATGCGGAAGGAGACGTGCGCCTGCTTGCCGGCCCTTAGCGCCCGCTGGTTCAGGACCTCCAGCTCCGGTTCGGACTCGACATTGAAGCAATAGATGCCCGCCTCGATCGCGAAATCCATCTCGCGCGCGGTCTTGCCGACGCCCGAAAACATGATCCGGTCAGCCGGCACGCCGGCGGCAAGCGCGCGCCGGAGTTCGCCTTCGGAAACCACATCGACCCCCGCGCCGAGCCGGGCCAGAGTCTTCAGCACGGCCTGGTTCGAATTGGCCTTCATGGCATAGCAGACCATGGCATCAACATCGGCAAAGGCCTGGGCGAAGACCCGGTAGTGGCGTTCCAGCGTTGCGGTGGAATAGCAATAGAAGGGTGTTCCGACGGCTCTAGCGATGTCCGTTACGGGGACATCTTCGGCGTAGAGAATTCCGTCACGGTATTCGAAATGGTTCACGGGTTTCGCTCGGTTCAGAGGAGGGGATCAAGCAGGAAGGGCCGGTCCTCTACCGTAGCCTTCTCTTCGACGGTTCCGGCCGGCGCTTTGGTGTTGATCGTCGTGGCGCCCGGCCTGTCGAGATCGCCCTTACGCCCACAACCGATGAGAACCAGCCCGGGGATAGCGAGCACAAGCGCAAGCCGGGCTGCCTTCGTCAATGTCATCGTCATTTTCCTTTGCCGGAACGGGAGCCGAGTGAGTCGGAGCGGGCGGGTCTTCCGGCCCCGCTCTGGAGCGATGTCTTATCGATTTTTCAGGGCCTTGTGCACCCTCTTTCTGCGCTGGCTCAAGCGCGTCGCCTACAATGGGAGCCAGGCGACACGCTTAGGTCTTTGCTGGCATGCATGTCGTTGTCCGAAACCGCCGCACACTTTCGGGCGACATGCATCAGTTGCGGGCCCGCCACCAGGCGATCTGCTTGCGCACTTCGGCAGGGGCGGTGCCGCCGAAGCTGGTGCGGCTTGCGACCGAAGCCTCGACGGTGAGCACGTCGAAGACCTTCTCGGTGATCGCGGCATCGATCGACTGCAGGTCGGCGAGCGACAGATCGGCGAGATCGCAACTCTTCTGCTCGGCAAGCGCCACGGCGCGGCCGGTCACATGATGGGCGTCGCGGAAGGGCAGACCCGCCTCTCTCACCAGCCAGTCGGCAAGGTCGGTCGCGGTCGAATAGCCGGAGCCGGCCGCAGCCTTCATTCGATCGGCACGCACGCTCATGTCGCGCACCATGCCGGTCATTGCAGCAATTGCCAGTTCGAGGCTCTCGGCGGCGTCGAAGACTTGCTCCTTGTCCTCCTGCATGTCCTTCGAATAGGCGAGCGGCAGGCCCTTCATCACGGTCAGCAGTGCAATCAGCGAACCGTTGATGCGACCCGTCTTGGCACGCACGAGCTCGGCGGCATCGGGGTTCTTCTTCTGCGGCATGATCGACGAGCCGGTCGAAAACGCGTCCGACAGACGGATGAAGCCGAATTGCGGCGTCGACCAGATGACGATCTCTTCGGCGAGACGCGACAGGTGTGTCGCCGCGATCGAGGCGATCGAAAGGAACTCCAGTGCGAAGTCTCGGTCGGAGACCGTGTCGATCGAGTTGCGGGTCGGCTCGCGGAAGCCAAGCGCCTTTGCCGTCATGTGCCGGTCGATCGGGAAGCCGGTGCCTGCCAGAGCGGCGGCGCCGATCGGGCTTTCGTCCATGTGCTCGATCGCATGGCGGACGCGCGAGCGGTCGCGGCCGAACATTTCGACATAGGCCATGCAATGGTGGCCGAAGGTGACCGGCTGCGCCGTCTGCAGATGGGTGAACCCGGGCATGACTGTATCGGCATGTTCTTCGGCGCGATCCAGGAAGGCCGCGATCAGCGCCGTCAGCGCCTTTTCGGTTTTCTGCAGTTCTTCCTTCACCCACAGGCGAAAGTCGAGCGCGACCTGGTCGTTGCGCGAGCGCGCCGTGTGCAGCCGGCCGGCAGCCGGCCCGATCAGGGTTGCCAGTCGCGCTTCAACATTCATGTGAATGTCTTCCAGGCGCCGCGAGAATTCGAATGCACCGCTTTCGATCTCTGACAGGATCGTGTCGAGACCGTGAACGATCTTGTCTTTGTCTTCGGCAGAAATGATGCCTTGATGCGCCAGCATGGTCGCATGCGCTATTGAGCCGCGGATGTCCTGGGCATAGAGCTTCTTGTCGAAGCCGATCGAGGCGTTTATCTCCTCCATGATCGCATCCGGGCCAGAGGCGAAGCGCCCGCCCCACATCTGGTTGGAGGATTTCGTCTCGGAACTGCCGTCAGCCATGAGGATGCCCGCCTTGGAGAATGAAATGCCAGACCAGAAGAAAAGCCCCCTGGCCGTCAGGTTGTTCGCGCTCGCCGCCCTTTTCGGCGTGATCGTCGGTGCGGCTGCGGTATACGTGAAGGAGACGGGGTCTGGCAATGCCACAGGATCCGGCGACCGCGCTGCGACGCAAATGGCGGATGGCGGGAGCTGTCCACAAGCCAAACAGAAGGTCGCCTCGCTGACCCCGTTCATGAAAGGCCAGGTCGCCGCCATGACGCCGGCGGCCGATCCGCGTCCGATCAGCAGTCTCGATTTTAACGGCCCCGATGGAAAACCGCTGACCCTTGCCGCTTTTTCCGGCAAGACGATCCTCATGAACCTTTGGGCGACCTGGTGCGTGCCCTGCCGGGAGGAGATGCCGGCGCTGAACGGACTGCAGAAGGCGCTCGGTGGCGACCGCTTCCTGGTCGTCGCGATCAACATCGATACCGGCGACGACGAAAAGCCGAGAGCCTTCCTCGATGAGGTCGGGGTTCACGAGCTCGGCTACTACCGGGATGCGTCGATGAGCGTGTTCAATACGCTCAAGAAGGAGGGCCTCGCTTTCGGCCTTCCTGCGACCCTGCTCCTCGACGAGAAGGGCTGCCTGATCGGGTCGATGAACGGTCCCGCCGCCTGGGACAGCCAAGATGCGAAGGGGCTCATTCAGGCAGCGTTGGGCGCGTCGGCCGGCAGCTGAGGGTTATCGATTCATAAGTTGAGACGCGGGATGCGGGCGGAAAACCGCGCACGCTTTTCCTAGCGTGTCGGAATTGGCACGTCGCCGCGATAGTCGTAGAAGCCACGGCCAGACTTGCGGCCGAGCCAGCCGGCCTCGACATATTTGACCAGCAGCGGACAGGGGCGATACTTCGAGTCGGCCAGGCCGTCATGCAGGACCTGCATGATCGACAGGCAGGTGTCGAGGCCGATAAAGTCGGCCAGTTGCAGCGGCCCCATCGGATGGTTTGCACCGAGCTTCATCGCCGTGTCGATGGCGTCCACGGTGCCAACGCCCTCGTAGAGGGTGTAGATCGCCTCGTTGATCATCGGCAACAGGATGCGGTTGACGATGAAGGCGGGGAAATCCTCGGCGACGGTGACGGTCTTGTCGAGATGAGCGACGAACTCCTTCGCCGTCTTGAAGGTTTCTTCATCGGTCGCAATGCCGCGCACCAGTTCCACCAGCTTCATCACCGGAACCGGGTTCATGAAGTGGATGCCCATGAAATGTTCCGGCCGATCTGTCGCGGACGCGAGGCGCGTGATCGACAGCGAGGACGTGTTGGTTGCGAGAATCGCTTCCGGCTTCATGATCGGGCAAACCTGGCCGTAGATCTTGCGCTTGACGGTTTCGTCTTCCGTTACCGCCTCGATCACAAGATCGGCTTGGGAGAGATCGTTGATGTCGGCGGAACCCTTGATCAGGGAAAGCGCCTTCTTGCGGTCCTCGTCGGTCATCTTGCCGGAGGAAACTTGACGGGCGAGATTGCCGTTGATGGTCGCAAGCCCGGCCTCGATGCGGTCCGCAGCAAGATCGTAGAGCTGCACCTTGTATCCGGCGACTGCCGAAACATGGGCAATGCCGCAGCCCATCTGACCAGCGCCAATAATTCCGACCGTCTTGATCATCGAAGCGAACACCCATCTTCAAGAGATTTTCGGCAGCCTTGCAGCCGCAGATAAAAAAATACCGGGCCGCTTGGGCCGGCCCGGTACGATTGTTAATGCCAAGCACGCGCTTTTTCCAGCCTTTTTCATGCCGGAGGCAAACGCGTTTTACGTGTGGTTACAGCGCCTTTTCGAGTTCCGGCAGGACGTCGAAGAGGTCGGCGACGAGGCCGTAGTCGGCGACCTGGAAGATCGGCGCCTCCTCGTCCTTGTTGATCGCGACGATCACCTTGGAATCCTTCATGCCGGCGAGATGCTGGATCGCCCCGGAAATGCCGCAGGCGATGTAGAGGTCGGGGGCGACCACCTTGCCGGTCTGGCCGACCTGCCAGTCGTTCGGGGCATAGCCGGCATCGACGGCGGCGCGCGACGCGCCGACGGCGGCCCCGAGCTTGTCGGCGACCGGCAGGATCACTTCCTTGAACTTTTCCGACGAGCCGAGCGCCCGGCCACCGGAGATGATGATCTTCGCCGAGGTCAGTTCCGGCCGGTCCGACGACGACAGCGCATCGGCAACGAAGCTCGAAACCCCCGGATTGGCGGCGGCCGCAACCGTCTCGACCGCGGCCGAACCGCCCTCGGCGGCCGCGGCAAACGAGGCGGTGCGCACGGTGATGACGCGCTTGGCTTCGCTCGTCTGCACCGTCTGGATGGCATTGCCGGCATAGATCGGCCGCTTGAAGGTGTCGGCGGAGACCACCTCGATGATTTCCGAGACCTGGGCGACGTCGAGCAGTGCAGCGACGCGCGGCAAAACGTTCTTGCCGACCGAGGTGGCGGCGGCAATGATGGTGTCGTAGCCGCCGGCCAGCGCGACGATCGTTGCGGCGAGCGGCTCGGCGAGGTTGTTGGCGAGCGAGGCGTCGTCGGCAACGAGCACCTTGGCAACGCCGGCAAGCTTTGCCGCCTCATCGGCGATCGCCTTGATGTTCGAACCGGCGACCAGCACATGCACGTCGGAGCCGATCTTGGTGGCCGCGGTCAGCGCCTTCGCCGTCTGGTCGGAAAGGTGGGTGGTGTCGTGGTCAGCCAGAAGCAGAATGGCCATGGTGTTGTGCTCCCTTTCCTGAAACTTACAATACGCCGGCTTCGCCCTTGAGCTTCTCGACGAGCTCGGCGACCGACTTGACCTTGATGCCGGCCTTGCGGCCGGACGGCTCTTCCGTCTTCAGCACCTTCAGCCGCGGCGAAGTGTCGACGCCGAAATCGGCCGGGCTCTTCTTGTCGAGCGGCTTCTTCTTCGCCTTCATGATGTTCGGCAGCGAGGCATAACGCGGCTCGTTCAGCCTGAGGTCGGTGGTCACCACCGCCGGCAGCTTCAGTTCGACCGTCTGCAGGCCGCCATCGACCTCGCGCGTCACCTTGGCGCTGCCGTCGGCGATCTCGACCTTGGAGGCGAAGGTGCCCTGGGCCCAGCCGAGCAGCGCCGACAGCATCTGGCCGGTCTGGTTCGAATCGTCGTCGATCGCCTGCTTGCCGACGATGATCAGCCCCGGCTGTTCGGCTTCGGCGACACCCTTGACGATCTTGGCGACAGCGAGCGGCTCGACCTGGTCCTCGGTCTCGACCAGGATCGCCCGGTCGGCGCCCATGGCCAGCGCGGTCCTCAGCGTCTCCTCGGCCTTGGCCGGGCCGACCGACACGACGACGACTTCGCTCGCCTTGCCGGCTTCCTTCAGCCGCAGCGCCTCTTCGACCGAGATCTCGTCGAACGGGTTCATCGACATCTTGACATTGGCCAGCTCGACACCGGACCCATCCGCCTTCACCCGGATCTTGACGTTGAAGTCCACCACACGCTTCACCGTGACTAGGATTTTCATGGATTCATTCCCTCCAAGAGCTTTCGCAGGAAAATGCCCCTTAACAGAGCTGCCTGATTGTCGGTTGGCGACATCGATACGCGTTTTTTCTCCAATTACAATCGCCGCCCGCGAAGCTAAATCGATATAACGTCGAGATTTCGAGTGACGTTTACGTACACGTCATATGTGCGCCTGACAAGAGGTGGAGCGGGAAACGTCGAATGGCTACGCCTTTCTCGCCTGCGAAACAAT
Organism: Sinorhizobium mexicanum; assembly: GCF_013488225.1. Lineage (NCBI taxonomy): Bacteria > Pseudomonadati > Pseudomonadota > Alphaproteobacteria > Hyphomicrobiales > Rhizobiaceae > Sinorhizobium > Sinorhizobium mexicanum. The sequence continues at coordinate 3,546,154 of NZ_CP041238.1, read as the reverse complement.
CAACATATTGAAATTGTGCTCCATATTGGCGCGGATATTGCGCGCCAGCATCGGCCCTCAGGTCGGGCGCCCCCATGGAGTAGGCGGTTTTCGGGCGCTTACAGTGCTTGCGTCGACCGCTTCGGGTCGCTCCGCACGATGCTCGACGGCGCGCGGAGTGACGATCGTGCGATCGAAAAGCGGAACGCCGCGGCGTCGCAAAATGACCACCAGCAGAAGCCCCGCAACAATGCCGCCGACATGAGCACTCCAGGAGACACCGCTGCCGGAGTCGACCACCAGCATGTAGAATTGCTGGCCGATCCAGAACGCCAGCGGGATCGCCGCGGGGAGCGGCAACGGAATGCGGAAGAGGACGAGAACCCACACGCGCACCTTCGGATGCAGCAGGAAATAGGCGGCGACGACGCCCGAGATGGCGCCCGAGGCGCCGATCAGCGGCGCTTCCGAGGCAGGATCCAGCAATCCGTGCGCAAGCGCGCCCGCAGCGGCGCACAGCAGGTAGAAGACGAGGAAGCGAAAATGCCCGAGCGCGTCCTCGACATTGTCGCCGAACACCCAGAGAAACAGCATGTTCATCGCCAGATGCGAGAAGTCGCCGTGCAGAAACGAATAGGTGACGAACGTGAATTGATCGGGAACGATGACAAGCGACGGATCGAGATCGGCATACTCGAAGACAACGGCAGGGATGTAGCCGAGCCCGAGCACGGCCGCGTTCGCGAATTCTTCCGTGGCGATCGGGCCGGTAACCAGCCAGACCGCGACGTTCGTGGCGATCAGTGCGATCGTCACGTACTGCATGCTGATGTGCTTTAGCGTGTTGCTGTCGTGAAGCGGTATGAACATGCGGCCCCCGAGCGCGATTCTTGACGAACGTTATCTGTTCTTGCCCGGAACCCAAAGCACATCGGCACGTCCCTTGTCATTTGCCCAGCGAGCGGCAACGAAAAGGAAGTCCGAGAGCCGATTGATATAGGAGATCGCGTCGCGGCTGACGATCTCACCGGCAGCAAGGGCGACGATCTGGCGTTCGGCGCGTCGTGCGACGGTGCGGGCAACGTGCAGCGCCGCGGAGGCCGGGCTGCCAGCCGGCAGAACGAAGGACCGCAGGGGTTCGAGATCGGCATTGAGGCGATCGATCTCGCCCTCGATCCTTGCGACCTGGGAGGCTGCGATCCTCAGCGGTTCATAGTCCAGCTTCTCGCCGGTGTCTGGCGTTGCAAGGTCTGCTCCGAGGTCGAAGAGGTCGTTCTGAATGCGCATCAGCATTGCGTCGAGATCACCCATGTCGCCGGTATGCAGGCGCGCAAGGCCGACCAGGGCGTTCGCCTCGTCGACAGTTCCATAGGCCTCGATGCGCAGGTCGCATTTCGCGCGGCGTGGGCCGGAAACAAGTCCGGTCGTGCCGTCGTCACCTGTTCTCGTATAGATCTTGTTGAGCCTTACCATGGTGTCGTCGCCCCTTCTCAGCCCGGCCGTCCGCCGCCGGTAATCCACAGCGTCAGCATGATCAGCGCGATCGCGATCGCTTGCAGGACGATGCGCGCCTGCATCAGCTTGTTCGAAGTATTGCCGCTGCCGCCGGTGGCCATGTTGAACAGGCCGCGGATCAGGACGATGGCGACCAGGCCCATGACGAGCAGGGTCAGGCCGGTGAAGAAAGTGGACATGATGCATATCCCTCCGATTTCGGTCAGCCGAGACGGCCGATGATGCGATAGAATAGGGCGGCCGGCAGGAGCTTCTTCAACAGCGCGCCCTGCTTGGCAGGTCTGGTTACTATATAGTGCGGTCGCGGCCTGCGTGACGTCAGCGCATGTTTTAAGACAGCATAGACGGCATCCGGCCCGAGCTTGCCCGGTGCCGGCTTGCTTTCGCCGCGCAGGCGTCGCATCTGCCGCTCATACTCCCTGCGGTGGACGGAATTCTTGAGGTCGATGAAGCGCTCGATATAAGGGATGGCATTGGCCGTGAATCTCGAGGCGATCGGCCCGGGCTCGATCAGGCTGACGTCGACGCCGCTGCCGGCAAGCTCCATTCTCAACGTCAGCGACAGTCCCTCGATCGCGAATTTCGAGGCATTGTACGCACCGCGCCAGCGATAGGGGACGATGCCGAGAATTGACGAGCATTGGACGATGCGGCCGTGGCCGCGGGCACGCATCGCCGGTAAGACGCGGCGTGTCAGCTCATGCCAGCCGACGACGTTGGTTTCGAGCTGGAGCCTCAGCGCCTCGGCCGGCAGATCCTCGACGGCGCCCGCCTGGCCATAGGCACCATTGTTGAAGAGGGCGTCGATGCGCCCGCCTGAACGGGCCATCACCGCCTCCGCCAACCCGACGATCGTTTCCGGCCTGGTGTAGTCCATGATGAAGGTCTCGATGCCTTCGGCCTCCAGTTCCGTCTGATCTTCGGGCCGGCGAACGGTCGCGAAGACGCGCCAGCCGTCTGCCTTCAGCGCGCGGGCGCAATAGGCGCCGATGCCGGAAGAACAGCCTGTGACAATGATGGTGGGGCGATCTGGCATCCGGTCGATTCCTGTAGAAATCCATCCCCCGTTTCCCATATTCATCGGTGGGATACAATTGAATTGCGTGTGTTGCACGGGTGCCCGTCGGTCCCGTGGATACGGCAAGCTCGGAGAAGGAATGCCGGCCGTCGTTCGCATCATCTGGAAGGTCGTCTTCGATGCGCTCTGGCATTTCAGCGAGGACGACGGCTGGGCGATGGCGAGCCACGTTGCACTGTCCTCGCTGATGGCGGTCTTTCCGTTCCTGATCTTCGGCACGGCGCTCGGAAGCTTCCTCGGCGCCGACCAGTTTGCGGAGACGGCCGTCCATCTGATTTTCGATGCCTGGCCGGAATCGATCGCCCAACCACTGGCCGATGAGGTCGTCCGGGTGCTGACGATTCCGCGCGGCGGCGTGCTCACTGTTTCCGTGCTCGCGGCCGCCTATTTTGCCTCCAACGGCGTCGAGGCGCTCAGGATTGCGCTGAACCGCGCCTATCGGGTCGCGGAGAGCCGCTCGTGGTACGTGACGCGGCTTGCGAGCCTCGGCTTCGTGATCGCCGGCGTGCTGATCCTTGCCGTCATCAGCGTTCTTCTCGTTGCAGTGCCGCTTGCGGTACGCAATGCCGACCAATGGCTGCCCTGGCTCGACTCCGTTCTCGCAACGGTCGACAATTGGGGGCTGACGCTCGCGCTTGTGATGCTGACCAGCGGGCTGCTGGTGTCGCATCTCTGGCTTCCGGACGGTCACCGTAAGATCGTCGATGTCCTTCCCGGAATCGTTCTCACTCTGGTGTCCTGGTCGATCGGAGCCTACGTCTTTGCCTATTATCTCACGGCTTTCTCCAACTACGTGACCACCTATGCCGGTCTCGCCTCGGTCGTGATCGTCCTGGTGTTTCTGTATATGATCGGCGCGATCTTCATCATCGGCGCCGAGATCAATGCCGCGATCATGAAATTCCGCGTCAAGCGCCTTGTCATGCGCAGTTTCCTGGGCCAGCGCGAGAGCGACGATCGCCCCGGCGAGAATGGCTCATAGCACCATGGCGCGAATGTCCGCTGGCGTCTTTCCGGCAGCGCGGAATGCGGCGATACCCGTGTCTTTGCTGCTCTTCGACAGCTTCTTGCCATCCGGCCCAAGGATAAGGCGGTGGTGGTGGTAGACTGGTTCCGGGAGATCGAGAAGCCGCTGGAGCAAGCGGTGGATCGAAGTCGCATGATACAGATCACGCCCACGCACGACTTGAGTGACGCCCTGGAGCGCGTCATCGACGACGACCGAGAGATGGTAACTCGATGGCGCGTCGGAACGCGAAAGGATCACATCGCCCCAGCTTGCGGGATCCGCCGGGATTTCACCCGTTTCCCCGGCGGGACCTGCTCCGGTTTCCTGCCATGTCAAAGGGCCGGGCACGAGATCGATCGCCCTTGTGACGTCGAGACGCCAGGCAAAGGATCGATCGCCGGCGGCAAGTGCGGCTTGCTCGCCAAGCGATAGTTCGCGCTCGCGGCCCGGATAAAGTGGCGTTCCATCCGGATCGCGCGGCCAGACCGACCCCTCGGCTTCTGCCGCGGCGACCGCCGCCCTGATCTCCCCGCGGGTCATGACGGATGGATAAACGACACCCATTGCGCGCAGGCGCTGAAGTATCTCGGCATAAAGGTCGAGGTGTTCGGATTGGCGGCGTACCGGTTGCTCCCAACTGAGACCCAACCAACCGAGATCGTCGAAAATCGCCTGTTCCAGCTCCGGGCGGCAGCGTGTCTGGTCGATATCCTCGATCCGAAGCAGAAAGCGTCCGTTGGTGGAGGCCGCCATGTCATGATTGAGGAGGGCGGACAGCGCATGACCAAGGTGCAGCAGGCCGTTCGGGCTCGGCGCGAAACGAAAAACGGGTTGCTCTGGCGAAATGGTCATCGTTTCCCTTTGGCATGGAAGCGGTATAAAGGTCATCCGCTTTCTACAGCGCGGCTGCGTCATTTCATACGCACAAAGGATGTTGTAGCACTTTGAATTGCTGCATGTTTTTGTCCTTGAATCGGTTAGGATTTAAGGACACATGCAGTGGAGGGCGCATGCGGATCATCCGGACACACGAGGATATCGAGGCCGGGCTTGCCGGTCTGATAATGCTCGACGCCCGTCTCGAGCACGTGGTCGCCAAGGCGGGGCCGGTGCCGCTCAGGCGAACGGATCCGGGTTATCGCGGTATCGCGAACATCATTGTGTCGCAAATGGTCTCGAAGGCGAGCGCTGCCGCGATCTGGCGGCGCATGGAGGCCGCTCTCGGCGAGATCAGTCCGGATGCAGTCCTTTCGCTCGGCGACGAAGATTGCCGGCAATTCGGCCTCTCCCGCGCCAAGGCCGACACGTTGCGGCGCGTCGCGGCGGCGGCGGTTGCCGGCGAGATCGACCTCGACGCCATCTGCAACGCCGAGGCCGCCGTGGCGATCCACGAATTGACGGCAATAAAGGGGGTCGGTCGCTGGACGGCGGAGGTCTACCTGCTTTTCTGCGCCGGCCATCCGGACGTCTTTCCGTCTGGCGACGTTGCGCTGCAAAACGCCATCGGCCATGCGCTGGAGTTCGACCTGCGCCCGACAGCAAGCGAGATTGATTCGCTCGCGACCTGCTGGTCACCGTGGCGCAGCGTCGCCGCGCGGCTGTTCTGGGCGTATTATGCACAGGAAATGCGGCGTGATGCGCTGCCAGTGACGCCTTGAAGAAAAAAGCGAATCCTTCGCGCCGTTTTTCTTTGTGGCTTCACAATCCTGTCGCAACACGACTAATATAGAAGGTGCAGATGCCGAATCGATCAGGAGAATGCGCTTGACGATTGCAGTCTCACCGCAGGCCCTGCCGGCGCTCGTCTTGAACGCCGACTACCGGCCGCTGAGTTACTACCCCTTGTCGCTCTGGTCCTGGCAGGACGCGATCAAGGCCGTCTTCCTTGACCGCGTTACGATCCTCGCCGAATACGAACATTCCGTCTCGTCGCCCAGCTTCTCGATGCGGCTGCCGAGTGTCGTTTGTCTCAAGAGTTATGTGCAGCCGTCCCGCCATCCGGCCTTCACCCGGTTCAACGTCTTCCTGCGCGACAAGTTCGAGTGCCAGTATTGCGGATCGCCTGACGACCTGACCTTCGACCATGTGGTGCCGCGTGCCCATGGCGGCCAGACGACATGGGAAAATGTCGTGGCGGCCTGTTCGCCCTGCAATCTCCGCAAGGGCAGCAAGCTGCCGAAGCAGGCCAACATGTTCCCGCATCAGAGGCCCTACCAGCCTACGGTGCAGGACCTGCACAACAACGGCAGGCTCTTTCCGCCGAACCATCTGCATGAAAGCTGGATGGACTATCTCTATTGGGATGTCGAACTGCAGCCGTAATTATCAAGCCTTGGCGGCGCCGCGCAATGCGATCCCAGCCAGGATGAGGCTTGCGATCACATTCCAGCCTGCAAAGGAGAGTCCGAGCACGCGGAGTGCCGCATCCGTGCAGGAGGGCGCGTGCTTGGCATCGAGATCGCCGAGCAGATCCCCGACATCGGACGAGATGCCCTGGGCGGCTGTCGCGCAGGTCGACGGTCCCTCCCAGAAATGCCATTCGACGCCCGAGTGATAGACGCCCATGCCGGCACCGACGAGCATCAGGATGCCGACGAGCAGGAGCAGCGTTCGCGTGATCCAGGCTGGGAACTTGAGAGCGCTCGAAACGACCGCCAGAAGGCCGAGCGGAATGCCGTAGTAGTAGGGATTGCGCTGCAACAGGCAGAGCGCACAGGGGATATAGCCGCCGATATGCTCGAAGCCGAGCGCGCCGCCGACAGTTGCCGCCATGCCGAGCGTGACGAGAACGGCGCCAACAAGGTGCTGGCGTTGGGCGACGGAAGCTGCGGTCATGGATACCTCGCGGTCGGGCGACAGGGTGGACGGCTGCGGCGGCCGTGCCATTACGACGCCTTCTTAGGAAGGATCGGCGGCGCTGTAAATTGCCCGCAAGACACACAGTTTGCACGCTTTTGTGATCATCTGGCGGCGAAATGCATTTTCGCGGTTGACCGGCGCGAAATCGATCGTGTAAATCGCAAGCCGCTGACATCACAGCCTGAGCCCCATTGGCGGAATTGGTAGACGCGCTCGACTCAAAATCGAGTTCCGAAAGGAGTGCTGGTTCGACCCCGGCATGGGGCACCACTACACCTCACGAAGTTATCGAACGCCGCACCTCCATTGAACAGACGGGCGGAGAACTCTGTCGCGGCCGCCCATGCTCCCGAAAATTGAAAACTACGACGAACTTTATCGCGATTTCCGGTGGCGGATTCCGGAGAAGTTTAACATCGGTGTCGCCGTCAGCGATGCCTGGGCGGAGCGGGAACCGGAGCGTGTCTGCCTTCAGCACTTCAGGCCTCGTGACGCGCATCTGTCTTTGACCTATGGTGCCTTCGCCGCGCGCTCGTCCGCTTTTGCCGCCGCATTGGCACAGCATGGCGTCAAGCGCGGCGACCGTGTCGCTATCTTTCTGCCACAGGGTTTCGAGGCGGCAATTGCGCATGTTGCGATCTACAAGCTTGGCGCTATCGCGTTGCCGCTCGCTTTGCTGTTCGGCGTCGATGCGCTCGAATATCGGCTGCTGGATGCAGGCGCGTCTGCGATCGTCACCAACCGTTTTGGCTACGAGCGGCTTGCCGCGATCAGAGCGAAGCTGCCGGCACTCGCTCTCGTCGTGCTGGCGGATGAAGAGGATGAGCCCGGAACAGTGCGTTTCGATCGGCTCGCAAACAGCGGAAAGCGTTTTGCTGCCGCCGACACGACGCCGGACGATCCGGCGCTGATGATCTACACTTCCGGCACAACGGGGCCTCCGAAGGGCGCGCTGCATGGCCATCGCGTCCTGCTCGGTCACCTGCCGGGCTTCCAGTTCCATCATCACTTCCTGCCGCAACCCGGCGACCGGATGTGGACCCCGGCCGACTGGGCCTGGGCCGGGGGTCTTCTGAACGCACTGCTGCCGGCGCTTTTGCTCGGCGTACCGGTGGTTTCATCGCCGGCGCAGAAATTCGATCCGCATATGGCCTTCCGGATCATGGAAGAGATGGACGTGCGCAATGCCTTCATCCCGCCGACGGCACTTCGGCTCCTGAAGGCCGTCGACAGACCGCGTGACCGCTACGCTCTCAAGCTGCGGACGATCGGTTCGGCCGGCGAGGCGCTCGGGCGGGAGACCTTCGAATGGGCAAAGGCAGCACTCGGGATCGACGTCAGCGAGTTCTACGGCCAGACGGAGTGCAATATCGTCATCTCCTCGGCTGCGGATCTCGGTGTCTTGAAGCCGGGTTCCATGGGTAAGGCGGCGCCCGGTCACAGGGTGGCGATCATCGACGGCGAGGGGAGGATCCTGCCGCCGGGCACAGTCGGGCAGGTGGCTGTGCAGCGCCCGGACCCGGTGATGTTCCTCGGCTATTGGCGCAACGAGCGGGCGACGGAAACGAAATTCATAGGCGATTGGATGACCACCGGGGACCAGGGCGTGATGGACGCGGAGGGTTACTTCACCTTCTTCGGCCGTGACGACGACGTCATCACCTCGTCCGGTTACCGCATCGGTCCAGGTGAGATCGAGGATTGCCTGGCCGGCCATCCCGACGTTCAATTGGCTGCGGTCATCGGCAAGCCCGATCCGGTCCGCACCGAGATCGTCAAGGCCTATGTGGTGCTGAGGCCGGGCATCTCCGCCGATGACGAGGTCGCGGCCGGAATCCGCGACCGGGTGAAAACCAGGCTCTCCATGCACGAATACCCGCGTGAGATAGAGTTCGTCGACAGCCTGCCGTTGACGACGTCGGGAAAGGTGATCCGACGGCTGCTGCGCGATCGGGCGGCTGCCGAAGCGCTTAGCAAATAGGGCGGCATTGCAACGCTGTGCGTCCTGCAGGACGCACAAAGGACGCTTTAAGTCTTCCACGCATAATGCTTTTCCGAAAATCGATCCCGATTTTCGGGCCGACGCGTCAGCGGCCGGCAAGCGCCCGTATCTTCTCGCGCAGCAGCCGTGCCATGTTGCGGGTATTGCGATAGAGGTGGAGTTGTGCCGCAACCTGGCGGACATCGCGGTCACGGTTCTGCTGCAACCCAATGACGAGCGTTCCCATCTCCTCGCGCTCCTGCCAGAAGCGGCCTATCACCGGGTGGTCGGGCACCGCACAGGAATCGGAGCGGGCGATGTTAGCGTCGTCGAGGTGCCATTCCGTCAGTTCGGCGAGCAGCAGCTTGCCGGGCGAATATATCGCATATCGCTCATCATAGGCGGTCTTCCACGTATAGGCCTCGCCGGCCATGAGCAGAACGACCATGGAGGCGATCGCCTTGCCGTCGAGATCGAGTGTGTGGATGCGGACGCTGTCCGTCTCGGCGAGATTGGTGATCGCCTCACGGGCAAAGGCGGCACGGAAGCGATCCGTGATCATGGCGCTGCGCTCTCGCCCCTTCCAACCGGAAGCCTCCAGCGCCAGGAATTCCTCCATGCGCAAGCGGATTTCCTCCGGCTGGCGTGCGACGGTGTAGATCAGGCGTCCGTGCTTTTCGAGGTTCTTCCATTGGCGCCGCAATTCCTTGAAATGTCCGCGCTTGATTGCCTTGCGCAAGTATGTCGGGCCGTCGAGCAGGCTTTCGAGCATCGGCCGTTCAAAGCTGTCGGTCACGGTGAGCGGCAGGTTTTCGCTGATCGCGACGGCGCGGGCGAGTTGTGCGAACCGGCCCTGGAGCCTCACGTCCGGCAGCACGAGTACCGGCGGCAGGCCGGACGACGGAGCGGCCAGGGCCTCGTAAAGGTTACTGATCGTTTCGGCCGCACCTTCTGCATCGAGCAGCGGTACGCCGAGCGGGCCAAACGGGTTGGACCAGGCACGAATGATGGACGCGCCGATCGCGAAGCCCGGTTTCTCGATCGAAAACGGCATGAGGAAGCGCATTCTGCTGCGGCGTTCATCGTTGTCCCGGATCACGGCGAGCCGGATGACCCGGTCCTCGAGGCGTGGCATGGCCGGCGCGAGGAAGCGGCCCGTGAAGAATACGTTCGGTTCTATCGCGCGGTTGGAGAGATAATCGAGCTCTCGTTGCAACTCGTAGCCGGCCCTTGCGGAATAGATCGAAAGGTAGCGGCCTGGCCGCCCGACGCTGACGGTCTGCTCGGGTTGCGCCGCGTCGAAGCCCGGCTGGGCCAATCCGCCGAGCAGGCGGCTCGCTCTGCCGTTCGTATCTCCGGGAAAGGGTGTGTTGCCGATCATGGACGGATCGCCTCGTTCTTGTTGTTACCGCTTCCTGCGCCCGCGAAAGCGGGAAGGGGGATGGCGAAAGCGCGTCTTGCAGCAAGGTGCAGAATTGCTGCCTCGAAGAACATCGCGCCGGCGGTGGCGCATGCTGCGCCGATCAGGCCGAAGGCCGGGATAAGAACAATGTTCAACGCGATGTTGACGCCGAGCGCGGTCGCGTAAAGCATCGCACAGAGCTTCTGCCGGCCGGTCATGGTCAGCAGGGTTTCGACGGGGCCGACGAAGGCCTTGGCCAGAATCCCGGCAAACAGGATCGCCATCAGTGGCGCCCCCGCCGTGAAGGCCGGGCCGAACAGCGACAGCAGGAAACGACCGGCGACGAGCACCGTGCCGCCCATCGCGAGAGAGGGCCAGAAGGACCAGTGTGCGCTTTCGGTTGCGATTTCGGCGAGTTGGCGGCTTTCGCCGGAAGCCATCGCCTCGGAAAAGCGCGGACCCGCCGCCGCCTTCACGGCGAACATGACGAAATGGACGAGAGCCATGGTTTTGGCAGCGGCGAAATAGATCGCCACGTCGTCTGGCGGCAGGTAGAGCCCGACGATCACGACGTCGGAATTGGTCAGCAGGAAACCGAAACCTTCAGCGAGGAATATCGGCACGGAAAGGCGCAGCCATGGCCCGAGTTCGATCTTCATCGGTCCGCGAACGTAACGCCTGCGCAGGCGCCGTGTCATTGCGAGAAATTGCGCGAGCGTCGTGACGTAGGTGGCCGCCAGCGCGGCGATCATTGCCGTCTTCGCTGTGTTCGGGAAGCCGCCGGCGGTGGCCAGCACCATGAAGACGAGGATGAGCAGCGGCCGCACGATGAAGGTGGGGCTCATCGCCGCGAGCGGCCAGCTATGGGCGCGCGCCGTGCCGTCCATCACGTCGCCGAGTGCAATCATCGGCAGGGCGACCAGAGCGAGATAGAGGGCGACGACGTAATAATGCTCGATCATGTCCGCAAAGAACCAGAGCCCGATGCCGCCGACGGTGGCGAGCGCGGTCGCCGACAGCAGTGCAAAGATACGCGCTACCGTCGTCAGGCCGCGGATTTCGGCCAAGGCGTCTGCGGTTTGGTATTCCGGCAGGAAGCGGATCACCGCCGAGTGCAGGCCAAGACAGGACAGATTACCGAACAGGACGGCCAGGACCCAGACGAAGACGAAGACGCCGTATTCGAACTCTCCCATCAGACGGGCGAGAACGATCTGCGAGACGAGGGCAATGGCTGCACTGAAGATGCGGATCGCGAAAGCGATCAGGGCTGTGCGTTGCGCACGGCTCTTGGGGTCGGCGGCGGACGCGACCGATCCAAGCCTGGCCAGCAGCCGAGACAGGCGGTGCCTCACCGCCGACGGCAGCATTCGTCCGGCCGATTGATACACCGCCATGAACACGAGGGATACCCTGACACTACGCAATACAGGGTCCCACTTCTGGCAGATCAGCGTTAACAAAGGGTTCGCGCGGCATCCGCAGGAGGGCTGTCACACAGCTGCCCACACGCTGAGCCGTTGCGCGGTCGAACGCACTTACGAAAATGCCGCCCGAAGGCGGCATTCGATCATGCTTCGTATATCCCGTGGCAATGCTTGTATTTCTTGCCCGAGCCGCAAGGGCAGGGCTCGTTGCGCGATACCTTGCCCCAGGTCGAGGGGTCGGCCGGATTGCGGTCGGCCTGTGCAACGGCCAGCAGCGGCGCGCCAGATTGCGCGAAGTCGTCCTCGCCGGTCAGCGGGTCGATGTGATGGCCTTCCATCGGCGGCAGCGGCTGGGGTGCGTCCTGCGCCTCGCGAACCAGTTCGACGCGCATCAACTGTGCCGTTACGGCCTGGCGGAGGTTGCCGAGCAGGCCCTGGAACAGTTCGAACGCCTCGGACTTGTACTCCTGAAGCGGATCGCGCTGGGCGTAGCCGCGGAAGCCGATGACCGAACGAAGATGGTCGAGGTTGACGATGTGTTCGCGCCAGAGATGATCGAGCGTCTGCAGCACGACGGAGCGCTCGACATATTGCATGATGTCGGGGCCGAAGCGTTCCGCCCGGTCGGCCGCAGCCTTGTCGGCGGCAGCGGTGACGCGTTCGAGAATGTCGTCCTCGGCGATGCCTTCTTCGGCAGCCCACTCGGCAATCGGCAGGTCGAGGTTGAGATACTGCTGGATATCCGCCTTCAGGCCCTCGACGTCCCACTGCTCGGCATAGGCGCGCTCGGGGATCCGCTTGCTGACGACATCCTCGATCACTTCGTTGCGCATGTCGGTGACCGTCTCGGTGACGCTCTCCGCGTCCATCAGCTCGATGCGCTGCTCGAAGATGACCTTGCGCTGATCGTTGAGGACGTCGTCATATTTCAACAGGTTCTTGCGGATGTCGAAGTTGCGCGCCTCGACCTTTTTCTGTGCCCGCTCGAGCGCCTTGTTGATCCACGGATGGACGATTGCTTCGCCCTCCTTCAGGCCCAGCTTCTGCAACATGCCGTCCATGCGGTCGGACCCGAAGATGCGCATCAGGTCGTCCTGCAGCGACAGGTAGAACTTCGAACGCCCGGGGTCCCCCTGACGGCCCGAGCGGCCGCGCAGCTGGTTGTCGATGCGGCGGCTCTCATGGCGCTCGGTGGCGAGGACATAGAGACCGCCGGCCGCGAGTGCCTTCTCCTTGAGCTTCTGCACTTCTTCGCGGATCGCTTTTTCGCGTGCCTCGCGTTCCGGCCCCGGCTCCATCTCCGCCAGTTCCTGCTGGATGCGCATGTCGGGGTTGCCACCGAGCTGGATGTCGGTGCCGCGGCCGGCCATGTTGGTGGCGATCGTCACGGCGCCCGGAACGCCGGCCTGGGCAACGATATAGGCTTCCTGTTCGTGGTAGCGGGCGTTCAAGACCTGGAACTGCGAGAAGCCGGTCTTCTTCAGCATGTCGGCAAGAAGCTCGGATTTCTCGATGGAGGTCGTGCCGACCAGCATCGGCTGGCCGCGCTCGTGCGCAGCCTTGATCTCGTCGATGATCGCCTTGTATTTCTCGCCGGCCGTCCGATAGACCTCGTCGTCCTCGTCGGCGCGCTTGATCGGCAGGTTGGTCGGAACTTCGACCACTTCGAGGCCGTAGATATTGCCGAATTCCTCTGCTTCCGTCGCTGCCGTACCGGTCATGCCGGCAAGCTTTTCGTACATGCGAAAGTAGTTCTGGAAGGTGATCGAGGCGAGCGTCTGGTTCTCGGGCTGGATCTGTACCTTTTCCTTGGCTTCCAGCGCCTGGTGCTGGCCTTCGGAATAGCGGCGCCCCGGCATCATGCGGCCGGTAAACTCGTCGATGATGACGATCTCGCCGTTGCGTACGATGTAGTCCTTGTCACGCGTGAAGAGCTTGTGGGCCTTCAGCGCATTGTTGACGTGGTGGACGATTGCGACGTTCTCGATGTCGTAGAGCGACTCGCCCTTCAACAGCCCCGCCTGCCGCAGCATGTTTTCGAGCTTCTCAGTGCCTTCCTCCGAGAAGTTGGCCGAGCGCTGCTTCTCATCGATCTCGTAGTCTTCCGGCGCAAGCAGCGGAATGAAATCGTTGATCGTATTGTAGAGGTCGGAGCGGTCGTCGAGCGGGCCGGAAATGATCAGCGGCGTGCGCGCCTCGTCGACAAGGATGGAGTCGACTTCGTCGACGATCGCGAAGAAGTGACCGCGCTGCACCATCTGCGAGCGCTCATACTTCATGTTGTCGCGCAGATAGTCGAAGCCAAGCTCGTTATTGGTCGCATACGTGACGTCGCAGGCGTAGGCATCGCGGCGCTGCTCGTCGGTGAGGCCGTGAATGATGACGCCGGTCGTCAGGCCCAGGAAGCCGTAGATGCGGCCCATCATGCCTGCGTCGCGTTGGGCAAGGTAGTCGTTGACGGTGACAACATGCACGCCCCTGCCGGCAAGCGCATTGAGATAAACGGGCAGTGTGGCAACGAGCGTCTTGCCTTCACCGGTCTTCATCTCGGAAATGGCGCGCTCGTGCAGGATCATGCCGCCAATGAGCTGGACGTCGAAGGGACGCAGGCCGAGGACGCGGCGCGCGGCTTCGCGCGCGACTGCGAAGGCCGGCACGAGGATGTCGTCGAGCGTCTTGCCTTCGGCCAATTGCTGGCGAAATTCCGTTGTCTTTGCCGCCAGCGCTTCATCGCTGAGCGCCTTCATTTCGGCTTCGAGAGCGTTGATGGCGTCCACCCGGCCGTTGTAACCACGGACGCGGCGCTCATTGGCGGAACCAAACAACTTGCGGGCTAGGCCGCCGAGACTGACCATATGAATGGCCCTTTCTTTATTTGTCGCCTGGGGTTTCAGGTTGGGCTTGAAAAACCACATAATGCCATGAAACGCCCGGAAACTGTTCTGGACGCGAGGTTGCGTGACAGATAAGAGGGGGGTCGGATTATGTCAACGCACTTGCACTGCCGGATGGCTACAGAACGGCCACATTCTGGTGTTGTGCAGCCGCAACGGCCAGAGGCAATCGCGCCGGCGGTCAATGGTGAAAGGTTAGTGGAATGTCCAGATACAAGACTTTGGCGGCTGCGGTTTTCGTCGCGGCAATCGCTTTGCATGGAGCGCGCGCCGAAGAAACCGATCCGGTAATCGCGAAGGTTGGCGATCAGGAAGTCCGCCAGTCCGAGCTCAATCTCGCTCTCGGTGGCCTTGATCCTCAGCTTCAGCAGATGCCGGAGGAACAGAAACGCGCCGCTGCGCTTTCCGCCGTCATCGACGTCAAGCTTCTGGCAAAGAACGCTGAAAAGGAAGGCCTCCAGGATGACGCCGTCTTCAAGCAGCGTATCGCCTACCTCACCGAGCGCGAACTTCACAACGCATTCTTCAAGAAGCATGTCGTGGATGCGGTGACGAAGGAAGACGTCAAGGCACGCTACGACAAGGAAATTGCCGCAATCCCGGCACAGGAAGAGATCAAGGCACGCCATATCCTGGTGAAGACCGAGGATGAGGCAAAGGCCGTGATCAAGGAACTCGACGCCGGCAAGAGCTTCGTCGAACTCGCCAAGGCCAAATCGTCCGATCCGAACAAGGATGACGGCGGTGATCTGGGCTACTTCGCCAAGGGTCGGATGGTGCCGGAATTCGAGGCGGCTGCCTTCGCCCTCGAAAAGGGCACCTACACCAAGACCCCGGTGAAGACGCAGTTCGGCTTCCACGTCATCCTCGTCGAAGACAAGCGCCCGCAGGCGCCGCCGACGCTGGAACAGGTCGAGCCGCAGGTTCGTCAGCTCGTCATGCGTGACAAATATCTCGAGCTTCTGGCTTCCGCGAAAAAGGAGACCGGCGTCGAAATCTCGGATCCGGCGCTCAAGAAGGCCTATGACGAGGCCAACAAGCCGCAGGAAACGAAGTAAGCTTTTGCCGGGTGCCGTTCCCCTGCTGCACGTTTCCTTAAATCCTAGCTGATTCAAGGATAAAAACATGCGGCAATTCAAAGTGCTACAGCGTCCTTTGCGCGTCTGATTAAGACGCTCGGCGCTGGAGAGGCGTGAACGACATTCGGTTTCACTCATTGTCGGTGCCCGACGGTTCGATGCCGGCCGGGCATTTGTCGCAACAGTATCCAGGGTTCTCCAAAAGCAGGTTCATCCCATGTCCGGCTCCGTTTCTCCGCTCGCTCCGAAAACCTTCGCCGAAATGCCGCCGCTTCGAGGCGTGCGCATGGCCACGGCCGCGGCAGGGATCAAGTACAAGAACCGCACGGACGTGTTGATGATGATCTTCGACGAGCCCGCTGCGGCTGCCGGTGTCTTCACGCGATCGAAATGCCCGTCGGCGCCCGTCGATTTCTGCCGCAGGAACCTTCCGGGAGGCGTTGCACGCGCCGTCGTCGTCAATTCGGGCAATGCCAATGCATTTACCGGCAAGAAGGGGCGGGAGGCGACCGAACTTACGGCGCAGTCCGCAGCCAAGGCCGTCGGATGCAATGAGAACGAGATCTTCCTTGCCTCGACTGGCGTGATTGGCGAACCGCTCGATGCGACCAAATTCGCTGGCGTCCTCGATGGTCTTGCGGTTTCCGCTAAGGAAGATTTCTGGTTCGAGGCCGCCAAGGCGATCATGACCACGGATACCTATCCGAAGGTCGCGACCCGCAGTGCCGAGATCGGCGGCGTCACGGTGACGATCAACGGCATCGCCAAAGGCGCGGGCATGATCGCGCCGGACATGGCGACGATGCTTTCCTTCGTGGTGACGGACGCAGATATCGCGCCGCCAGCGCTTCAGGCCCTGCTTTCCGCCGGCGTCGGCCCGACCTTCAACTCCGTGACTGTCGACAGCGACACCTCCACCTCCGACACGCTGATGCTGTTTGCAACCGGCGCGGCGGCAAGGGACGGCCAGGCGAAGGTCGCGGACGCCGGCGATCCGCGCCTCGACGCCTTCCGTGCCGCCCTCAACGATCTGTTGCACGATCTGGCTCTGCAGGTGGTGCGCGACGGCGAGGGCGCACGCAAGATGGTCGCGGTAACCGTCGAAGGTGCGGAAAACGATGCCGCGGCCAAGCGCATTGCGCTGTCGATCGCCAATTCACCGCTCGTCAAGACGGCTGTTGCCGGCGAGGATGCGAACTGGGGCCGGGTGGTCATGGCTGTCGGCAAGTCCGGAGAGATGGCCGAACGAGACCGGCTGGCGATCTGGTTCGGCGATGTGCGCGTTGCCGTCGAAGGCGAGCGGGATCCGGACTATTCGGAGGCGGCGGCAAGTGCCGTCATGAAAGGCGAAGACATTCCGGTCCGCGTCGACATCGGCCTCGGCTCGGGCCGTGCGACCGTCTATACCTGTGATCTGACCAAGGAATATGTCGAGATCAACGGCGACTACAGAAGCTGACGCTTTGCTGCATGTCTCCTTGGATTGTAACCGACTTAAGGACAAAAACATGCAGCAATTCAAAGTGCTACTGCGTCCTTCGTGCGTCTGGAAAGACGCACGACGCTGTAGTTCCTTCGATCCGAGGTTGCGAACGAATGACATCGAATGACGGGCATCCGCCGGCGACAGACGCGGCGGTTGGGGAAACGATCATGGTTGATCTTCCGAGTGTGCGCCGCCTGGAAGCCGTCGGCTTCCGTGCGTGGCCGGCTGCGAGTGTTCAGTATGACGGCAGCTGGCTGATCCGCCTTACGGCGGGACACGCGTCCAAACGGCTGAACTCGGTCAATCCACTTGATCCGTCGGATTACCGTGACATTCCCATCCGGCTCGGAAAAGCAGGCAAGCGCTTCGCCGATTACGGCCGTCCGCTCACCGTTCGCCAGACACCGCTGACGCCGCCTCAACTGATCGCCTACATGGACAATGAGGAATGGGCCGCATTCGGACACAGCCTGGTGCTGACGGCGGACCTGGCCGAGCGCGAATTCGGCGACGGCATAGACCATCTCCCCATCAAGGATGTCGGTCGTTTCGTCGATGCGCGCATCCTGATCGGCAAGGAGGAGCCGCAGACCAAGCCGGCGCTCACCGAAATCATCAATGCCATCAAGCCGGAATGCGGTCTGTTCCTGTTCGAAGACCTTGAGATCGGCCCGACCGCGGTGTCGCTGGTCGTCCAGGATAACGACCTGGCCGGCATCATGCAGTTCGCGGTAGCCGAAGGCGTGCGCCGCAAGGGAGTCGGTTCGGCGTTGCTCGATGCATCACTGCGCTGGGCGCGTCTTAAGGGTGCGAAGAAGGCCTGGCTGCAGGTAGAGGCGGAAAACGAAGCGGCGGTCGAACTGTACCGCAAGGCCGGCTTCACCGAAGTCTATCGTTACCTTTATCGCACGCCGGGGGCCTGACGCATGGATGTGCAGGGAAAGAAGATCGTGCTGGTTGCGGCCTGCGCTCTGGTCGATTCCGATGGCCGCGTTCTCCTGGCGCAGCGTCCGGAGGGAAAGCCGCTTGCCGGGCTTTGGGAGTTTCCGGGCGGCAAGGTGGAGCCTGGTGAAACGCCTGAGGTGACGCTGATCCGCGAGTTGGAGGAGGAACTCGGCATACGCACCAAGGTCGCATGCCTTGCGCCGCTCACCTTCGCGAGCCATAGCTATGACGATTTTCACCTGCTGATGCCGCTTTATGTATGTCGGCGATACGAGGGCTTTGCCGAGGGGCGAGAGGGCCAGACGATCAAGTGGGTGCGGCCGAAAGCGCTGCGCGACTATCCGATGCCTCCGGCAGACGAGCCGCTGATCCCATTTCTGATGGATTTGCTCTGATCCGACAGGGCCGCACGCTGTTGCGTATCGCCCGATTGTTTCCCCGTCAGGGCGCGAATCTACCGGAAATCTCGAAGTTTATTAATCAAAAGTTTATCACCCTCGTGGCATGCTGGAGACATCAGTTTCGGTGCTTGCCAGCTATGGCATGACACCGGTTTCGAGCAGGTGTGGTCAGGTCGAGGCTTGGGAAGGGTGCTTCGCCCGCCGCTCTTTCACGTGTTTGCGAGGCTGGGATGGTAGACGAAGATTTCTGGAGGACAGTTCAGGACAAGGATCTGGCGGCGAGCCAGGCCCGCCGGACGGGCGTGCTCAATCTGTCGTTGCTGTTCGGAACGGCGGTGATTGCACTGACGATGATCCTCACGCCGATGCTGTCATCAAAGGCAGATAAGCGCATGCTGGCGAATACGCCGATGGAATACGACAATATTTCGACCGGCTCGATTCCTTCGAACGGCACGAGCAAGCGCTACACAGTGCGCCGCAGCGTGCTGCAGGAAATGCCGGGCGCCGTTTGCATCATCGATGCGGATGGCAGCAAGAGCGGATGCTGAGTTGAACCAAGTGCCAGGCCTGTTGTTGCGACCTTTGCGCGTCTGAAAGACGCTCGCCGCGGCAGGCGCGCGTTCTTCGTTCAAGGGTGGTCGACACGGGGGAAGGACCATGGCTAAGTTTACGGGCTTCATTCGCAGCAGAGACGGCGCCACAGTCGTGGAATACGGCCTCGTCGCCGCACTTATTTCCATCGGCCTCATCGTCGGTCTCGAGAGTTTCTCCGATTCGCTGCTCGGTCTCTTCGATCATGTGGTGGACACGGCGGAGTCGGCCTGGGGCTGAGAATGCCCCGAAGGTGCCGGAACGCCGCGTCTCCATGGAGCACCTTAACGTGCTACGGCCGACCTCAGTGCGTCTGACGACGCACGGTTCTGTCATGTCGCCTATCGTTCTTTCAACGGATGCTCGTCAGCGCCGAGCGCTTCGGACAGCCGTTGCTTGGCGGAGCCGGGTTTCAACGGTTTTTGCTGGCTTTCGTGCGGCGCCCAACCGGAAACATAGATGATCGAGAAGGTCGCGCGGACGCGGCCGTCGGGATCGGAGAAGCGTTCCGCATAGATCTCGGCCGCCCTCAGGAAAAACCGCCGGGAAACCGGCACGCGACTGCGGGCCGCCAGCGGGTTGGCCATGCCCATGGCCCTGAGGTCCTTCAGCAACCCGAAAAGTGAATCGTAGCGGACCGTGTAGGTTTCGGCGTCCGCGACCGGCAGGGCAAAGCCCGCCCGCTGCAGGAGGGCGCCCATTTCACGAACATCGGCAAAGGGAATGACCCTCGGGCTCGCCCCGCCGGTCAGTTCGGCCTCGGCCGTGAGAAGCGAATCGCGAAGCTCCTGCAGCGTGCCGTTGCCGGGGATGGCCGCCAGAAACAGGCCATCCGGCTTCAACACGCGACGGGCCTGGATGAAGACGCCGGGCGTATCGTTGGTCAGATGCAGCGAAAGCGGCGACACGAGGAGATTGAGCGACTCCGGTGCGGCGGGAATTCGCTCCAGTGGGGCGACCGTAACGGGCCGGTCCCCGGAACCGAAGCCGTCCTCCGTTTCCACCCGCTCGATGGTTCCGACCTTGCCCGTCGCGGCAAGACAGCGCGCCGTGGGACCGGTGTAGCCATGCAACTCCATTGCCCGGTCGAAATGCCTTTCAACGACGCTGACGCGCTCGGCGAGCTCCCGCGCCACGATATCGAGCAGGAAGGTTGCCTTCTGGTCGCCGTTGATACGGGCCCTGTGGCGGCGCGCCTCGACGAGGCTCTGGTCAAAGATGATTTCCACGGTACTCTCTCCGAAATCACGGATGCAAAGAAACCCTGACGTGGACAAAGTCAACCATATGGAACAGGAAGGATCGCGAAATCGGGCCTTGCATTGGGCGGGGTTGTTGCGCCGCCTCGGGCGCGAAGCCGTCGGTATCGTCTATCCGCCGGTCTGCTGCGGCTGCGGGCGGCTGACCGGCGACCATCACGCCGTATGCCCGGCCTGCTGGTCCGGCCTGCGGCTGATCGAGCGCCCCTATTGCGAGATCCTCGGGCTGCCCTTTGCCTTTGATGCCGGGCCGGGTTCGGTCTCCCCAGAAGCTATCGCTGATCCCCCCGTCTTCGACCGACTTCGCTCGGTGGCGATCCATGATGGTGTCGTGCGCGATCTCGTCCACGGTTTGAAATACCGCGACCGTACCGATCTTGCGCCGATGATGGGTGAATGGATGATCCGCGCGAGCGACGGCGCGGTCGCTGCTGCCGACATGATCGTTCCGGTTCCGCTCCATGCATTCCGCCTCTGGCGGCGAAAATTCAATCAGGCCGCCGAGCTCGCCCGTGCCATCGCGGGGCGTGCGGAAAAGCCCTACCGGCCGGACGCGCTTCGCCGCATCAAACGCACCAGCCGGCAGGTCGGTCTCGGCGCCCGGGCGCGTGAGGAGAATGTGCGCGGCGCTTTCGTCGTCCCTGAAAGCGGCAGGCCGGGTCTCAGCGGGAAAAGGATCATACTCGTCGACGATGTATATACGACCGGTGCAACCGTCTCGGCCGCGACCCGCGCGCTGAAGCGGGCGGGGGCCGGAGACGTCACGGTTTTGACCTTTGCAAGAGCCATGTCCGGTCCTATATGACAACTAAATGTCCGGCGTTGTGCCGGTGAAGGAACGGTTCAACAATATGGCTTCCGTCGTCATTTATACGCGTCAGTTCTGCGGCTATTGCTCGGCAGCAAAGAAACTTCTCGAAACCAAAGGCGTCAACTTCGTCGACATGACGCGACCCTTGATCCGGGTCTGCGCCAGACGATGATCGAAAAGTCCAACGGCGGCACGACTTTCCCGCAGATCTTCATCAATGACCTCCACGTCGGCGGTTGTGACGACCTGCATGCGCTCGACCGCGCCGGCAAGCTCGACGCATTGCTCGCTGCCTGAAGGTTTGATGCGCGGCCATCGCGAACGTGCGCGAGCGCGCCTGCGTGAGGACGGCTACGGAGAGAAGAAAGATGAGTTTCAAGGCTGCAGCCGTCCAGATGTGTTCCGGCGTCGATCCCGCAAGAAACGTGGAGACGATGGCGAAGCTCGTGCGTGAGGCGGCCGCTCAAGGCGCGACCTACATCCAGACTCCGGAAATGACCGGTGCCATCCAGCGCGATCGGGCAGGACTTCGATCCGTGCTGAAGGACGAGGCGAACGACGTCGTCGTGCACGAAGCCGCGGCCCTTGCCGGCGAGCTCGGCGTCTATCTCCATATAGGCTCGACACCGATAGCGCTTTCCGACGGCAAAATTGCCAACCGCGGCTTCCTCTTCGGGCCGACCGGGGTCAAGGTCTGCGATTACGACAAGATCCACATGTTCGACGTGGATCTGGAGAATGGCGAAAGCTGGCGCGAGAGTGCGGCATACCAACCCGGCGCGACAGCGCGCATCGCCGATCTTGCCTTCGGTAAGCTGGGCTTTTCCATCTGTTACGACGTCCGCTTCCCCGAGCTCTTCCGCCAGCAGGCCGTTGCCGGTGCCGAGATCATGTCGATACCTGCGGCCTTCACCAAGCAGACCGGCGAGGCGCACTGGGAGATCCTGTTGCGCGCCCGCGCCATCGAAAACGGCCTTTTCGTCGTCGCCGCTGCGCAGGCTGGAAAACACGAGGATGGTCGTGAAACCTTCGGTCATTCGATGATCATCGACCCGTGGGGCCGCGTGCTCGCTGAGGCAGGCGCGGCCGGGGAGAGGGTTATCGTTGCCGACATCGACATTGCCGCGGTGCATGGCGCGCGGGCGAAGATACCCAATCTCAAGAATGGCCGCAGTTTTGTGCTGGACGAGGTGATGCCGACCGGGAAAGGGGGCGTTGCAGCGTGATCCGTTACAACCTCTCGTGTGATGATGGCCATGACTTCGAAGGCTGGTTCGCGTCGAGCGACGATTTCGATTCCCAGGCTGAGCAACGTCTGGTCGCCTGTCCTGCATGCGGCTCTCACTCCGTTACCAAGCAGCTGATGGCGCCTTCGGTATCGACCGCGCGCAAGAAGGAGGCGACGCGGGCACTCGTGATGGATCGGGCCCAGAAGGAAACGATCGCCAAGATCCGCGAACTGGTCAATTCGATCCGCGAGAATGCCGAGGACGTCGGCGAACGTTTCCCGGAAGAAGCGCGCAAGATCCACTATGGCGAGGCCGAGGAGCGCGGGCTGATCGGCAAGGCAAGCGCGGAAGAGGCGATCGCGCTTCTGGAAGAAGGCATCGAGATCGCACCCCTGCCGGTGCTGCCGGATGACGTGAATTAGGGCGGCGTGAGGGAAAGCGCGTGGCGGTTTTCCGCCCGGAACGCGCCGTTTCAAAAAGTCAGCGCGGCCGCCTTGCGACGAGCATGTAGTTGACGTCCATATCCTTCGACAGATTCCATTGATTGGCGAGCGGGTTGAAGAACACACCGGTGCGGTCCGCGATTTCGAGACCGCTTGCCTCGAGCGGCTTTTCCAGTTCCTCCGGACGAACCAGCTTCTCGTATTGGTGGGTGCCGCGTGGGAGCCAGCGCAACAGGTTTTCCGCGGCGAAGATCGCGAGCGCGGCGGCTTTCACCGTGCGGTTGATCGTGGCTACGAACATCAGTCCGCCCGGGCGCACCATGTGGGCACAGGTGGTGACGAAGAAATCGACGTCGGCGACATGTTCGACCACCTCCATGTTAAGGACGACGTCGAAGCTTTCGCCGGCTTCGGCGAGCGCCTCCGCGGTGACTGCGCGGTAGTCGACGGAAACGCCGCTCCCCGCGGCGTGGGTCTTGGCGATACCGATGTTCTTTTCCGATGCGTCAGCGCCAAGGACATCTGCGCCCATGCGCGCCATCGGCTCGGAGAGAAGCCCGCCGCCGCAACCGATATCGAGCAGCCGCAGGCCTTTAAGCGGCTGCGGACCCTTGGGGTCACGGCCGAAATGCTCCGATACCTTGTCGCGGATATAGGCAAGGCGCACCGGATTGAACTTGTGCAACGGACGGAACTTGCCGGTCGGATCCCACCATTCCGCAGCCATCGCGGAGAACCGGTCCACTTCGCTCTGGTCGATCGTGGTGCGTGCCGTCTCGCTCATCAGAGTCTCCTTGCAGTCGGCGGGCAAGGTTCGACCCGCTCGACACTTCTTCCTTCTGATCGTGAAGTCGGACGATCGAAGGACGATGTCAAGAGGCGCCTCAACCGGTACGCAAGCCCTCGAGACTCCTGGCGAGATGGGATCAAGCGGATTGCGGCTGGTAATGCAGGATGACGACGCCGGATTTGAGCGGGCGTGTATGCGTGAGCTTCAGGTTCGTGCGCTCCGGAATATTCTGGAAGAGCGGAACACCTTTGCCGAGCAGCACGGGATTGATGCCGAGGCGGTACTCATCGACGAGCCCCTTCGCCGTCAGGGTCGCAGCGAAATCGGCGCTGCCGAAGATGAAGATTGTTCCGCCGTCGAGCTCCTTCAGCCGCTCCACCTGCGCGACGGCGTCGCCTGAAACGAGCGTCGTGTTGTGCCAGTCGGCGCTCTTCAGCGTTCTCGAGAACACGAATTTCTCGATACCGTTCATGAACGTGGCGATGTCGCCCTCGGCCGCCGGCCAATAGGCCGCCATCGTCTCATAGGTCGCACGACCGAAAAGCAGCGTTCCGGCTTCCATCTGCGTCTCGCCGATGTAGGCTGCGAGTTCATCTTCGAAGACGAACCAGCTTATGTCGTGATCTGGCGTCTCGAAGAAGCCGTCGACGCTGACCATGTCCCACATGATAATCTTGCGCATTGTCTTTGCTCCCGTTGACGACGTGCCGACCTGCGGCTCCCTGCGGTATCATGGCAGGATGGCAAAACTGATGCTATTTTGCAAGTAGTATTGTTTAAGGAGCGGTATACCTCGCCGTGGCAATCTTCCTGTGCTAAGGCGGGTGTGATCGAGGGGGACGAGATCGTGCCGAACGACAGGATAGCCTGGGCCGTCGACGTATTATCGCCGGGCGCGTCCGAGGAGATACTCGAGATCGGCTGCGGCCATGGGGTTGCGGTGACGATGGTTTGCGACAGGCTGATCGATGGCCGCATCGTCGCGGTCGACCGGTCGGCGACGATGATTGAGGCGGCAAAGCGACGAAATGCGGTTCATCTCGCCGCCGGCCGCGCGCGGTTTCATACCGCCGAGCTTGCCTCTGCGGATCTCGGGGAGGCGCGCTTCGACAAAGCCTACGCCCTGCGCGTCGGCGCTTTCGCGCGGAAAGATCCCGCCCGCGAGCTTGTGGTCCTGGCGCGGCACCTTTCTCCGGCCGGGCGGCTCTTCCTCTTCCATGACGAACCAGGTCACAGCGCCGACGATATCGCGCGACGGCTGGAGGCGGGCATCAGGTGTAACGCCTGGACGGTGAAGGCGGTATTGACGCGCAGGCTTGACGGTTGTGACGTCGCCTGCGTTATCGCTCTTCCACCCAAGCCGGTTGCCGCTGCCAAGCGGTAGGATGAATTGTGTTGTTCCGTCGGCTCAGCGACACCCCGCCAGCGGGCGGGGTTGTCGCGGGGGCTGCACTCACATCGGACTTGTTGCCGCGGAGGCAAAGAAATCCTCCGGACCGTCGACCTCGACGAGCCGTCGGTTTTCGATCAGCCAGAAGCGATTGCCGACGGCGCGCACGAAGCTGCGGTCGTGCGAGACGAGAAGGCAGGTCGCTTCGTTCGCCAACAGCTCCCCTTCCAACGCTTCCTGCCCTTCGATATCCAGATGGTTCGTCGGCTCGTCGAGCAGGTAGAAATTCGGATTGGTAAGCCTCAGGACAAGCATGGCAAGCCTTGACTTCTGGCCGCCTGAAAGAACAGCGATCGGGCGGGTCTGGAGGTCGATGCCGAGCCCGGCACCGGCCAGCAGGGCGCGCGCCCTTTGATCGCCGATCTCAAAACGCCGGCCGAGGGCTGCCAGTGGGGTGTCCTCATCCGGCAGGCCAGCGAGGTCCTGATCACTGTAGCCGAGCACGAGGGACGGCGTTGGCTTGATGCTTTCCGATGCGTGGCCCGGTCCGGATATCGCCGTCCTGATCAGGTTGATGAGCCGCGATTTTCCGGTGCCGTTGCGCCCGAGCAGCACGATGCGGTCGCCCTGGCAGATCCAGAGCTTGCCTGTCTTGAAGAGCAGGCGTTCGCCAGGCGCTTCCACGAGTACATCATCGAGCGTCACCAGGATCTTGGCATGCGTGCCGCGGTTGGCAAGCCGGATCGCCCCGGATGATCGTTCCTGAAACCCCGGCCGCGCCCCATCTTCCAGGCGCTCCGCCCGTTGCCGCAACTGCTTCGTCTTGACGGTCAGGAGGTCGCTGCCGGAGTTGATACCGATATTGTTGAGCTTGGCCGCCTGCCGGCGCAGTTGCTGGGCGGTCTTCATCTCCTTCTGATAACGCCGCTCATCCGAGGCATCGATCTCGTCCAGCGCGCCGCGGGCACGCGAATAGGGCAGCGAAAATACCTGAGACTGCTCGGGACGCAGAAACAGCGTGCGGTTTGTCGTTGCATCGAGAAAGGCGCGATCGTGGCTGGAGATCAGCACGGGAACGTCGCGGGGCAGGCTGTTGAGCCAATTTTCCAGCTGCATGATCTTGGCGAGGTCGAGATGGTTCGTCGGCTCGTCGAGCAGCAGCGCGTCCGGATCGGTGACGGAGACGCGGGCAAGGAGCGCGAGCCTCTGCCAGCCGCCACTGAGTTGTGCGATCGGCCGTTCGCGAAGCTCCGGCGGAACTCCGAGGGAATCCAGCATGACATCGACCCGCCAGCTCTCGGTCTCCGCCTGTTCCTCCGGCAAGGCATGGCGGACAGCCTCGTAGAATGGCTTGTCCAAGATAGCGGTCGGTACCGCTTGCTCGACATGGCCGATTGTCAGACCACGCAAGCGCGTGATTTCGCCTGCGGTCGGATCAAGCCCGCCCGCGATGCATTTCAAAAGCGTGGACTTTCCCCGGCCGTTGGCGGCGACGATGCCGATACGGTCGCCGGCTGCGACCGAAAGATTGAGGTTCGAAAAGAGCGGCGCGCCCAAGGTGACGCTGAGGTTCTTTACATTGATCAAGGCCATGTTCGTTCTCTGGACTGCCCGAGCTGTGCTTTCGCTCCGACAACTGCGGAAGGAGCGGAAGCGGGATGGCCGGATGCGAACGTCAGCGCGTTGGGGCCATTCGGCTCGGGTAATGACGATGGGCGGAGCCAGTGAACCTGTGGTTCGGCTCTGCACGACGACTGGGCAGACCAGGAAGCGATGAGAATGAGGTTCGGTCTCTGGTCAGCCCTGCAAACGCATCTGCAGGGCGGAGACGGGGCCACGCTGGCGGTGGTGCCGGAAATAGGTAATCACGCGCAGCCCTCCCTTCATCAATTGAGTTGCAGAGTGTTGTTACCACCGTGGACAAAGATTTTCAACCTAGGCGCGACCAATGCATGTTTCCTCAAATCGCAGCCGATTTGAGGATGAAAACATGCAGCAATTCAAAGTGCTACAGCGCCCTTTGCGCGCCTGAAAAGGCGCGCGGCGCTGTAGGGGGCGGGAGGCCGGGTCAAACATCGGCTGGAACCTCGCCAATCCGTCGGCTTGCCATTGCACGGCGCCCGTTGATCCGCTAAGAGACGCCGCGACTTTCCGCTCCCCGAAGCGGTGACTGGCCGATGTCCGAGAAGTCCCAAGCTTTTTTGATCGTCAGGCGCCGGCGGGGACGCTTTCCCTGTCGCGCGCTCGCGCGCAAACATCGGTACCGGTAGAGGCGAAATGGCACGCATCGTGATGAAATTCGGCGGAACATCCGTCGCAAATTTGGAACGCATCTACAATGTCGCCCGCCATGTGAAACGCGAAGTCGATGCCGGTCACCAGGTCGCCGTCGTCGTTTCCGCCATGTCCGGCAAGACCAACGAGTTGGTCGGCTGGGTCGAAAACATGCCGAAGGTCGCCGGTTCGAACGCCCCCTTTTACGACGCGCGTGAATACGATGCCGTCGTTGCCTCCGGTGAGCAGGTCACCTCCGGGCTGCTGGCGATCGCGCTGCAATCGATGAACATCAACGCGCGCTCCTGGCAGGGTTGGCAGATCCCGATCAAGACCGACAACGCCCACGGCGCCGCCCGCATCCTCGACATCGAAGGCGCCGACATCATTCGTCGGATGGGCGAGGGCCAGGTGGCGGTGATCGCCGGCTTCCAAGGCCTTGGTCCGGACAATCGGCTGGCGACGCTCGGGCGCGGCGGTTCCGACACTTCGGCGGTTGCGATCGCCGCCGCTGTCAAGGCCGACCGTTGCGACATCTATACGGATGTCGATGGCGTCTACACGACCGACCCGCGGATCGAGCCCAAGGCCCGCCGGCTGAAGAAAATCGCCTTCGAGGAAATGCTCGAAATGGCCTCGCTCGGCGCCAAGGTGCTGCAGGTGCGCTCGGTCGAGCTCGCCATGGTGCACAAGGTTCGCACCTTCGTGCGCTCTTCTTTCGAGGATCCCGATGCGCCGGGCATGGGTGACCTTCTGAACCCGCCCGGAACGCTGATTTGTGATGAGGATGAGATCGTGGAACAGGAAGTCGTAACCGGCATTGCCTATGCCAAGGATGAAGCCCAGATTTCGCTGCGCCGTCTGGCAGACCGGCCGGGCGTTTCCGCCGCGATCTTCGGCCCCCTGGCAGAGGCCCATATCAACGTCGACATGATCGTGCAGAACATCTCGGAAGACGGCTCGAAGACGGACATGACCTTCACCGTTCCCTCCGGCGATGTGGACAAGGCGCTGAAGGTGCTTTCCGACAACAAGGAAAAGATCGGCTACGACGTTGCCCAGTCGGAATCCGGCCTCGTCAAGGTCTCGGTGATCGGCATCGGCATGCGCAGCCATGCGGGCGTCGCCGCGTCGGCCTTCCGCGCGCTTGCCGACAAGGGCATCAACATCAAGGCGATCACCACGTCCGAGATCAAGATATCCATTTTGATCGACGGTCCATATGCGGAATTGGCGGTTCGCACTTTGCATTCCGCCTACGGTCTGGATAAGAGTTAAACAGCAGACATTCGATTTTGGATTCGCGGCTCGAAGGGCCGTCGGCCCTGAAGCATGTCGTCGGTAATTCTTATTCTGGAGACCTCACGCGATGAGAGACCTTTCCGCAGGTCCGCGCGTTCTCCTCAAGCGGTTGCGCGAGCTCATGGCGGAACCGCTTGAGCCGCAGGAGCGCCTGGACCGGATCGTGCGCCAGATCGCACAGAACATGGTCGCGGAAGTGTGCTCCGTCTACGTGCTGCGTTCCGATGGCGTGCTCGAACTTTACGCCACCGAAGGTCTGAACAAGACCGCGGTCCACCTGGCGCAGTTGAAGATGGGGCAGGGTCTCGTCGGTACGATCGCCGCCTCGGCACGACCGCTTAATCTTTCCGATGCGCAGTCGCATCCGGCATTCACCTACCTGCCGGAGACGGGCGAAGAGATCTACCACTCCTTCCTCGGCGTGCCGATCCTGCGTACGGGACGAGCGCTCGGCGTTCTCGTCGTCCAGAACAAGGCGATGCGCAACTATCGCGAGGACGAGGTCGAGGCGCTGGAAACGACGGCGATGGTGCTCGCCGAGATGGTTGCGACCGGCGAATTGAAGAAGATCACCAAGCCGGGGCTCGAACTCGATCTTTCGCGCCCGGTCTCGATCGAAGGCAACAGCTTCGGCGAGGGCATAGGCCTCGGCTACGTCGTGCTGCACGAGCCGAGGATCGTCGTCACGAACCTGCTCAACGAGGATACGGAACAGGAATTGCAGCGCCTCGCAGAGGCGCTCGGTTCTCTGCGTATCTCGATCGACGACATGCTGTCGCGCCGCGAAGTCTCGATGGAGGGCGAACATCGGGCGGTGCTCGAAACCTATCGGATGTTCGCTCACGATCGTGGCTGGGTGAGGAAGCTTGAAGAAGCGATCCGCAACGGCCTGACGGCGGAAGCCGCCGTCGAACGCGTTCAGAGCGAGACCAAGGCGCGAATGATCCGGCTCACGGATCCCTATCTCCGCGAGCGGATGCACGATTTCGACGACCTTGCCAACCGGCTGCTGCGCCAGCTTTCCGGCTATGGCGCCAGGCTTTCCGCAGCCGATTTTCCCAATGACGCGATCATCGTCGCCCGCGCCATGGGGGCGGCCGAACTGCTCGACTATCCGCGAGAAAGAGTGCGCGGCCTGGTCCTTGAAGAGGGCGCAGTCACGAGCCATGTAGTGATCGTCGCCCGCGCCATGGGGATTCCGGTCGTGGGCCAGGCGGCGGGGGCGGTGGCGCTTGCCGAAAACCGCGACGCGATCATCGTCGACGGCGACGATGCGAAGGTGCATCTGCGGCCCTTGGCCGACCTGCAGCGGGCCTATGAGGAGAAGGTGCGGTTCCGTGCCCGCCGGCAGGCCCAGTTTCGTGCGCTGAAAGATGTCGAGCCGCTGACGAAGGATGGCAAGCGCATCACGCTACAGATGAACGCCGGCCTGCTGGTGGACCTGCCGCATCTGAACGAGGCGGGGGCGGAAGGCATCGGCCTTTTCCGCACGGAGCTGCAATTCATGATCGCGTCGACCATGCCGAAGGCAGAGGAACAGGAGGCCTTCTATCGCAGCGTGCTAAAGCAAACGGGCGGCAAGCCGGTGACCTTCCGCACGCTCGACATCGGTGGCGACAAGGTCGTACCCTATTTCCGCGCGGCGGAAGAGGAAAACCCGGCGCTCGGCTGGCGCGCGATCCGGCTTTCGCTCGACCGGCCCGGGCTTCTGCGCACGCAGTTGAGGGCGATGTTGAGAGCAGCCGCCGGCGCTGAACTCAAGCTGATGCTGCCCATGGTGACGGAAGTCTCCGAGCTCAAGAGCGCGCGCGAACTGTTGCAGAAGGAGATCGAGCGCCAGTCGAAGCTTGGCGAGCAGTTGCCGCGCAAGCTGCAGTTCGGTGCGATGCTGGAAGTTCCGGCGCTGATGTGGCAGCTCGACGAACTGATGGCAGAGGTGGATTTCGTTTCCGTCGGTTCGAACGATCTCTTCCAGTTCGCGATGGCGGTCGACCGCGGCAATGCCCGTGTGTCCGATCGTTTCGACATTCTCGACCGGCCATTCATGCGTATCCTGCGCGATATCGTGCGGGCCGGCGAGCGCAACGACACGCCGGTCACGCTATGCGGCGAAATGGCGAGCAAGCCGTTGTCGGCGATGGCGCTGCTCGGCCTCGGCTTCCGTTCGGTGTCAATGTCGCCGACCGCAGTCGGGCCGGTCAAGGCAATGCTCTTGGCGCTCGATGCCGGCAAGTTGAACGAGATTCTGGAAGCTGCGCTCGACGACGTGAAATCCCAAACGTCCGTTCGGCAGCTCCTCGTCGATTTCGCAGCGGCGAACGGCATACCGGTTTAGACAGGATTGAAGCGTCCTTACAGCGGCGCGCGTCTAGTCAGACGCGCGAAGATCGCTGTGGAGCTTTGAGTTGCTGCGTGATTTTGCCCTTAAATCGATTCGGATTTAAGGAAACATGCAGTAGCCACGCCCGGATGAACCCCGGGGCGGGCGAACGCATTTGGAGTTACATTTGGCAAAGCTTCCCGTTGAAAAGATGCGCGAACTGGAGCGCCGGTTCGGTGAAATCGAAGCTCGCATGTCGGCCGGGCCGTCGGCGGACGTCTATGTGAAACTGGCCTCGGAATATTCCGAGCTGCAGCCGGTCGTGACGAAGATCCGCGCCTACGAGAAGGCGACGGCTGAACTTACCGACATCAACGCGATGCTTTCCGACCGGACGACGGACAAGGAGATGCGCGACCTCGCGGAGATGGAAAAGCCCGACGTCGAGGAGCAGATCGAGGCGCTCGAGCAAGACATTCAGATCCTGCTCCTACCGAAAGATGCGGCGGACGAAAAAAGCGCGATCCTTGAAATCCGCGCCGGCACCGGCGGCTCGGAAGCGGCGCTCTTTGCCGGCGACCTCTTTCGCATGTACGAGCGTTATGCCTCGACCAAGGGCTGGCGTGTCGAGGTTCTGTCGGCGAGCGAGGGCGAGGCCGGCGGCTACAAGGAAATCATCGCCACCGTGTCGGGTCGCGGCGTTTTCTCGCGATTAAAGTTCGAATCCGGCGTCCACCGGGTGCAGCGCGTGCCGGAGACCGAGGCGAGCGGACGCATCCATACCTCCGCTGCCACTGTTGCCGTGCTGCCCGAGGCTGAGGAGATCGACATCGAGATCCGGCCCGAGGATATCCGCATCGATACGATGCGGTCTTCGGGCGCAGGCGGCCAGCACGTCAATACGACCGACTCGGCGGTCCGCATTACGCATATTCCGACGGGCATCGTCGTCACGAGTTCGGAGAAATCGCAGCATCAGAACCGCGCCAAGGCCATGCAGGTGCTGCGCTCACGGCTCTTTGACATGGAGCGCCAGCGCGCCGACAGCGAGCGTTCGGCGGATCGCAAGAGCCAGGTGGGGTCCGGCGATCGCTCGGAGCGTATCCGCACCTATAATTTCCCGCAGGGGCGCCTCACGGATCATCGCATCAACCTGACGCTCTACAAGCTCGACCGGATGATGGAAGGCGAGATCGACGAGGTTGTGGATGCGTTGCTGGCGGATCATCAGGCGAGCCAGCTTGCACTTCTCGGCGAGCAGCAGGGTTGAGCCGCAATGTCCGAGACGCTCGACCGCCTTCTTGCCGAAAGCCGCGACAGGCTGAAGGCCGCCGGTATCGAGACGGCGGCGCTCGATGCGCGGCATCTGATATCGGGGCTGCTCGACCTTTCGCTTGCCGACTTGATGGCGCGAGGAGGGGAGGCGGTCGACGACACTGTTGCGGCGCGCATCCGTGCCGCCATCGACCGCCGCACAGCGCGCGAGCCGGTCTACCGCATCCTGGGTGAAAGAGAGTTCTATGGACTGATCCTCAAGCTCTCGAAGGACACGCTCGAACCGAGACCGGACACGGAAACGCTGGTTGATTGCATGATCCCGCATATGCGACGGATTGTCGCCCGCAAGGAGGCCTGCCGGATCATCGATCTCGGCACGGGAACAGGGGCAATCTGTCTCGCTCTTCTCGATCAGGTACTTGAAGCCAGCGGTCTTGGTACCGATATATCGGAAGACGCCTTGGCAACGGCGCGCGACAACGCAGAGCGCAACGGCCTTGCTGGACGCTTCCAGACGCTTCGGAGCGACTGGTTCGAGGGGGTCGAAGGGCGGTTCGATGTGATCGTCTCAAATCCGCCTTATATCCAGTCCAGAGTTGTCGATGAGCTTGAGCCGGAAGTGAAATTTTATGATCCGGCCGCTGCTCTTGATGGCGGAGATGACGGGCTTGATGCCTATCGTGCCATCGCCCTTCACGCCGATCGTCATCTTGAAGCAGACGGCGTAATCGGCTTGGAAATCGGTTTCGATCAAAAGCAGGCGGTAACGGCGCTGTTCGCGGCGCAAGGGTTGCGCTTGCACGACAGCGCGAAGGACCTTGGTGGCAACGACCGGGTCCTCTTGTTGAAGCGCGACGGAGAATGCGGCAGCGATCGTTGAAAAAATGCTGCATCGGCGCATCTCTTTTCTCGAAGGGCAAAGAAAGGGCTTGGAATCCTAAAGGAAGCGGGCTAGTTTGCCCCCGCGCACTGGGCAGAAGGTCATTGACCAAAGATTCGTTCCGGTATGACCTGGCCACGGGGATTGCTCTCAAGAAAGAGTTGCTAGGGTTTCGACAGTGCCTCGTGCGGGTACCTGTTAATTTGACGTCAGCCGGCGCCGAGATCGCGATATGCGGTCTGTTGCGGCGCGTGTTTTCTCGGGCGCGGACAGATCCGGCCGGGACGCGGAACCATATGATCATCATTATCAAGAAAATTCGGGTGAATGTACAATGAGGCCAGGACAGCAAAACAAGCGCGGCCGTGGGCGAAATAACAACAACAACAACGGAAACAACAATCACAATCGTAAGGGATCCAATCCGCTTACGCGGACTTACGACAGCTCCGGTCCTGACGTGAAGATTCGCGGTACGGCCCAGCACATCGCCGAGAAGTACGCCGCCCTTGCGCGTGACGCCCAGAGCTCCGGCGACCGCGTCATGGCCGAAAACTACCTGCAGCACGCCGAACACTACAACCGCATCATCGCGGCTGCCCAGGCACAGATGCAGGATCGTTTCCAGCGCGAAGAGCGCCAGGACTATCAGGAAAGAGACGTGGTCGATCGCGATCAGGACGATCTGGATCAGGTCTATGCCGAAGAGGCACCTGTCTCAGTTGCAGCCCAGCCTCCGGTGAGCGCACCTCAGCCGGTTATGGACGGTTCCGGTCCGCAGCCGGTGATCGAAGGCACGCCTGCCGAAGTTGCAATGGAAGAAGAAACGCCTGCGGCGGCCTCCAGCCGCCCGGCCTCTCGCCGTCGCAGCGCGAGCCGTCCGCGCCGGCAGCCGCGCCGCGGCGCGCAGGACGAAGCATCGGGCGACGCCCAGCCGGGCGGAGAAGCATCCGGCGACGCGCCGGCGCTTGCCACCTCGGAATAAATGCATTCCGCCGCGTTTCGCGCGGCCTTACGCGACGATTTGACGAAAACCCGGCTGCCAGCAGCCGGGTTTTCTTGTGCCTACCACTCGATGATCGAGGCGCTCTTTGATCGGAACGGGCAGGCGCCACTTGCCGATCGAGATTTCACTGAACGCCTTCCGTTGCGGCACTTTAATTTCCGAAAATGCTGCCCCATATTCCGCTTCGAGGACTCGATCGCGCGCAAATGCGAGGACGAGGTCTCACTGCATAATTCCTTAGATCGAGTCGATCTAAGGATAAAATTATGCAGCATTTCAAAGCGTCAGCGACCCTTGCGCGTCTGATAGGACGCGCGGCGCTGAAGTGACAGGCTTGCCGAATGCGGGAGCCTGATCCTGAAACGCCGGCCAGTGCCACGAAGATGGGCTCGCCGGGCTATGGAGGTAGAGAATGAATATCGAGAAATATTCCGAGCGTGTCCGCGGTTTCCTGCAATCGGCGCAGACCTATGCGTTGGCAGAGGGACACCAGCAGTTCACGCCCGAGCACGTCCTCAAGGTATTGCTCGACGATGATCAGGGCATGGCCGCGTCCTTGATCGAGCGCGCCGGCGGTGATCCACGCGAGGCGCGGGCCGGCACGGCTGCCGCTCTGGCCAAGCTTCCGAAAGTTTCCGGCGGCAATGGTTCCGTCTACCTGTCGCAGCCGCTCGCCAAGGTTTTCACTGCAGCCGAACAGGCCGCGAAGAAGGCCGGCGACAGCTTCGTGACCGTCGAGCGCCTGCTCCTGGCGCTGGCGATCGAAAGCTCGGCTGCGACCGCATCGATCCTGTCGAAGGCGGGCGTCACGCCGACCAAGCTCAACCAGGTCATCAATGAAATCCGTAAGGGGCGCACGGCCGACAGCGCCAATGCCGAGCAGGGCTTCGACTCGCTCAAGAAATACGCGCGCGACCTGACGGCGGAAGCGCGGGAGGGCAAGCTCGACCCGGTGATCGGCCGCGACGACGAAATCCGTCGCACGATCCAGGTGCTTTCGCGCCGGACCAAGAACAACCCGGTGTTGATCGGTGAGCCCGGCGTCGGCAAGACGGCGATCGCCGAAGGCCTGGCGCTACGCATCGTCAACGGTGACGTGCCAGAGAGTCTCAAGGACAAGCGGCTGATGGCGCTCGATATGGGCGCGCTGATAGCCGGCGCGAAATTCCGCGGTGAATTCGAGGAGCGGCTGAAGGCGGTGCTCAACGAGGTCCAGTCGGAAAACGGTGAAATCATTCTCTTCATCGACGAGATGCACACGCTTGTCGGCGCTGGCAAGGCAGACGGGGCCATGGATGCCTCGAACCTCTTGAAGCCCGCGCTTGCGCGCGGCGAATTGCACTGCGTCGGCGCGACGACGCTCGACGAGTATCGCAAGCATGTCGAGAAGGATGCCGCCCTTGCCCGCCGCTTCCAGCCAGTGATGGTGGACGAACCGACGGTTGAGGACACCATTTCGATCCTGCGCGGTCTCAAGGAAAAGTATGAACAGCACCACAAGGTACGGATCTCGGATTCCGCGCTGGTGGCCGCCGTGACGCTTTCCAACCGCTATATCACCGACCGCTTCCTGCCGGACAAGGCAATCGACCTGATGGACGAGGCTGCATCGCGCCTCAGGATGCAGGTCGACTCCAAGCCGGAGGAACTCGACGAACTCGACCGGCGCGTCATCCAGTTGAAGATCGAGCGCGAAGCCCTGAAGAAGGAGACCGACGCATCCTCCAAGGATCGCCTCGCAAAACTGGAACTCGACCTGGCCTCTCTTGAAGAGGAAGCTGCCGCGCTAACGGCGCGCTGGCAGGCTGAAAAGCAGAAACTCGGGCAAGCTGCCGATCTCAAGAAACAGCTCGACGAGGCGCGCATCGAGCTTCAGATCGTTCAGCGCAAGGGTGAATTCCAGCGTGCTGGCGAACTCGCCTACGGCGTGATCCCGAAACTCGAGAAGGCGCTTGCCGACGCTGAAAGTCAGGACGGTTCGAGTGCCGATGCGATGGTGCAAGAGGTCGTTACGCCCGACAACATCGCCCACATCGTTTCGCGCTGGACCGGCATTCCCGTCGACAAGATGCTCGAAGGCGAGCGCGAGAAGCTGCTCAGGATGGAAGACGAACTGGCAAAATGGGTCGTCGGCCAAGGCGATGCGGTGCAGGCCGTCTCGCGGGCGGTCCGGCGTTCCCGCGCCGGGCTTCAGGATCCCAACCGTCCGATCGGCTCGTTCATCTTCCTTGGACCTACCGGCGTCGGCAAGACGGAGTTGACCAAGGCGCTTGCCCGGTTCCTCTTCGATGACGAGACGGCGCTGATGCGGATCGACATGTCGGAGTACATGGAGAAGCACTCCGTTGCCCGGCTGATCGGTGCGCCTCCCGGTTACGTCGGCTACGAAGAGGGCGGCGCACTGACCGAATCCGTCCGCCGCCGGCCCTACCAGGTCGTGCTCTTCGACGAGATCGAGAAGGCGCATCCGGATGTCTTCAACGTGCTCTTGCAGGTGCTTGACGACGGACGGTTGACCGATGGTCAGGGGCGCACGGTCGACTTCAAGAACACGATGATCATCATGACCTCAAACCTCGGTGCGGAATACCTGACCGCGCTTGGCGAGAACGAGGACAGCAATGTGGCTTATGATCAGGTAATGGCGAGGGTGAGAGAAGCCTTCCGTCCGGAATTCCTGAACCGTGTTGACGAGATCATCCTGTTCCACCGCCTGCGTCGCTCGGAAATGGGTGCAATTGTCGATATCCAGCTCGAAAGGCTGCGCAAGCTGCTTGCCGATCGCAAGATCACGATCGAATTGGAAGACGATGCGCGTGCCTTCCTGGCTGACAAGGGCTATGACCCCGCCTACGGCGCTCGGCCCTTGAAGCGGGCGATCCAGAAATATGTTCAGGATCCGCTGGCCGAAAAGATGCTGCAGGGCGAGTTCCCGGACGGCTCGGTCGTGAAGGTTCTTGCCGGCTCCGACCGGCTGAACTTCAAAAGGGGCACGTCCTCAGAGAAGGAGGCCGCGTAAGCTACTGCATGTATCCTTAAATCGTCGCCGATTTCAGGATAAAGACATGCAGCAATTCAAAGTGCTACAGCTTTCTTTGCGCGTCTTGTCAGACGCGCGGCGCTGTAGAGTATAAAACACAAAAGGCCGCCGAAGGGCGGCCTTTCCGCATTACAGCGGTGAGCGTTACTTGCTCGCAACCTCGTTGCCCTCGTCCTTGCCGAGAAGTTCATCGATCCGTTCGCGTTCCTTCTCGAACTTCGCCAGCGCATCTCCTTTGAGCGATTTGCCGCCGGGCAGGCGGATGCGCAGGGGATCGACCTTGTTGCCGTTTACGACCAGCTCGTAGTGGAGATGCGGACCGGTCGAAAGCCCGGTCGTACCGACCCAGCCGATCACCTGGCCCTGGACGACCTTGGCGCCCGGCTTGACGCTCTTGGAGATCGCGCTCTGGTGGTTGTAGGACGAGACGTAGCCGTTGGCGTGCCGGATCAGCGTCTGGTTGCCGTAGCCGCCGGAGTCCCAGCCGGCCTTCTCGACCGTACCATTGCCGGCCGCGATGATCGGCGTGCCGCGCGGCGCCGACCAGTCAACACCCGTATGCATGCGGGAGAAGCCGAGGATCGGGTGCCGGCGCATGCCGAAACCGGAACGGAAATGGCCGTTCGGAACGGGATTGCGCAAAAGAAACTGGCGGATGCTCTTGCCGTCCATGTCGAAGTAGTCGATCGAATTGTCGTCCGGGTCCTGGAAACGGTAGAACCGGGTTTCGGCGTCGCCGAACTTGGCATTCACGTAGAGAAGTTCGGAATCATCCGTCGCGAGCCCGCTTTCGTCGGTGACGGAGAAGAACGCCTCGAGTGAATCTGTCGGCTTCAACTGCGCCTGGAAGTCGACATTGCTTGCCAACAGCTTGACCACCAGGGCCACCATGTCGGAGTTCATGCCGTAGGAGAGGGCGGCTCGATAGATACCGTCGTAAACGCGGGGCAGATCATGGCCGCTGGTGACGACCGGCGTGCCGTTGTCGTCGAAGGCCGTCGCGACCGCATCGAGTTTCGGCGGCTCGGCACCGGGGACGAAACGGCCCTTGTCGTCGACGGCCATGGTGAGCACGTGACGATTGCGCGAGTAGATGGTGGCGCGCACGATGCGCGCCTCTTCGCCTTTCTGGATGATGCCGATGCGCAGGACGTCGCCGGCGGCGAGTTCCTTGGCGCCGAGTGCCTCTTCGATGTAGCCTCCGGCATCCTCGGCCTGCGCCTTGGCATAGCCGGCATTCATCATCACGGTCGCGATCGGTGTCGGCCGGCGCACCGGTATGACGTCGTCGGCGTATTCGGTGCTCTGCTTGGTGATATTCTCGTAGGCCGAAACGCTCATGTTCTCCTCGACGATCCGGGCCGAAAGCCCCTGGATCAGATCGAGATCGCCCGCATCCGAAGCGAAGCGTTGCGGGTCGACATAGAAGAGCGAAGCAACCTGCGTATTGCCCTCCGTCAGGACCGAACCGTTGGTGCGGACGTTTTCCTCCACCTCGTCGAGCGACATGGATGGGCCGAAGCTCAAGCCCGATCCTTTCAACGGAAAGTCGACGGTTTTCAGCGCCACTTCGGATTCGACATCCGAACCGTAGATGGTGCCCGTCCTTGCCGCCGGAGCTTCGGCGTCACCATCATCGGTCGCGAAGATCGCCAGCGGGTCGAATGCGGGATAGTTTTCGGACGTCTGATGATTGGCCGCGAGTGCCATCTTGACGTGGACGAAGGGCTGCCGGCGGACAACCTCCTTTTCGCCGTCGTGGATCATCGTCGACACTTCCATGACCGTCTTGTCGGCCGGCTTGGCGACGACGTTTGGCGAGAGGATGCGGTCGCCGCGCTTGGCGGTATTGATCGGTGCGCTACCTGGAGCGGAGGGATCGAGTGCGGCAAAGGCCTCGGCCGGGATCGCCAGCTGCTGTCGCCCGTCGAGAGCCGCAAACAGTGCAACGCCCATTAAAAGGCTCGAAGTAATGCCGGTGAG